>JBHEMZ010000131.1:0-17328 GCA_046262315.1 Gaiellaceae bacterium
CCACCCGCCGCTCAAGCTCCGCCCGCTCCTCCCTGCTCAGCACGATCTCGAAAGGACTCTTCGCCATGGCGCCCTCTTCGACGCCAACCCTCCGGTCCCTTCAACCGATCACGACCGAACTTACGGCCGGGAGCACTAAGCGGCAAAATCCGCGCGGGAACGTCATGCCGGCGCAGCCGGCGATTCCCCGCGCGGATGAGTGCGCCCGGCACGATTCGAACGTGCGACCTCTGCCTCCGCAGGGCAGCGCTCTATCCCCTGAGCTACGGGCGCGGGGCGACCTAGTGTAGCCCTGCGGTGCAAGAACCGGCCGTTTCGCGACCATGACGTTCTTGCGCGGATTCGACGGTCTGCGACAGTCTTAGCGGTCGCATCCGGCAAGAGTTATGCGAGGCGGGCAGGATGGCCCTCGACGCTCAGTAGAGCGTCTTGAGGCACTTCCGTGCGCACGTAGCCGAGCGCAACGACACCATCATTGGTCAGGACAGCGCTCGTAACCCTGCCGACGGTCCTGTCCCCGGCCCGAACTTCGGCGTCGTAGCCCGGCGGGTCGTCGCCCTCGATCTCGAGAACCCGTAGCCCGCGGTTGGCATGCCCGCGGTAGTGGAGGCGGGCGATCGGCTCCTGGCCCGGGTAACAGCCCTTGGTCAGGCTCACCGCCCGGTCCACGAGCCCGGCCTCGGCCGGCAGCACACGATCGTCGAGCTCGCGACCCCAGGCGGGTGTGCGGGCCTCGATGCGCAGTCGCTCCAGCACTTCGTCTGCGAGCCGCTCGCCCGCGGGCTCTGCGTCGAGCAGCTCGCGCGCGGGCGCAGGGTAGTCGGCGATCTCCATTCCGGATCTCCCGCCCAGCACGACGAAAGACCGGTGCTCCTCTGGCCGAACGTCCACCTTGGCCGCGAAGCGGGCGCGCAGCAGCTGACCGCGCAGCGTCTCGCCGAGCCCAGGCTCGGTCAGCAGCAGAAAGTCGTCCGCGGCACGCCGTAACACGCGCACCGGCGCGATCACGCGCGCCTTGGGTGTGAGCAGCAGCGCATCCTGCGCACCGCCCCGCTCGAGCGCTGCGACGTCGTTCGAGAGCATCCGCTGGAGGAAGTCCTCCGCGTCAGGCCCGGAGACGGCGACGAAGTCCCGCGGCCGCGGCGCCCAGCCGGTAACCGAATCCACGCTCACTAGTCTAGAAACGCGATGCCACTCTTCCGCTCGAAGGCCGAGGACAAGGTGCGCGCCGCCGGATACGACCCCGCTCGCCTCCCACCAGGGCAGTACCTGACGGAGAAGTGGCCGGTGCTCCACGCCGGCTCGGTGCCCCGGACCGACCTCGCGATGTGGGACTTCCGCATCTGGGGCGAGGTCGAGGAGCCGCTCGCGCTACGCTGGGACGAGCTTCAAGCGCTGCCGAGCCGGGAGATCCGGATCGACATCCACTGCGTGACCCGCTGGAGCCGCTTCGACACCCGATTCCGCGGCGTGCACTGGAGCGAGTTGGCGAGGCTCGTGCGGCCGAAGCCGAGTGCCCGCTTCGTCGTCGCCCACGCCGAGCAGGGCTTCACGTCGAACGTGCCCGTCACGGCCATCGAGGACGAGCACGCGTTGATCGCGTGGGAGGCCGACGGCGAGCCGCTGACGCCGGAGCACGGCTGGCCGCTGCGCCTGGTGGTGCCGTCCCGCTACTTCTGGAAGAGCGCGAAGTGGCTCCGCGGCCTGGAGCTGCGCGCTACGGACGAGCCCGGCTTCTGGGAGCGCTACGGCTACCACAACGACGCCGACTACTGGAAGGAAGAGCGCTACCAGTTCTAGAGGGCGCGAACCCTGATTTCTGGTGGTTCCTTCCCAGGCGTTTACGCCATGACGAGCAGACCTCGGTTTGAGCTGAGAAAGCCGGGGTAAGGCTGTCGTTGAAGGGGCACTTACAGAAGAAGGAAGGGGTTCCATTGAGACGGCTTACGCTTGTCGTGCTCGGTTGCGTGGTCGGGACGCTTGCCGTCGCTGGCATCGCGGCCGCGGACGACCAGGTCACCGGCGAAGACATTCCGTACGTCCGCCACGACGGCGGATCGGACACGGGCATCGGGCACTGCAACAGCAACGCGACGGATTACCCGAACGTCAATCCAGACACGGCCACCGGCGACGCCGACGCGAACGACGGCGGCCACCGCCGGCAGGGCAACGAGCCGTATACCGTCGTCGATCCGACGAATCCGATGCACGTCTACGCCGGCTGGAACGACTACTGCCTCACCGACCTCGGCGCCGGCTGGCAGGGATTCGGGTTTTCGACCGACGGCGGCGCCACATGGACGAGCTCGCTCGTCCCCGGCTACCCGCAGGACACGTCCAGGGAGGGCACGGACTCGCCGCTGTTCGGCAAGCACACGGATGCCGGCGACCCGGTCGCCGCGTTCGACCGGGCGGGCAACCTCTTCGTCGGCGGAATCGCCTTCAACCGGGTGGGCGCTACGAACGGGGACGTCTACGTCGCGACGTACGGCACGGCCCCGTCCGGCGCGCTGCCCGTCGACTACCTGCGCACGGTCGTGGTCGGCAAGGGCACGCCTTCGCGCAACTTCCAGGGGATCTTCCAGGACAAGCCGATGCTCGAGGTCGACCGCACGGAGGGAGCGAACGACGGCAACGTGTACGTGTGCTGGTCGCGCTTCACCGGCTTCGGCCAGAACAAGGTGTACTTCAGCTACTCGCGCAATCACGGCGCCACGTTCTCTCAACCGATCTCCATCTCGCGGTCCAAGGACGTTCGCTCGGTCCAGGGCTGCGACATCGCGATCGAGAGCGACGGGGACGTCTACGTCACGTTCCGGACGTTCGACGACCCGGGCGCGAAGTCGTTCAACGGGCTGGCGTTCGCCCGCTCGGCGAACGGCGGCCAGAGCTTCAGCCGCGCCGAGCTGATCCGCACGATCGTGCCGTATGCGCCGTTCGACACCAGTCGCCAGTGCGGCGACGGGCCGTTCCTGTGCCCGTCGGACTTCGTCTTCCACCGCGTGCCGCTCGAGCCGCGCGTAACCGCCGACCAGAGCGGCGCGCTCCCAGGCGTCTACCTCGCGTACAACGAGGTCGATCCGAACTCGATCGAGGCGAGCGACACGTCCTACTTCTCGGCCGGCGGAGGACGGGTCGGCCAGTCGAAGGTCTACGTGATCCGAACGCTCAACAACGGCGGCAGGTGGAGCGCGCCGATGGCGGTCGACGATGCCGATGATGAGGGACACCAGTTCTTGCCGGACATCGACGCCTGGGCGGGCAAGCTGGGCGTCGTCTGGCAGGACAACCGGACGGACGAGGAGTACTCCGTGCAGTTCCCGATCGGAAACAGGTACGTCCGATTCGAGAATGAAAACCGAGCAATCTCGTCCGGACGGGAGGAGATCGTCAACTCCTACTTCGCCTCGCTCGCGAACGCGACGCCGCTCGCGTTTGGTGCATCGCAGAAGGTGTCCGAGGTTGGACACCAGTCGCAGTACGAGATGTTCGGCAGCCGGAACGTCCCCTTCCACGGCGATTACAACTGGGTCTCGATCGCTAGCCGCGCAGACGGCTCGGAGTTCGCGTACATGGGGTGGACGGACAACCGCGACGTCGTCGAGGGAGACGACGAGCGTGAGCTCGCGGAGGACGGGTTCGACGACAACTTCGACGTGCGCCAGTGCCGGAAGGACCTCGGCGAGGAATCGCAGTCGCAGGGTCTCGGGCCGGAGTGGCTTCCGCTCTCACGCCGCGACCAGCCCTTCACGGGCGACAACTGCGGAAACGCGGGAGGTCTCGACCAAAACATCTACGGCGCGGGCGTCGAACTCGGGCCATAGCGCGTAACGCGACCCTTCATGTGAGCAAGGGCGGCCGGTGGGGTCGCCCTTGCTCGTGCACACGGGGCAGGAAAACCGCAACGGGGCGGTACAGGTCCCTCAGTCGTGGAGCTGCGCCGCGGACGGCCCGGTCTGTTGAAGGACAGACGGGACGGACTCTCAAACGCCGCGGACTCTCGACCCGATGGCCGCCGGCGCCCTCCACCGACGGCTTCCCGCTTCGCTCGCCTTGCCCGACGGTCACCGCGGGTTGCGCAGGCCGAGAGCCGCGCTCGCCGCCGGCCGTTGTCTCGATTAGCGCGTACACAGGGCGGTCCTTGTTCGAGGAGCTCCCTCGAATCACTCGAACGAGGTTTGAGAAGCCGGCCTAACGGGCGATAACAGAGGCACATACCTGCCCTTTACCCCTCTGAAACGGCGCGACTTACGCGCCGTTTCGCTTTTCGGCGACTACGGGGCGGGAACGCCCCAGCGCCACGAGACACTTCTGGCACGCGCCCCCGCAAGCGCAGCACGGAGCGTCTCTGCGTCCTCGATGGGGAACCACGCGGGATCGAGATCACACCAACCGCACAGCACTATGCGGTGCCGGGCCAGAAAGTCTTCCGAGTCGGGATCGTCAGGATCGATGCCGCCGAGATCCAGCCACGCGGCGCGCCGGCCGCAGGCATCACACGCGCCGCCTGGACCTGCGAACTCGCCCCAGACGCCCGTGTCCCATCGCTCATCGAGCCATGCAGCGAGCCGGCCGAGCTCGCATCGCCACCAGCGGGGCAGGCGTTCGGTCAGGCGAACGACCGCCGGCCGGTACGCAACTTCGTCGATCGCGTAACACGCGGCGTTCAGCGCACAGACCGTCAGGCGTCGAGCGTCCATTCCCCCAATCGTGCCGCAAAAGAGCGAGGGCCCCGCACCGCGGGGCCCTCGCTCCAGCTGGACGGCAGCGCAAGCTGCGGTCACATCATGTCGGGCATACCGCCCGGCATTCCGGCCATAGCCGGGTTCTTCTCCGGCGGCTCGGCAACGATCGCCTCGGTCATGAGGATGTTCTTCGCGATCGACGCAGCGTTCTGCAGCGCCGAGCGGGTGACCATCGTCGGGTCGATGATGCCGGCCGCGACGAGATCCTCGACCTCGCCGGTTTCGACGTTCAGGCCCTGTCCGGCACCGGCGTTGCGGATCTTGTCGACCACGACTGAGCCCTCGAGCCCGCCGTTCTCCGCGAGCTGGCGAATCGGCTCTTCGAGCGCGCGCCGAATGATCTGCGCACCTGTGCGCTCGTCACCCTCGAGCTTGTCGAGGTCGATCGCCTGGACGGCGTTCAAAAGCGCGACACCGCCGCCCGGGACAATGCCCTCCTCGAGCGCGGCCCGCGTCGCCTGCACGGCGTCCTCGACGCGGTGCTTCTTCTCCTTCATCTCCGTCTCGGTGGCCGCGCCGACCTTGATGACCGCCACCCCGCCTGACAGCTTCGCCAGGCGCTCCTGGAGCTTCTCGCGGTCGAAGTCGGAGTCGGTCGTCTCGATCTCGGACTTGATCTGCTTGATCCGGCCCTTGATCCCCTCGGTGTCCCCCGCGCCGTCGATGATCGTCGTCGAGTCCTTGTCGACGACGACGCGGCGAGCCTTGCCGAGCTGCGAGACCTTCGTGTTCTCCAGCTTGAGGCCCATCTCCTCGGTGATCACCTCGGCGCCCGTCAGGATCGCGATGTCCTCGAGCATGCGCTTGCGGCGGTCGCCGAAGCCCGGCGCCTTGACGGCGACGGCCTGGAAAGTGCCGCGCAGCTTGTTGACCACGATCGTCGCGAGTGACTCGCCCTCGACGTCCTCGGCCACAATCAGCAGCGGGCGCCCGGCCTGGATGACCTGCTCGAGCACCGGAAGCAGATCCTTGACGGCGCCGATCTTCTGGTTGGCGACCAGGATGTACGGCTCCTCGAGCACGGCCTCCATGCGCTCTGGGTCCGTGATCATGTAGGGCGACTGGTAGCCCTTGTCGAACTGCATGCCCTCCGTGAACTCGAGCTCGAGGCCGAAGGTCTGGCCCTCCTCGACGTTCACGACGCCGTCCTTGCCGACCTTCTCGATCGCGTCGGCGATGTTCTCGCCGATCTCCTTCTCGCGCGAGGAGATGGTGGCGACCCGGGCGATGTCCTCCTTGCCCGAGATCTCCTTGGACTGCGACTTCAGGTTTTCGACGACCGAGTCGACGGCCTGCTCGATGCCGCGCTTCAGACCCATCGGGTTCGCGCCGGCGGCCACGTTCTTCAGGCCCTCGCGCACGATTGCCTGCGCGAGCACGGTCGCGGTCGTGGTGCCGTCGCCGGCGACGTCGTTCGTCGCCGTGGCGACCTCGCGCACGAGCTGGGCGCCCTGGTTCTCGAAGACGTCCTCCACCTCGATCTCACGCGCAATCGTGACGCCGTCGTTCGTAATCGTCGGCGCGCCGAACTTCTTGTCCAGCACGACGTAGCGGCCCTTTGGACCGAGCGTCACCTTGACAGCGTCGGCAAGGACGTTCACGCCGCGCTCGAGCGAGCGGCGCGCGTCCTCGTTGAACTTCAGCTCCTTGTGTGCCATCTGTTACCTCCGTCTCGTTTCTATGCGGCGGCGCCGGCCGGCTCCCGGTCGCCCACGACCTTGGCGAGCACGTCCGACTCGCGCAGGATCAGCACCTCGTCGCTGCCGAGCCTTATTTCCGTACCTCCGTACTTGGAGAAGATCACCTCGTCGTCTTCAGCGACGTCCATCGAGATGTAGTTGCCGTCCTCGTCGCGGGGGCCGGGACCAACCGCGAGGACGCGGCCCCGCTGCGGCTTCTCCTTGGCCGTGTCCGGAAGGACGATGCCGCTCGAGGTGGTTTCCTCCTCCTCGAGCACCTCGACGATCAGGCGGTCGCCAAGCGGCTGTAGGTTCATCTGAACCTCCTGTTTTGACTTTGTGTCACCTTCTGGCACTCACCAAGCGGGAGTGCCAGGGCATAGTAGCGGCGATCTGCGGCACTTTGCAACCTGAAGCGGCCTTCGTGTTACAAACCAGGCGTGCCTCAGGAGTTCTCCGCCGGGGGCGTGCTCGTGCGCCGCATGCGCGGCCGCTGGTGGCTCGCCGCGATCCGCCCAGGGGGGAGGCCCGAGGGCGTCTGGGCGCTCCCGAAGGGCGTCGTTGACCGCGGCGAGGAACCGGCCACGACCGCGCTGAGGGAGGTGCAGGAGGAGACCGGCCTCGCAGGCGAGCTCGACGCCAAGCTCGGCGACGTGCGGTACGTCTACACGCGCGGCGGGCGGCGAGTGTTCAAGGTCGTCAGCTTCTACCTCCTGCGCTACCGGAGCGGCCGGATCGGGAACCTTCCGCGCGCGCTCGCGTTCGAGGTCGACGAAGCGCGCTGGCTGCCGCTCGCGGACGCGCCGCGGCTGCTTGCGTACGGGGGCGAGCGGGACATGGCAGCGGAGGCCGCGTCGCGCCTGGCAGAGGACGCTCTATGATCCAGACGCCCCGAAGAGGCGCCCGCTTGCCCGACGCCATGTACGCCCTCAACTTCTACTCGCCGATCGTCGCCGATCAGCTGCGCACGCTGCGCAAGACCGCCACCATCCGTCTCGGCGACAAGTCTTCGAAGTACCGCAAGGGCATGGTCGTCCAGGTGCTCGTCGGCACGCGGTACTCCCCGCGAGAGCGCATCTTCGACGCGGTCGTCGACAAGGTCGAGGTCAAGCGCCTGCTCGAGCTGTCGCCGCGCGAGATCGAGCACGACAACCCCGAGATCCGCCGCTGGGAAGACATGGCCGGCTGGCTGAGCCAGCTCTACAACCGTGAGGTCATCGGCACGGACACGGTGACCGTCATCCGCTTCTCGCAGATCCGCAACTCCTAGCGGCCCGGCTTGCGGATCGCGGTGCCGAACTGCTCGGCTGGGCGGAGTTCAGCTCCGCAGGCCTCACACGCCACGGCGAACACGGAACTGAAGCGCGCGTCGCACGAAGGGCAGCGCGAGCGCACCTGGCCCCCACACTGGGGGCAGGCCGTGGGCAACTCGCTTTCCGACGCGTCGAAGTAGCGCTGAGCAAACCCGCAGCGCAGGCAGAACGCCACCCAGTCGCCGAGCGTCTTGCGTCGCTCCTCGCGCAGCCAGTCGGCGGCCTTGCCCACGGCGCCGACTCTAGCCGGATGCGCACGCCCAGCTTTCGACGTCCCTCGCGCAACGGTGGTGCTCGCGACTCGACGCCTCGCCGGGAAACGAGTTGCCGGCTTGCCCGAGCGCCGCGTGCGCCGTCCGGCCCCCCGCTGGGGACGAACCTCGACTGATTCGTCACACGGCGGGGTCAGACCCAGGCCGTGGCCCGCAGGGCCACGGCCTTCGCGCCGGGACAGTGACAGATTCGGTGAGGAACACGCGCCGGTCGGCGGTGGGCGGCGCGCGGAGAGAAGTGTCTGTTCAGCTACTCCGCACGGCGTCGGGCCTCCGCGCCCAGAGCAGCACGTGGCTCGCCACTGCCTCGAGCGGGCCGGCGGCGAGGTCGCGCTCCAGCCGCTCGAGCCCCGCCGCGTGCGCCTCGTCGTCGATGAGGAGCAGCGACGAGAAGGCCCCGTCGCGATACGCACGGCTGTCGGAAACGGTGTAAGCCACAGCCGTCCGCATCTCGCGGACGCTTCCGAACCCGGCCGCGGCGAGCGCATCACGCACGGTCTCGCCCGACGGGTAACGAGCGAGCTCCACGGCCACGGTCTCCGGGAAGTAACGGGAGTGGAGACGCGAGCGAATCGTCTCCTCGTCGTCGGTCGCCAGGCAGAGCGATCCACCCGGCCGCAAGACGCGGTGGGCCTCCCCCAGCGCCGCATCGAGGTCGGCAAGATGATGGACGACGTCGACCGAGAAGGCGAGGTCGAACACGCCGTCGCCGAACGGCAGCTCCTCGGCGGCGCCCCCCACGACCGCCAATCCAGGATCGCGGACCCGGGCGCGCATCTCCGAGGACGGCTCCACGCCCCAGGCTTCGCAGCCCGTCGCCGCGCGAAGCGCAGAGATGTGATTACCCGTGCCGCAGCCGACCTCGAGCACACGGGCGTCCGGCCCGACGTCGGCCTGCGTCGCGAGGGCCACGACGACCGTGCGATCGGCGGTCCGGTGCGCCTCGTACACCTCGGCCAACCGGTCGTAGTCCAAGTCGATTCGGGTCCTAGTCCTTTGCTGGATAACCGGGGACGACGACCTTCAACTTGCGCCAACGCTCGATTCCGCAACCATTGCCAAGATGAAGGCTGACCCACACCTTGCGTCCGGCGTGGAACCCGACGACAGGAGCGCCCCGAGTGCTCAGATACATCGCGAAACACCCCGTTCCCGGCGGGTCGGGCGCGAACGGGTCGGTCATTCTGGAGAGCGCGGCGCACGCTCGCTGGGGACGCGGATGGCGGCCTGCCGGTGGGAAGCACCTGAGCGTGTATCGAACGGGCGGCGTCGAACGGTAGCGCCCGTCCGGCCACACGGTGATGCGTAAGTCGGTCGCGATCTGGACATCCTCCGCAGCCAGCGGCTCTGGCGTCCACGCTGTGATCAGGATCGCGAGCGCTATCGCCACTTTCAGGATGCGAGCGGCAAACACCGTACTTGCTCGATACCCGAAACGGCTCGCCGCGCAGCGCTGCCGGCGGCCCGAGCAGGCTTCCGCGCATTGTCGCTACAGTCCGGCCACCCGAGCACCGGGTTCCCTCTATGGCGATTGCGCGCGAAGCCGAACCGGTCACGTCACTTCGCGAGATCCGCGAGGCGGGTCTCGATCGCGAAGACCTGCTCGGGATCTACCGCAACATGCTGATCACGCGCGCGATCGAGGAGCGCGGCCACACGCTCTACAAGCAAGGCAAGATCCCCGGCTCGTTCTACACCGGGCGCGGCAACGAGGCTTCATCGGTCGGGGTGGCGACCGCAATGGGTCCCGAGGACGTGGGCACGCCGCTCCACCGCGACATGGGCGTGCATGTCACGCGAGGCGTCGAGCCGTGGCGGATCTTCGCGCAGTACATGGGCCGCTCCGACGGCCCCACGAAGGGCCGCGACGGCAACGTGCACATGGCCGACCAGAACCTCGGCCTGATCGCGATGGTCAGCCACCTGCCGGCGATGCTCCCGGTCGCGGTCGGCTGCGCGCTCGCCTTTCGCATTCGCAACGAGCGCCGCGTGGCCGTCGCCTGGTTCGGCGAGGGCGCCTCCGCGCGCGGCGACACCCACGAGGGCATGAACCTCGCAGGTACGCGCCGGCTGCCGGTGGTGTTCATCTGCGACAACAACCAGTGGGCCTACTCCACCCCCACGCATCTCGAGTACGCGTGCGCGAACCTGGCCGACCGCGCCGAGGCCTACGGCTTCGACGGCGTGGTCGTGGACGGGACGGACGTGCTCGCCGTCTACCGCGAGACGAAGCGCGCGGTCGAGAAGGCGCGCCAAGGAGGCGGCCCCACGCTGATCGAGTCCCTGACACTACGCATGGAGGGCCACGCCGTCCACGACGACGCGTTCTACGTCCCGAAGGAACTCTTCGAGGACTGGGCGGCACGCGATCCGATCGAGCGTTTCCGGACGTGGCTGCGCGACAACGCGGAACTCACCGACGAGGAGGAGGACGAGATATCGACCGGCGTCAAGAAGGTGCTGAACGACGCGCTCCGCCGCGCCGAGGAATCGCCGCTGCCGGATCCCTCCAGTGTCACCGACGGCGTCTGGGCGACACCGGAAGAACTCGACACGCCCCACCACAAGTAATGCGGTCATTCCGCTAGTGCCCGAAAAGACCTACCTCCAGGCGATCAGCGACGGTCTCCGACAGGAGATGCGACGCGATCCGCGCGTCTTCGTGTTCGGCGAGGACGTTGGCGTCTACGGGGGCGCGTTCAAGGTCACGCTCGGCTTCCAGGAGGAGTTCGGACCCTGGCGCGTGATCGACGCCCCGCTCGCGGAGACCGCGATCGTCGCCGGCTGCACGGGCGCCGCGATCATGGGGCTCCGCCCGGTTGCCGAGATGCAGTTCGCCGACTTCATCTCCTGCGGCTGGGATCACCTCGTGACGGTAGCCGCCAAGCAGCACTACCGCGCGGGCACGCCGATCCCGATCGTGGTGCGGCTCCCGTCGGGGGGCGGCTTCTCGGGAGGGCCGTTCCACTCGCAGAATCCCGAAAGCTCGTTCGCGCACATCGCAGGGCTCAAGATCGTCTGCCCCGCCACGCCGGAGGACGCGAAAGGGCTGCTCGTCTCCGCCATCGAGGATCCAAACCCAGTGCTCTACTTCGAGCACAAGCACCTCTACCGACGCATCAAGGGCGAGGTCCCGGACGAGCGCTACACGACGCCGTTCGGCAAGGCCCGCGTCCATCGCGAGGGCGACGACGTGACGGTTGTGACCTGGGGCGCGATGGTCTACACCGCCGAGGAGGCGGCGAAGCAGCTCGAGGGCGACGATCTCTCGGTCGAGATCCTCGACCTGCGGACGATCATCCCGTGGGACAAGGAGGCCGTGCTGGCTAGCGTGGAGAAGACGTCGAAGGTGCTGGTTCTGCACGAAGACACCCGCACGGGCGGCTTCGGGGGTGAGATCGCGGCGACAATCGGTGAGGAGGCGTTTGAGCATCTCGACGCGCCGATCAAGCGTGTGGCCGCACCCGACACGCCGGTGCCTTTCTCGCCGCCGCTCGAGAAGGCGTTCATTCCCCAGGTCGAGGACGTCCTGGCAGGCCTCCGGGAACTCAACGAGTATTAGCCGCCATTGCTTGCTTCGCGACCACTGGCTGAGGGAACAATGATCTGGGCACGAATGGAGAGACGAAGCTGATGGCCACCGAGGCCGCAGTGGATGTCGTGATGCCCCAGATGGGCGTGTCTGTCTCCGAGGGAACGATTACCAAGTGGCTCAAGTCCGAGGGGGACCACATCGAGGCTGACGAGCCCCTACTCGAGATCTCGACGGACAAGGTGGACACCGAGGTGCCGAGTCCCGGTGCGGGGACGCTGACCCAGATCCTCGTGCAGGAAGGCCAAACCGTCGAGGTCGGCACGCGCCTCGCGGTCATCGGCGGCGCGCCCGCAGGCGCGGATGAGCCAGCGGAGGAGCAGGCGCCGGAGGCCCCCGCGGCGGAGCTTCCCGAGCCGGCCGCGGCGGCGGTTCCCGAGCCGGCCGCGGCGGTTCCCGAGCCCGCCACGGCGGAGGCCGCCCGCGAGTCCGGCGCAGCATCAAGCGCGGACGCGCCGCCGACTGCGGCCGAGACGAGCGAGGCGACCCCGGCGGCCGCGCCGACGACGCCCGCCACCCCGGAGCCCGCGCGCACGGACGACCAGGCGGCAGATGCAGGCAAGAGCTTCGTCTCACCCGTGGTTGCACGGATCGCCTCCGAGCACGGCGTGAACGTCGGCCAGGTACCCGGCACGGGCAGAGGCGGCCGCGTGACGAAGAAGGACATCCTGACCTTCGTCGAAACTGGCGCTCCGACGAAGGCTACGGCGCCTGCGGCGCCGGCGGAGGAGGCGCCCGCCGAGCCGGAGCGCGCGCCTGCTCCCCCGCCTCCGGCCCCCGTTGCGGCCACTTCAGCTATGCCACAGCCGCAGGCTGTGGCAGGCGAGCAGAGCGAGCCAATGAACGCCATGCGCCGCGGCATCGCCGATCACATGCGCCGCTCGCTCGACACGTCCGCGCACGTCACGAGCGCAATCGAGGTGGACATGTCCAAGGTGGTGGCGATCCGCTCGAAGCTGAAGCCCGAGTATCGGAACGCCTACGGCGTCAACCTCACCTACCTCGCCTTCGTGGCGCGTGCGACAGTTGAGACGCTGCGCGACTATCCGTGGATCAACGGTGAGCTGCGCGGCGACCAGATCATCACCCGCAATTACGTGAACGTCGGCTTCGCGGTCGAGCTCGCCGACGGCAAGGGCCTGATCGTCCCGGTGCTGAAGAACACCGAGGGCCTCAACCTGCTCGGGATCGCGCGCGGCGTCGTGGACATCGCGCAGCGCGCGCGCGACAAGAAGCTCCTGCCGGACGACGTCGCCGGCGGCACCTTCACGATCACGAATCCGGGCGGCTACGGCACCTTCCACGGCACCCCGGTCATCAGCCAGCCGCAGGCGGCCATCCTCGGCACGTACGCGGTCGTCAAGCGACCGTGGGTCGTCCAGGACGAGCTCGGCCAGGACGTGATCGCGATCCGGCCGATCATGAACCTGACGCTGACGTACGACCATCGCCTGATCGACGGCGCACTCGCGGGCCGCTTCCTGCGCGACTTGCGCGAGAAGCTCGAGACCTGGGACGAGTCGGCCTACTAGGCATGAACCTCGTGACCGTCGCGGTCGCCCGCAACGAGGCGGAGGCCGAGCTCCTGCGCGGCCGCCTGGCCGCCGAGGGGATCGACTCGATGCAGCGACAGACGAACTTCGGCGCCGGCGCGGCCGACGGGTGGGCCGTCGGCGGGCAGCGGGAGGTGCTCGTCCGGGAGGCGGACGCCGAGGAGGCGCGCCGGGTGCTCGAGCGGGGCGACTGGGGCTGACAACCGCCCAGGGGCTCGCGGGCGACGGGCGAGCAACGGGACGCTACAGTCGGCGGCGTGGCGCTTCCCGCATACGTGCTCGACCTCGGCACCGTGCCCTACGGCGAAGCGTGGGAGCTCCAGAAGTCGCTGGCGGGGGCCGTCTCGCAGGGCGCGATCCCAGACACCGTCGTGGTGCTCGAGCACCCGCCTGTGGTGACGCTCGGCCGCCGGGCCGAGCCCGGCGAGCTGCACATCCCCGGGAGCGCCGAGGTGGATATCGTGGAGACGAACCGCGGCGGCAAGTCCACCTATCACGGGCCGGGACAGCTCGTCTGCTACCCCATCCTCGACCTGCGCCGTCACGGGCAGGACGTGAAGCGCTACGTGCGCACGCTCGAGGAGGCACTGATCCGCACCGTGGGGGAGTTCGGCCTCGAGGGCGTCCGCTTCGAGGGCGACAACATGACCGGCGTCTGGCTCGACCGCCCGCCTCGCAAGCTCGCGTCGATCGGCGTGCATGTCTCGAAGTGGGTGACGACGCACGGCTACGCGCTCAACGTCGATCTCGAGCTCGCGCCGTTCACCGAGTGGATCACAGCGTGCGGGCTGGCCGACACCTCGTTCACGACGATGGCACGCGAGCTCGGGCGTCCCGTCACGATCGACGAGGTCCGGCCCGCGGCGGTCGCAGCGCTGGCCGACGTCTTCGGTCTCCAGTTCGACAAACTGCCGGCAGAGGACGGGGCAGGGCTCTGGCCTCAGCCCGTGCACGCACGGCTCGCGGCCGGCTGACGACCGTGCGGCGCGCCCGGGCGGGCCACGAGCCGTACCGCAGGCTCAGATGAGGCCGGCTCGCGTCGCGTGCGCGGCGGCCGCTGCGCGCGTCGACTGCGAGAGCTTGCGCAGGATGTTCGCGACATGCCGGTGGACGGTGTGCTCGCTGAGCACCAGGGACGAAGCGATCTCCCGATTCGAGAGGCCGGCCGCGACGAGCTTCAGCACCTCCGTCTCCCGACGCGTCAGCGGCGACTGCCCGTTGGCCTCCGCCGAGACGGCGTCTTCGAGGAACGCCGCGAGCGCGCGCTGAAGCTCGCGCTGGTCGTCGAGCTCCAGGAGGTGCGAGTCCCCGCGCAGGGCGACGAAGCGCGCGTTCGGAAGCAGCGAGGCAAGCTCCCGCCCGCGCGCGATCGGCACTGCACGATCACCGCGCCGATGGAGAACGAGAGCGGGGACGGCGACGTCGGCCACGATCTCGCTCGCGTCGGTCGCGAAGTCGAGCTCAAGGAACGCCGCGGCCACGTCGGCCTCAGCTGACCGCCGCAGGTGGCGACTCACCGCGGCGATGTCGTCGCCGCTGCCGTGAGGCGCGAAGAGCCCGGCGAGCATCTTCGAGCCGAGATGCCAGTTCGTCCGGACGAGATCGACGATCGAGTGACGGGTCGCCTCGGGAATGTCGTTCCGAGAGACGCAGCAGCCGAAGAAGACGAGCTTCCGCACCAGCTCCGGATTGCGACGAGCGTAATCGGCTGCCGGGCGGCCCGCGCAGGCCGACCACGCGAATACGACCGCCGGCTCGGCGCCAACCGCCGCGTGCACCGCGGCGAGCGTGCGCGTGTCGAGCTCGAGGGTGACCGGGCCGGGCAGCGCGCGATCAGAGAGCCCCGCGCCGATGCGGTCGTAGCGGACGACACGGTGCCTCGCCGCGAGGTGCTCGAAGAACGCGCGGGCGCGTGGGTCGGCCCACTCCTCGCCGAGATGCGAAACCAGGCGGCCCGCGAAGAGGAGCAACGGCCCTTCTCCGACCGTGGCGTACGCGATCCGTCTGCCGTCGAGCTCGCAGAACCGCACATCCTGCTCCATGGTTCGAGTCTAGTGGCCCGAACGGGCCATCCCGAAAAGATGGCCGGCCTGCGCGACGCGGGCTCGGCGCGCGCCGCGCAGGATCGGCGGCATGAAGCTCGTCGTCCTCACGGTAGTGGCGCTGGCGTTCGCCACAGCTGCCGAAGCGGTTCCGACCGGTCGGCCGCTCGACCGGCAAGCGCTGTCGCGAGCGGCTGCGATCGGCGTTGAGGTGACCGCCCGATACCGCAGCGCCGCAGGCCGCAAGCTCGCGGTCACCGAGGTCACGACGACCGGTGTCGTCGCGAGCTTCACGCTGATCGACAACTGGCTCGACGCACCCCGCGTCGTACCCGCCGAGAACGGCATCTACTTCGCGATCTGCTCGAGACAGAGGGTCTGCCCGTACCGAGCGCGAGGCATCGCCTGGCAGCCGGCAGCGTTCCTGCCTCGCCGGCAAGCGCTCGAGCTCGCACTGCGGGTCTTCTCGGAGACGTCGGCGAACCTCGTCGTCGTCTCGCTCCCAACGTCCCGGCTCGTCTGGATCGTGTTCGAGCGGGACGACGTTCTCTCGGGGATCGAATCAGCGTCCGTCCAGAGTCGACTGAGCGGCCGCCCGCGATTCGCCGTGCCGTCGGTGCGGCGTCTCGTCCTGGAGCTGACCCGGCCGCGCCTCTACCTACCGCTCCCGATCCTCCCGCCGCCGCCCGGGACGATCTACGCGGAGCGGCTGATCCCCAAATGACAGCGAGTCGGAACCGGTCCTCTACGACCGAAAGGACACTCACACGCGCACCAAGAAGCTCGCCGGGCGGCCCGCCGACACTCTTCGACAAGCCGTTCGGCCCCAACAACGGGATCGCCCTCGGCGTCCCGCCGCTGTACACGTTGCACCTGTGGATCTGAAGGGAAATCCGTCCGGGCTCTTCACTGACTGGAACCCCAGAACGAGCTGCACTCCCTGACTCGACGGCAGCGAAGCCCTTCGGCCGCTTTACCGGCACCGGCGCCGCCTGAGGGGGCGGCGCCGGTCTCGCCGGGGCCTCAGTGCGCCGCGACCGGCGAAAGACGTCCGCAAACTAGACTGATCGCCGTGCAGAAGTCGCCACCCGTTGCCGAGCGACCGCGCCGGCCGGCCTGGATGAAGGTGCGTGCGCCGAGCGCGGACTCGCGCTACTTCGACGTCCGCAAGCTGATCCACGGGCAGCGCCTGCATACGATCTGCGAGGAAGCGCGCTGCCCGAACATCTCCGAGTGCTGGGGCCGCGGCACCGCAACGTTCCAGATCCTCGGTGACACCTGCACACGCGCCTGCCGCTACTGCTACGTCCATTCCGGGCGTCCCGAGCATCCGCCCGATCCGCTCGAGCCCCTGCGCCTCGCCCACGCCGCGGCACAGATGGAGCTCAAGCATGTGGTCATCACCTCCGTCGACCGCGACGACGTCCCGGACCGCGGCGCGGGTCACTATGCGGCCACGATCCGCGCGCTCAAGGCGAAGCTCCCGCACGCCTCCGTGGAGGTGCTCACGCCAGATTTCCTCGGCGTCGAGGAGGAGGCCTTGCGGACCGTGCTCGCCGCCCGCCCCGAGGTGTTCAACCACAACATCGAGACCGTGCGACGCCTGCACCGCCGCATGCGCGGCGCAAAGGCGTCGTACGACAAGGCGCTCTGGCTGCTGCGCCGCGCGAAGGAGCTCGCCGACTACCCGGTCCTGACGAAGTCGGGGATCATCGTCGGGCTCGGCGAGACGAACGACGAGGTCGTCGACACGATGCGCGACCTCCGTGCGCACGGCGTCGACGTTGTCACGATCGGCCAGTACCTCCAGCCCTCGGCGACGCACGCTGCGATCGACCGCTGGGTGCACCCCGACGAGTTCCGCTGGTTCCGCGAGCAGGGCGATGCGCTCGGGTTCGGCTCGGTCTTTTCCGGCCCACTTGTGCGCTCGTCGTACCGCGCGGACGAGCAACGACACGCCGCCGAGACCGGCCGCGGCGCGGTCGCGTACTAGTTCTGTTGCCTACACACCTGCGAGACACCTGATCGCGTCCGGGCCTCCGGCGAGCCTTGTGGTCGACCAAGACCCAGCTCGCACAGGAGGCCCAGATGCATGATCGAGTGTGCCCGCCCCGGCGGATGCGTTTCTC
>JBHEMZ010000132.1:0-79235 GCA_046262315.1 Gaiellaceae bacterium
TCTCGGTCGTCGGCAACCGGCCGCAGTTCATCAAGTCGGCGCCGCTGTCCGTGGCGCTGCGTGACGCCGGCCTCGATGAGGTCACGCTGCACACCGGGCAGCACTACGATCGCGAGCTCTCGGACGTCTTCTTCGAGGAGCTGGGCCTGCCGGAGCCCGCGTACCGGCTCGGGATCGGCGGGCTCGAGCGCGAGGAGATGCTCGCGCGCATGGAGCCGCTGATCGGGGATGCAATCAACGCGGAGGCGCCTGACTGGGTGCTCGTCTACGGCGACACGAACTCGACGCTCGCCGGCGCGCGGGCCGCCGTGGCGGCCGGCGTCCCGGTGGCCCACGTCGAGGCGGGGCTTCGCTCGGGCGACTGGTCGATGCCCGAGGAGCACAACCGCGTCGAGACCGACCGGCTGGCGGCGCTCCTCTTCTGCCCCGACGAGCGCTCCCGCGAGACGCTCGAGCGCGAGGGCGTCGCCGGCCGCGCCGAGGTGGTGGGGGACGTCATGCGCGACGCGAGTGACCGTCTCGCTCCGATCGCACGCGAGCGGTCGGACGCGCTCGAGCGCTTCGGCGTCGTGCCCCGCAGCTACGTCGTCGCGACCATCCATCGCGAGGCGAACGTCGAGCCCGCACGGCTCGAAGCCATCGTGGGCGCTCTCGGCCGCCTGGGCGAACCGGTCGTCTTTCCCGCTCATCCGCGTACGCGCGCGCGCTTGGACGGCGTGCCCGACAGCGTGCGCTTGAGCGAGCCGCTTGGCTACCTCGACCTGGCCGCACTTGCCTCCCAGGCCCGCCTGATCGTCACCGACTCGGGCGGCCTCCAGAAGGAGGCGTACTGGTATGGCGTGCCGTGCGTGACTACGCGGCCCTCGACCGAGTGGGTGGACACGGTGGAGCTCGGCGCGAACGTGCTCGTGGACGCCGATCCCGACCGCCTCGCCGAGGCTGTCCGCACCGCGCGCATGCCGGCGGGACTGCCCGAGCTCTACGGCGACGGCCACGCCTCGGAGAGGATCGCGGGGGCGCTCTCTATGCTTGCTCGGTCATGACGACGGTCGGCGTCGCAGGCCTCGGTCACTGGGGCCCGAACCTCGCGCGCAACTTCGACGATCTCGCCGAGCTCACCTGGCTCTGCGACGCCTCGCCGGAGACCCGCGAGCGCTTCGCCTCCCGCTACCCGGAAGCGCGAGTCACCGCCGACTTCGACCAGATGCTGGCTGACCCCGAGCTAGAGGCCGTGGTGGTAGCGACGCCCGTCCCCACGCACTACTCCCTAGCCCACAGCGCTCTAGCTGCTGGCAAGCACGTCATGGTCGAAAAGCCACCGGCCATGCGTGGCGAGGAGATGGACGAGCTGTACACGCTCGCGGTCGAGCAGGGCCGAGTGCTGATGCCGGGTCACCTGCTGCTCTACCACCCCGGAGTGCGGAAGCTCAAAGCGCTGATCGACGCGGGCGAGCTCGGCAACGTGCTCTGCATCTACGGGAACCGTCAGAACCTCGGCAAGATCCGCAAGGACGAGAATGCGCTGTGGTCGCTCGGGGTTCACGACCTCTCCGTGATCCTCTGGCTGCTCGGCGAGGAGCCGAGCGAGGCGTGGGCCCACGGCAACTCGTTCCTCACCCCGGGCGTCGAGGACGTCGTCTTCTGCTACCTGCGTTTCCCGTCCGGGAAGATCGCGCACATGCACCTGTCGTGGCTCGACCCGCACAAGATGCGGAAGATCACGGTCGTCGGCAGCGAGAAGATGGTCGTCTTCGACGACATGGAGCTCGAGCGCAAGGTGACGATCTACGAGAAGGCGCCCGAGCAGCCGGCCGAGACGTACGGCGAGTGGCGCACCCGCACCGGCGACATCTTCAGTCCGAAGATCCCGAACGACGAGCCGCTGCGGCTCGAGTGCCGGCACTTCCTCGGTCTCGTGGAGCGCGGGCCGGGCGACCACAAGGAGGCGCGCGACGGCGTGACCGTAGTGCGCGCCCTGGAGCAGCTGCAGGACTCGCTCACGGCCGTGCCCGCGTGAACGCGCCCGTCCATGCCTACGGACGCGCGCGCCGAGCGCGACCAAGTAACAGTCTGTTGCATCCAACCCGCGCGCCGGGCCGTTCCGCCGCAAGTAACAACTTGTTACAAGCGTCATTCCGCGCAGCGAAGGCCGGGGACGTTCGTTGAGCGACATCCACGAGACGGCGATCGTCTACCCGGGTACGGTGATCGGCGGGGGCTGCCGAATCGGCGAGTTCGCGGTGGTGGGCAAGCAGCCCGCTCTCTCGCCGCGCACGACCGCAAAGCGTGAGCGGCTGCCACCCGCGGAGCTCGGGCCTGGAACGACCGTCTCGACGGGCGCAACCGTCTTCGCCGGCACCCGAATCGGCGCACGGGTAGTCCTCGGCGACCAGTCGTGCGTGCGAGAGCGCTGCGAGGTCGGCGACGACGTCGTCATCGGCCGCGGGTCTCTCGTCGAGAACGACACGACCATCGGCGCGCTGACGAAGATCCAGGCGGAGGCGTACGTGACCGCGTATTCGACGCTCGAGGAGAACGTCTTCATCGCGCCGTGCGTGGTGACCACGAACGACAACTTCATGGGGCGCACCGAGCAGCGGCTCGCGCTCATCAAGGGGCCGACGATCCGCCGCGGAGCGCGGATAGGCGGCGGTGCCATCCTGCTTCCCGGCATCGAGATCGGCGAGGAAGCGTTCGTGGGCGCGGGGGCGGTCGTGGTGCGCGACGTTCCGCCCAGGGTCGTCGTCGTCGGCAGCCCCGCGCGCGTCCTCCGAGACGTGCCCGACGAGGAGCTGCTGGAGAACCAGTGACGGCTGAGCACCCCCGGGACGGCGCTCAGCCCTTGACGAGCGACAGGGAGTACTCGCCCGAGCCTGGGAAGTCCGCTCGCACCTGGACGTAGTGCCAGCCGCGCGCGCGGGCGCGGTACACGAGGCGTTTGGTCGCACCGCTCGCGGCCACACGGCGTACCAATGGCTTGCCGGGTGGGGCGAAGAGCGGCGGCTCGATCTTGCGCGTGCCGGGGCGCCAGAGGGCGAGCTTCACCCTCGTGCCGGTCGGCCCCTGCAGTCTGAGCGCAAGCCGCTGCCGCTTCCGCAGGAAGACGCGGTAGACGTCGGCAGGGTCGTCCCAGTAGTCGATCGTCGCCTCGACCTCGCGGGCGGTGCCCGAGATTGTCGCGGCATGCCAGCCGGCATCGTCGTTCGGCTCGAGGTCGTCGGTCAGCGGTAGGGGACCGGAGAGCGCTCGCAGCGCCGCGGCCACATCCAAGGAGCCCCAGCCGCTCACGTCGTCGCGGCCCGTGTAGCAGCGCTTGCAACCGTTCGCAGGCTCGCCGTCGGTGGCGCTGCGCTCGAGCACCGACTGCACCTGCTCCGGCGCCAGAGAAGGTCTCGTGGCCAGCACAAGGGCCGCCGCCGCGGAGACCTGGGCCGCCGCGAACGAGGTGCCCTGGCCGCGCCGGAACTCGTCCGGAGCGCAGATCGAGCTCGAGTAGCCGTCGTCCGCACAGGCGATCTTCTCGCCTGGTGCCGACCTCGGCACCGTGGAGACGATCTCGTCGCCGGGGGCAACGAGATCGGTGTAAACCGGATCGCGATTCGAGAACTCCGGCACGGAGCCGTCGCGGGCGACTGCACCGACACCGAGCACGTGCGGCAGGGCAGCGGGATAGCTCGCGTGCGACCACGGCATCCTCGGGGCACCGTCGCCGTTGCCGACCGCGGCGACCACGACAACGCCGTTCCGGACCGCATATTCGACGGCTCTCGCCTCGAGGGCCGAATACGAGTCGTTGCGGCGGTCCGTCGGGTCACGCAGGGCGGCGATGCTGAGGTTGATGACGTCCGCACCGCTGTCCACAGCCCAGCGGATGGCCTGAGCTTCGTCCTCCGGCGAGATCGTCCCGTCCGCGCGCACCACCTTCGCAACGAGCAGCCGTGCCGGAAAGGCTATACCGGCGATGCCCATCGAGTTGTTCAGCGTCGCGGCGATGACGCCGGCGACAAAGGTCCCATGACCAAGCGAATCCCTGCGCGGGAACGCGTCCACGAAGCTGCGCCAGTCGGCGATACGCCCCTCGAACTCGGGGTGCGAGCCGTCGATGCCGGAGTCGATCACGGCCACGCGTACCGGCGACAGCAACGGGCGGAGCGGCCAGAGAGGCCAGGTCTCGAAGGCTCGGACGGCGCCGAGGTACCACTGCCGCTTCGCCAGCGGGTCGTTCGGCACGAAGGCGAGCCGGCGCGAGCGCTCGAGACGCTCGACGAACGCGACGCCGCGCTGGCGCTCCGCTGCCGCAGCGGAGGGCGCGGTTACCACGAGCGCGAACGGCGTCAGAGGTGAGACGGTGCCGCCGGTCGCGCGGGCGACCCGCGCGGCGACAGCGGCGGGATCCGCACCGCGCGCGAGGCCGACCGCGAAGCGGCCGGCCGAGGCAGAGGCAGGGGCGGCAAGCGCGGCGAGGGCGAGGAGGCAGGCGGCGGGCGCTCTCATGCAGGCGAGACTGTAAGCACGCTGCTCGTGCCGGCGACGAGGCCGCGTGCTGCGCCGACCCGGGCGCGGTAGCTCCCTGGCTTCAGCTCGACGGTCGCCTCGAAGCGGCCCGTGCTCGCAACGCGGGCGCCGGCGACCGGCTTCCACGCCGAGCCCTGCAGGCGCTCGACCTGCACGACCGTGCCCTCGAGCGCCGGCTTGACTGTGCCGCGCAGCGCCGTGCCGGCGTTCGCGGCGGCGAAGCGCACGACCGGAGCCACGGCCACGCGCACCGCAGCGGTGCGCACGTCACCGACGACGAGGCGGTACGCGGTGGTGACGCCGGGCCGCACCGTGACCGCGAACGTGCCGGCGGCCTTGGCCGTCAGCGTCCCCGCCGCGGTCCACTCGTCCCCAGTCGCGCGCCGCTCGAGACTCACCTTGCCGAGCCCGCGGGCGAGGCCACGGAGTTGGAACCTGGCCCCGTATGCCAGCGGTGCCGACGGACGCTCGAGCGCGAGCGTCCCGAGCGTGAACCAGCTCGAGCGCAGGTCGAGGGCGCGGCGGAAGTCAGTCCCTGTGACCGCCGGTCCCTCGCCGTTCAAGCCGATGCCAACCACGCTGGTCGCTCGCTGCGAGCCGTTCACGATGGCACGCGCGTCGATTAGGCGGCCGGGCACCTTCAGGACGGCCGCGAGGCGGTCTGCGTTGACCACGACCGGGCCCCAGTCGTGGTACGGCGAGACATTGTCGTAGGGGTCAGGCACCGAGACGAGGTACGGGACGGGCTGCGAGCCCGGCCACGCGTCGGCGATCGAGGCCGTGCGGCCACCGGACGTCGAGTGGAAGTACGTGCTCGCCACTTTGCCGCGGTAGAGGACGACCTGGCCGGCCGTGGCGTTCACGGCCGCGCTCGCCGGAGCCTCCTCCTCGGGGATGCCCCGATACACCTGGCTGCGGGTGTCGGAGTAGAGGTCGAACGCGCCTCCGGTCAGGTGCGAGAGCGCGTAGGAACGGGCGGCGACGGCCTGCGCCTTGAGCGCCTCGGCCGGCCACGTGTGCGGCATCTCCGACGGAACCACTCCCCACAGGTACTGCTCGAGGCCAACGTTGTTGATCACCGTGAGCGTGTTCTTCTCGACGCTGACGACGAGGGTGCCGCGGTACGGCCGGTCGAGCGCGACGGGCTCGCTTCCCGCCGTGAACGTCAGCGGCCCGACGAGCTTGCGGACCTGAAGCTCCCCGATGGGACGCAGCTTCAGGTCGGGCTTGATCGTGACGCGACCGGCGTTCAGCTCGAACGTCTCGCCGAATGCGTCGATGACCTTGAACGGCGCTTCCGACGAGACCGTTACCGACGCGCGGCCGGCGGCGAGCAGGACGCGCACCCGCTTGAGGGGGGCGGGGCCGAGCGTGGTGCCGCGGTAGTAGTGGGCCAGGATGCGCCGGTAGTCGTACCCGGCTCGGGCAAACCCGTAGGCGCCGTACTGACCCATGCCGATGCCATGACCCCAGCCGTGGCCCGTGATGACGAAGATCGGCTTCGTCAGCCGCGGGGGTCCGGCGGCCGGAGGCGTCGGCGAGGCGGCACGGACCTGGGCCCCGAGAAGCACCAGAACGACGCCGAGGAGCGCGAAAGTGAGCTTGCGAGCGGTAACAGCCACGGATTCCCTTTCGACCCGGGCAGCCCGCATCTTGAGCGCGCCGCAGGACCTCTCGCAGGGTAACGGACCTCGGCGTCGATGAGATAGCTCCTTTACAGGGCTTTTACGATGGGATGAGCTTTGTACGTTTCCCCCAGGCCGAGAGCGGCAATCCCGCTTGGGGAGAGGCGGCCGCCCCGCCCCGCCGCCCAGGCATGCCCGTCGACGAGGACCTCCTCCCCGAGCGGTACCGAAACGCCGAGCGCATCGGGCACGGCGCCATGGGCGACATCTACCGGGCGACGGATTCGCTGCTCGCCCGCGAGGTTGCCGTCAAGGTGCTCGCCGAACGCTACGCGCAGGACGCCGAGATCCGCGAGCGCTTCACACGCGAGGCGCTGACGGCCGCACGGCTCTCCGGGGAGCCGAGCATCGTGACCATCTTCGACGTGGGCGAGTCGCAAGGGCGCCCGTTCATCGTCATGGAGTACCTGCCCGGCGGCTCGCTCGAACAACGGCTGCGGCGCGGCGTTCAGGACATGGGCCAGGCGCTCACGTGGCTCGAGCAGGCGGCACGGGCGCTGGACGCGGGCCACCGCCATGGGATCGTTCACCGCGACGTCAAGCCGGGCAACCTGCTGCTTGACGCGTCCGACAACGTACACGTGGCCGACTTCGGCATCGCAAGCGCGACGGGGCTCGACTCGCTGACGATGACCGGAACCGTGCTCGGGACGGCCGGCTACCTGGCGCCCGAGCAGGCGAGCGGAGACCGGGCGGGACCTGCGAGCGACCGCTACGGGCTCGGTGTCGTCGCCTGGGAGCTCCTGGCGGGCGGGCGGCCGTTCGCGAGCGAGTCCCCGACCGCGGAGGCTGCCGCCCACGTCAACACGGCCGTGCCGTCCATCTGCGAGCGGCGCAGCGACCTGCCGGGGCGCGAGCTCGACGAGGTGTTCGCACGCGCGCTCGCGAAGCGGCCCGAGGATCGTTACGGAAGCTGCGCGGAGCTCGTCGCAGCCCTCCGCTTCGCGCTCGCCGCCGGGACCGCCCCGACGCGGGTGCTCGGGCGCGTGGCGCCCGCGGCCCCGGCTCGCCAGCGCTCGCCCGCCCGGTGGGTGGTCGTGGCCGCCCTCGCCGCGGCAGGCCTGCTCGCAGGCGCCCTGGTGGCGCGCGGGCTGGCCGACGGCGACGAGACGGCTCCGGCACCGCCGCCGCGCACGCGCGTCACGACCGTGGAGGTGACGCAGCCGGGCACCACGGTGCGGACAGAGGTCACCGTCACGGCGCAGCCGCGGACCACCGCGCCGACGACGAACGTCACTACCACCACGCCGGCAGCGGGCGGATCGATCGACGAGGGCGTCCGCCTCACGGACGACGCGACGGTGCTCATGAACGCGGGCCGTTACGAGGAGTCCGCGGCGAAGGCGCAGGAGGCGCTCAGGCATCTCGGCGGGACTGGGGAACTCTACGAAGCGTACGCGCTCTACGACCTCGGCCGCTCTCTCATCGAACTCGGCGACTGCAAGCAGGGCGTCAAGTACCTCAAGAGCTCCGAGAAGATCCAGGGGCACCGCAACGAGATCGACGCGGCGCGAGCCAGGTGCGACTGACCGGGCCGTAGGATGGGCCTGTGCGGCTCCTCGTCACCGGCGCGGCAGGCTTCATCGGCTCGAACTTCGTCCGGTACTGGCTCGAGCGTCACCCGGGCGACCACGTCGTCGGCTACGACCTGCTGACGTACGCGGGGAACCGCGCGAACCTCGCGGACGTCGAGGGGGCGATCCGCTTCGTGCGCGGCGACATCGGCGACTTCGAGCTGGCCTCGCGCGTGATCACAGAGGAGCGCATCGATACGATCGTCAACTTCGCGGCCGAATCGCACAACAGCCTGGCGGTGCTCGATCCCGGGCTCTTCGCACGGACGAACGTGCTCGGCACGCAGCTGCTGCTCGAGGCGGGGCGGCAGGAGGAAATCGAGCGTTTCCACCACATCTCGACGTGCGAGGTCTACGGCGACCTGCCGCTCGACTCCCTGGAGGCGTTCACCGAGGAGTCGCCCTACGCGCCGCGCACGCCGTACAACGCCTCGAAGGCGGCCGCCGACCACTACGTACGTGCCTACCACGAGACGTACGAGCTACCGACGACGATCACGAACTGCTCCAACAACTACGGACCGTTCCAGTTCCCCGAGAAGGTCATCCCGCTCTTCGTCACCAACGCCCTCGATGACCTGCCGTTGCCGATGTACGCATCCACGCAGAACCGGCGCGAGTGGCTGCACGTTACGGATCATTGCCGCGCGATCGAGCTCGTCCTGGCGGAGGGACGCGTGGGCGAGACGTACAACGTAGGATCGGGAGTGGAGGCGTCGATTGAGCAGATCGCCGACCGCGTGCTGGCGCTGGCCGGCAAGCCGGAGGGCCCCAAGACGATCGTGCCCGACCGGCCAGGACACGACCGACGCTACCTGCTGGACTCGTCGAAGCTGCGACGGGAGTTGGGCTGGGAGCCAGCGATCTCGTTCGAACAGGGACTGCACGAGACGGTCGAGTGGTACCGCGCGCAGCGCGGCTGGTGGGAGCCGCTCAAGGAGCGCGCGCCCGTCCAGGAAACCGCGGCCTGGGGCTAGGAGAACGGCTCGGGCTCGCGGCTGCCGCTCCAGCGCCAGTCGAGCGGGTCGGCGCAGAGACCGGCGCGCGCCGGGTTCGCCAGTACGTAGCGGACGGTCGCGTGGAGGTGCTCCTCGGTTTCGACGATCCACGCCGAGAACCGGTCGGCGAAAAGGTGGCCACGGCGGCGGTAGCGCTTGTTGAAGCGGGTCGCGTAGCGGCCGTTGAGACGGTGGAGCGCCGCCGACAGGTGGACCCTCGGGCCGTCCAGGACCACATGGTAGTGCGTGTTCATCAGGCAGAACGCCTCGCAGCGAAGGTCGAACGTGGCCACGACCCCGGCGAGCAAGCCGAGAAAGAAGCGCCGGTCACGGTCGTCGCCGTAGATAGGAGTGTCGGCGACCCCTCGGGTGACGACGTGGAACACACCGTGTTCGGGAAGCACCTCGCTGCGCGGCATCCGCGGCACTCCGCCGACGGTACGCGCCCGACCGACAGGTATCACGGTGTGGAAGGACAGTCACCCTCTTGTGGCGAACGCCATGTCCCCGCGGGACACCTTTCGGGGACAGTCCCTGCAAGTGGCCAAGCGGGACGTGGTCGATGGGGACATGGCCGGCAATCAATTGGACCGCGGGTCGCGCGTCGCAAGACCGACTTCAATAGTCGCCGAGTATCACCTCGTGAAAATCCGCTTCGCGCCGGCCGCTGCACACGCTGAACCCTCTGTCGAGAACGCGTGCCGACCGAATCGGACCCGCGGACGTCAACTTCTTCGCGCCGTGCTTCGCGCAACAGCGGCAACACATTCGCGGAGACCCTCGCGCCAGTGCGGCAGGCGCGGCGCGGCAGACCGCCCGCTGCGCAGCACGGAGTAGGCCGGCCGCGTCGCAACGGCACCGTACTCCTGCGTCGAGATCGGCACGACCCGGCAGCGCAGTCCGGCCTCCTCGAAGATCGCCGCCGCAAACTCGGCCCACGTGCACTCGCCTTCCGCGGCTGCGTGCCAGACGCCGCGTGGCAGCTCCACGATCTGGCGCGTTGCCTCGGCGAGGTGGCCTACGTACGTCGGAGAGCCAACCTGGTCGTCGACCACGCGCACCTCCTCGCGCTCGGCCCCCAGCCGAAGCATCGCGCCCACGAAATTGTGCCCGGTCGGGCCAAAGAGCCACGACGAGCGCACGATCCACGCGTCGCCG
This sequence comes from Gaiellaceae bacterium, assembly GCA_046262315.1. GTDB lineage: Bacteria > Actinomycetota > Thermoleophilia > Gaiellales > Gaiellaceae > JACVRM01. The sequence goes on from JBHEMZ010000132.1 coordinate 9,931, forward strand.
GCTGCGGCCTCGCCCTCGAGCTTCGTTCGTCCGTACACGGACAGCGGCCGAGGCTCGTCCGGCTCCACGTACGGTTCGCGCTTGCGCCCGTCGAACACGTAGTCGCTCGAGAAGTAGACGAGCGGCCCGAGCGCGGCCGCGTTGCGCGTCCCCTCCACGTTGGCCGCCGCCGCGCCTTCGGGGTCGGACTCGGCATCGTCGACTCGCGTCCAGGCAGCGGCGTGCAGCACGAGGTCGACAGGCCCGAGCGCCGGCGCGGGCTCACACACGTCCCAGTCCTCGTGCCGCAGCGCTACGACGTCCTCCTCGGCGAACGCCTCCGCCAGCGCGCGGCCGAGCTGCCCGCCCGCGCCGGTTACGACGACGCGACGGCGGCGTCTCGCGGCGACAAGATCGGGGATTGCGTGCTCCAGAGGTTCCTGACCCGCGGATCGTCCCACGGGATACCGTGCTCGTCGGGATCGGCCGGGTCGTACTCCTCGGTCACGAGGTAGCAGAAGAGGCAGTCCGTCAGCGCCTCGTACCCATGGGCGTGGTCGCCGGGGACGTAGATCGCGACCGGGTTGTCGTCGCCGATGTCTTCCGTGAACGTGTCGCCCGACACGCGATCCAGCACGACGACGCGCACCATCCCCTGCAGGCACAGGAAGAGGTCGTCCTGACCGCGCTCGTGGTAGTGGAGCGCGCGGATCACGCTCTTGCGAGAGTGCGCGAGATTCGCCTGCTTGAACGGCTTCGGCAGCCTGCTCGCTCGGGCCAGCTCGGCGAACCAGCCGCGGTCGTCCTCGTGCCGCACCAGCGGAATCCGCGTGACGAGCCCCACTACTTGTTCACGCCCGTCGTTTCGATCAGCCGTCCCACGTCGGCGAGATCCTGCCAGTGCTTGCCGCCGTCGTGCCACCACCCCTCGACGCGGTGCACCTCAAGTCGACCCTGTTCTGCATAGCTGCGGTTCACGTCCGTGATCTCGAGCTCGCCGCGGCTCGAAGGCTCGAGCGCGGCGACGATGTCGAAGACGTCCGGCGGGTAGCAGTAGAGACCGACGACTGCATCCGTGGAGGGCGGCTCGGGGTAGCGCGTATCGACCCGCCCCGCCTTCTCGACGATGTCGGCCACTCGGCCGTCGCCCTCGTACGCGACCACACCGAAGTTCTCAGGGTCGGGCACGTCCTTGACGAAGACGAGGGCGCCGTCCGAGCCCTCGTCCCACTCGCGGATGACGCCTGGGTGCGCGTGCTCGAAGATGTTGTCGCCGAGGCAGACGACCAGCCTCTCCCCCCGCGCGAAGTCCCGTGCCATGCCGACGACCTGCGCGATTCCGCCCGGCTCGACCTGCACCTTGTAGGTGAGGTCGAGGTCGAACAGCCGGTCGCCGCCGGCGCGCGAGTGAACACGGCCGTCGCCGAGCAGATCGATGAAGTCGCCGGCATGGTGCTGGCCCGTCACGAGCAGGACATCGCGCACGCCAGCGCGCTGGAGGAGCTGGAGCGGGTAGTAGACCATCGGCCACCGCCCGACCGGCAACAGGTGCTTGTTCGTGACGCGTGTGAGCTCCTCGAGGCGCGTCGCGGAGCCGCCGGCGCAGATGAGTCCCCTGGCCACGAGCGCGATGCTACTGGCGGCTCGCCCTCGCCACACTTCCGTTACGAAGGCCGTGTCCCTGCGGGACACGGCCGGGGTCTGACCCCATTTCGACAGCCGGGGGCGTTTCGGCACGGACTCGTGACGGGTAGCCTCCCGCCGTGGCCGACGAACGCGAGCGCGAGCACTTCGTCGACAGCGAGCCGCAGGTGCTCGAGGGCGAGGACGAGGTCCCGCGCCAGCCTGCGCCGCCGGTCGACCCGTACACGCCCGAGCCCGGCCCAGCCCCCGGCGAGCGCCGCGCCTTCCGCGCGATGTGGCTGGCTTGGGCCATCGTGGCGATTCTCGTTGTCACGATCGTCGCCTACGCCGTCGTCCGTTAGCGGCCGGCGGGCCGCAGCGCGGGCGCCGGCGCGTCCGCGAGCGGCGACGGCTTCACGCGGAACACCTTCGCCACGCCGTCCGGCAGCCACCAGTTCCAGCGGCCGAACAGCTTCATCGCGCTCGGGACGAGGAGAGCGCGCACGATCGTCACGTCGATCAGAATCGCCGCCGCGAGCCCGAAGCCGAACTGCTGGAGCCCAACCACCGACCCGGCCACGAAGCCCATGAACGCCGCGAACATGATTGCGCCGGCAATGGTCACCAGCCGCCCTGTCTTTGCCAGCCCGAGCGAGACAGCCGTCTCGTTGTCGCCGCGCTCGTCCCACTCCTCGCGCATGCGCGAGACGAGGAAGACCTCGTAGTCCATGGAGAGGCCGAACAGCATCGCGAAGAGCATCACCGGGATCCAGCCTTCGATCTGGTCGTAGGCAGTCAGCCCGAGCCACTCGCCCGCGCCCCACTTGAAGACGACCACGAGCAGCCCGTACGCAGCGCCGATCGAAAGCAGGTTCAGCACGATCGCCTTGAGCGGCAGGAGCACCGAACGGAACGCCCGCAGCAGCAGGAAGTACGTCAAAACGAGCACTGCCAGCACGAGCCACGGGAACGCGCCGTACGTGAGGTCGAGGAAGTCCACGCCGCTCGGCGGCCCGCCGCCCGCGTAGACCTTCACACCGTCCGGGAAGCGTGCCGCCGGGACGAGGTCGCCGCGCAGGCGCTCCACGAAGTCCATGCTCTGAGGAAGGCCGTACTCGTGCTTGCCCACCACCTGCAGGCGCAGGTAGCGCCGGCTGCCGTCGATGAACTGCGGCCCGCTGCCGAAGAGCACGCCTGCCTGCGGAGCGACCTCGGGGTCCTGCTCGACGCCGGCGATGAGCCGCTTGACGGCCGCCCCCACCTCGCCATCGTCGGTGCCGCCGGCGCGACCGGTGTCCACGACCACGTCGGTCGGGGCGAGTGCCCCCTGGCCGACTGTCTCGCCGAGTACCTGGTAGCCACGCATGCTCTCCAGGTGCCTCGGCACCCCCTGGTTCGAGCCGGGCCCGAGCTGCAGGTCGAGCACCGGTGCGGCCAGGAGCAGGAGCAGCGCTGCCGTGCCGGCCGCGAAGAGCACGGGCCGCCGCATGATGGTGCGTGAAAGGCGCGCCCAGACGTTGCGCTCGTCGTCCTCGCGGCGCTCGAGCAGCCGCCGCGGCAGCAGACGCACCCGGTCGAAAGTCGCGCCGACGAACCAGAGCAGCACGGGCAGCAGCGTCAGCGCGCAAACGACCGATACGACCGGGATGATCAGGCCGCCGAGGCCGAAGCCACGCATGAAGGGAAGCGGCATGGCGAGTAGCAGAGCGAGCCCGATGGCCACGGCGGTGCCGCTGAAGACGACCGCGCGGCCCGCCGTCTGCATCGTGCCGACGAGCGCCTCCTCCTTGCTCTTGCCGGCCCGCAACTCCTCGCGGTAGCGATAGACGACGAGCAGGGAGTAGTCGACCGCGATGCCAAGCCCGATCAACATGACCAGGTTCTGGAGGTAGGTGGTCAGCTCCATGAAGTTGGCGAAGATCCAGATGATCCCGAGCGTGGCGGGGATGGCCGCGGCCGCGAAGAGCAGCGGGACGAGGAATGCGAGCGTCCCGAAGACGAAGACGAGCAGGAGCATGGCGATCGGGATGGCGATGTAGAGCTCGCCGACCTTGAGGTCGTGGGCGAACACCGGGTCGAGGTCGTGTTCGATCGCGGCCTGGCCGGTGAGGTACGTGGACGCGCCCGGGATGTCCCCGACCGCCTCGCGCATGTCGTCCGTGCGCAGCTTCGCATCGGCGGGCTCGAGGTTCGAGGAGATGGTCGCGCTGACGACGCTCGGCGACAGAGCAGTAACCGACGCGACGTTCGTGATCGCGCCGGCCTTGGCGTTTTCGAGCTCGCGGGCGGCACGGTGAGCGGCGGTTCTCACGAGCGGGATCAGTTCCTGAGCGGAATCCTGCTCGCCCCGGGCCACGAGGGTGAACGAGCCGGTGGAGCGCTGTCCGAAGTGCTCCTCGAGCACATGCTCCGCCCGGTCCGTATCCGTCCCCGGCAGTGTGAAGCGGTTCGTGAGCAGTTCACTGAGACCCGACATTGCGATGACCGACACGACCAGAACGACGAGCCAGCCGACGAGCACGACCCACCGCATCCGGATAACCCCGTGCGTCCACCGTTCCATCCCTCTTGAAGCTCCTCTCTCGCTCCGCGGCATTAAAGTTAGCCGCCACTAACACCGCGGCACGCTAGCTGGCTTTCCCACGCCGCGTCAAGCGTTGACGTAGCGTTTGCGGGTCGGGCGCGCCGGAAAGGAACTGCAAAACGAGCGAGAGAGGGAGCAGATGGCAAAGACGAAGGATCGCATCTCAGAGAGCAGCCGCACCGTACGGCCCTATGTCGAGCGGGCGATCAAGGACGAGGACGTGCGCGACAACCTGCGCGACGCCCTTGCGGCGGCGCGCGAGATCTACGACGAGCTGCTCGGAAGCCGCGGCGTGACCACCATGGCGGCCCGTGTGGCCACAGACGAGGATCTTCAGAAGAACCTGCGCCGCGCGGTGGAGGATCTCCGCAAGGCAGCCGATCGCGTCCAGGGCAAGGACAGCCACAAGGCCCGCAAAATGCTGCTGTTCGCCGGCGTCATCGCGGGTGTGCTGCTCAACCCGATGACCGGGCCCGCCACGCGCGAGTGGCTGAAGAGCCTGGTCGGCGGCGGTGACAAGACGGATTACGCCGCCGAGGGCGGCACCAGGACCAACTCGTCGTGAGAGCAGTGCTGGTGCCCTTCAGGTAATGCTGTCGGGCTTCCGGGTCGCGATCAAAGCCGGCGCGCGTTGCCTGGAGGGGCACTGCCTCTGCGCAGCGGCCTGCTCGCCGGAGGCCGGGTGGCGCGTGCGCGGAACCCGGCCAGCGAGCCGTCGACGACCGCTGACCCGGGACCCCTGAGCGCGCGCCGCAACGACGCCGGATCGAGGCCGCTCGCGCTCGAAATGTCGATGGCCTGGAGCAGGATCGCACCGGGCTTCGGCGCTGCGCTCCCGATCCCGAGCGGTAACGCCCAGCCGGCCACGCCCGTGATCGGCACGTCCTTCAGCTTCTCCCAGGCGAGCAGGTAATTCGTCGGGTTCACCGCTCCGTCGTAGCCCTGGTAGAGCATCGACACGGGGTGGATCTCAAAGTGCAGGTGCGGCGGCGTGCCCTCCGCGTCACCGGTGTTGCCGATGAAGCCGATCACCTCGCCGGCCTGCACCTGGGCGCCGTTCACCGCGCGGGTTGAGAGGGCAGAGAGGTGCGCGTAGTAGAACTCGTTGCCGGCGCTGTCGCGCAACCAGAGTCGCAGACCGCCGATGTCGTTCCAGCCGACGGAGAAGAGCTCTCCGTCCGCGACCGCGAGGATCGGCTGGCCGAGCTGCGCGAAGATGTCGACGCCGTGATGCCAGCCGACGGGCGCGGCGCGGGGACCACCGAACGTGTCGATCCACGAGACGGCCCCGTAGACGGGGAAGACGTAGCCGCCGGCGGTCAGCGGCGGATGCACGTCCGGGGGCGCCTTGCGCGGCGGCCGGATGCTCAGGCCGGGCGCGCGCACGGGGCCTTGCGGCTTGGCGTCCTTCGGCGACGTCTCGGGCTTCGTCGCCGGCGTCGCGCTGCTGGATGAAGGGGTGGGGATCGCCGCTGCGGGCGGCGTGCCCGCCTGGACAGTGGCCTCGGCATAGCCCACGAAGATGTCGCTGCCGGCGGGCAGGCCGCCGTGGTCAGCCGCGAGGTGCACCTGGAGCGCGATCGCGGCGGTCCGGTGGCCCGGCAGGCCGCGCGTCGTCGAGGGAGTGGCCGTCTGAGCGAGCACCGTCAACGTGCCCCAGTCAGCGAGCGCAACGGTCGTGCCGGGAACACCCGCCACGGCCTGGCCGAGTGCCTGGAGTCCCGTCACCCGCGCTCCGGAGAAATCGCCGGACGCGGCCTTGCTGTCCGCGGTCGAGCGGACGCGGGCTGTCACGCCGTCAGCCGTTATCTCACCGTTGAAGATCGAGAGCGAGCTGACGTCACCCGCAGCATTCGCAGTCGCAGTGGAGGGCGCGCTGGCGAAGGCGCTCGCGCTCAGCACGCCCGTGCGCACAATCGAGCCGTCGGCCGGGTGGGAGAAGCCGGGGCCGACCGATGCGGCGTCGGGCGGCGCGGAGGCCGTGGCGCTCGCGACCGCGGCTGCGCCCGGCGCGACGATGCTGACCGCGTACGCAGAGGCGCTCGCGGCGGGCTCGACGCGCTTGCCCGACGACGACGCACCCGCCGACACGGCAGTCAGCACGGTGAAAACCAGGGCAGTGGAAAGGGCGAGGCGGCGCGCCATCCCCTCCATTATCGACCAAGTTCCGGAAAACTGCTCCGGCGCGGCCTAATCGTCGTGGAGGGAGCGCCAGACGAGCTGTGCGGCGGCCGCCAGCATGAGCGCGCCGAAAAGCCGTCTCAGCGTGTCCTCGGGAAGCGCCGTGGCGATGCGCACCCCGGCCTCCACGCCGCCGAGGGCGGCGAGTCCGACGATCAGCGCGGCCCGCCAGCAAACGTTACCGTAGCCGTGCTGGCGCCAGGCGCCCGCCGCAACAGTCGGAATGATGGCGAGCAGCGAAGTCGCCTCGCCCTCGATCTGCGACAGGCCGAGGCCAAGAGTGAGCACGGGCACGAAAAGGATGCCTCCGCCCACGCCGAAGAGGCCCGCGAGCACGCCCGCCGCGAGACCGGCGCCAACGGCGATCAGGACGGTCGTCACAGGACGAGCAGCCGGATGCCGACAACGGCGAGGAACGCGGCGAAGGCCAGCGCCAGCGCGCGCGTTGTGAGGCGCTGCTGGAGCGCGGCGCCGGCGACGGCACCTACGGCGGCTGGGAGACCCACTAGGGCGGCCGGCCCCGGCTCGACCTCGCCGCGCAAGGCGTACAGGGCAGCGCCCGCGATGGCGATCAGGCCGATGGCCGCGAGGGATGTCCCCGTGGCGGGCCGTTCCCGGAACCCCGCCGCCACGAGCAGCGGCACGATGACAATGCCGCCGCCGACCCCGAAGAGTGCGGAGAAGAGGCCCGCGGTGAGGCCGATGGCGACCAGCCGCACGGGCCTATCCTATTTGGGTGAAGCTGTTCCCCGGCCTTGCGTCACTGGCGGCGGAGCCTGGCGCGGTGGCGGTGATCCTCGACGTGGACGGGACGCTCGCGCCGATCGTGGCGCGGCCCGAGGATGCACGCGTGCCCGAGGAGACACGGCGCGAGCTCCGGCGTCTCGCCGGCCGCTACGCGCTCGTCGCGTGCGTAAGCGGCCGCGCGCGAGACGATGTCGCGCGTCTTGTTGGTGTCGAGAGCGTCGAGTACGTCGGAGCGCACGGCCTCGAGCTGCACCCGGAGGCGGCCGGCTGGCGCGACCGGCTGCTCGCGTTCGCGGCCACGGTGGATTGGCCGGTCGAGGACAAGGGTGTGACGGTCTCGTTCCACTACCGCACGTCAACGGATCAGGCTGAGGCGCGGGCGACCCTCGAGAGCGTGGCCGAGCGGGCGCGCGCGGAGGGCATCGACGCGCGCTTCGGTCGCAAGGTGCTGGAGCTGCGCCCGGCGGTCGCGGCCAACAAGGGCACAGCTGTGCGTGCGCTCACCGAGTCCCGTGGCCTGAGACGGGCGCTCTACGCCGGCGACGACACGACCGATTTGGACGCCTTCCAGGCGCTGCGCGGGCTGGAGCTCGGCGTCACCGTGGCCGTGGCGTCGGCGGAGATGCCGGAGGGACTCGCGGTCGCCGCGGACCTGGTGGTCGAGGGTACGCAGGGGGTGCTCGAGCTGTTGCGCAAGCTCTAGGAAGGCGTCGCGATCTCGCGCCAGGGACGCGTGTTCAGCACCTGTTCGCGCGTCAGCCAGGCGCGGCGCGCCTGGCCGACGCCGACCTCGACGTACTCGAGTGTCTCGATCCCGTGGCCGTCGCTCGTCACGGGGATCCGCACCCCCGCCTCGGCGGCGGCCCGGGCGTTCACATCGGTGAGGTCCAGCCGGTCGGGCTGGGAGTTGATCTCAAGCGCCGTTCCCGTTGCCGCCGCGCGCTCGATGACGAGCTCCACGTTCACGTCCGCCGGGCCGCGCCGGTTGATCTTGCGGCCGGTCAGGTGGCCGATGCAGTCCACGTGGGGGTTCTCGATCGCGGCGAGCGCGCGCGCGGTCGGCTCACGGTCGAAGCTCGAGTGCAGCGACGCGACCACCCAGTCCAGCTCCGCAAGCTCCTCCTCAGGCAGATCGACGGTCCCGTCAGCGCGGATGCTCACTTCCACCCCGCGCAGCAGGCGGAACGGTGCGAGACGTCGGTTCAGCGCCTCGATCTCCTTCGCCTGAGCTTCGAGACGGCCGTCGCGGAGACGTTGTGAATGGTCGCAGATCGCCAGGTACTCGTAGCCGCGCTCTCGCGCCGCCACCGCCATCTCCTCCACCGTGTTGCGACCGTCCGACCATGTCGTGTGCGCGTGCAGGTCGCCACGCAGATCGCCGTGCTCGACGAGGCGCTCCGGCAGCTCGCCGCGGCGCGCAGCCTCCAGCTCGCCCCGGTTCTCGCGCAGCTCGGGCGGGATGAACTGGTACCCGAGGTAGGCGTACAACTCCTCCTCGGAGCGAGTCTGGAAGACATCGCGCGTCTCCGTGTCCTGCACGCCGTACTCCGAGACCGAGAGGCCGCGCCGCACGGCGTCCTCGCGCAGCGCGACGTTGTGCTCTTTGGAACCCGTGAAGTGCTGGAGGAGGTTTCCGTACGACTCTGGGGGAACAACCCGGAGGTCGAAGCGCAGGCCGTCGTGCGAGAGGACGGTCGCCTTGGTAGGCCCGCGCGCTGCGACCTCGGCAACCCAGGTCAGCTTGGTGAGGTATTCGGTGAGGGCGCGTGGGTCGGCCGCGGTAGCGATGACGTCGAGGTCGCGCACGGTCTCGCGGCGGCGGCGGGCGCTCCCGGCCTCGGAGACGAGGTGGGCGGCTGGGTGCTCGCGAAGCACCGAGACGACGGCGAGCAGCGCAGGCAGGGCCGTCCCGAGGAGCGTTCGGGGCGGGCCGGCGGGTTTGGCGGCGAGCGCGCGCAGCACGTTCTCCTCCGTCTTCGCGCCGAGTCCGCGGAGCGTGCGCAGCTGTTGCTCCTTCGCGGCGCGCTTCAGCTCCGCGAGTGTCGTAACGCCGAGCTCCTGCCAGATACGGCGCGCCGTCTTCGGGCCGAGGCCGGGCAGCCGCATGAACGAGACGACATCGGCGGGTACGCGCTCCCTGCGCTTCGTGAGCGCCTCCATCTCGCCCGTCTCGGCGATCTGCGCGATCTTGCCCTCGATCGTCGCGCCGATGCCGGGCAGCTCCTTCGCGCGGCCGGCGACAGCAAGCTCGGCGACGGAGCGCGGCGTCTCGCGGATGAGGGTGGCAGCGCGCCGGTAAGCGAGCACCTGGAAGAAGTCCTTGTCCTCGAGCTCGAGCAGGTCGGCGAGCAGGTCGAACTGGTCGGCCACGTCGCTGTTGCGAGGGAGACCCTGCGCCATGCGCCGATGCTACGCGGCCCGTCACAGAGACGGCATGAATCCGACACAGACTCGGCACGAAGCAGGGGTCAGACCCAGGCCGTGTCCCGCAGGGACACGGCCTGGGCCACGCGTGCGCGACGAATGTGTGGCGAGTATCGCGCACCGGGTGTCGGGCAAGATCGTGGCGTGCGCGCATTCGTGTGCTTGCCCACCTACAACGAGCGGGAGAATCTCGAGCCGATGCTGCGCGCGCTCGGCGAGGTGCTCGGACCCGACGACCGCGTGCTCGTGGTCGACGACTCGTCCCCCGACGGCACCGGCGAGCTGGCCGACCGACTCGCGGCCGAACTCCAGTATGTGGACGTCCTCCACCGCCCGGCAAAGCAAGGCCTGGGGCGCGCCTACCTCGCCGGCTTCCGCTGCGCACTCGACGCCGGCGCCGAGCTCGTGCTGGAGATGGACTGCGACTTCTCCCATTCGCCCGCCGACGTGCCGCGCCTGATCGCGGCCGCCGCGGGAGCCGACCTCGTGCTCGGCTCCCGCTACGTGCCCGGCGGCGGTGTGCGCAACTGGGGGCTCGTGCGACGTGCCGTCTCGCGCGGCGGGTCGCTCTACGCCCAGCTGCTACTCGCCGTCGCCGTGCGCGACCTCACGGGCGGCTTCAAGTGCTACCGGCGCGCGGTGCTCGAAGCCATCGACCTTTCGTCGATCAGCTCGCTCGGGTACGCATTCCAGATCGAGACGACCTACCGGACGATGCGGCGGGGCTTCCGCGTCGTCGAGATCCCGATCATGTTCGTCGACCGCGAGGCGGGCGGCTCGAAGATGAGCCGCGCGATCGTGCTCGAGGGGATCTGGAAGGTGCCCGCGCTCCGGCTCGCCGCGCTACGCCGCCGCCTGTAGCCACGGAGCCCAGGCCCGCTCGTAGTCCAGCCGCCGCCGGGCACCCGCAACCGCCGCACGCGCCTCGCCGTCCGCGAACAGGATTGCCGTCGGCAGAGCCAGGACGTCGTAGCGCGCGGCAGTCGCCGGGTTGGCGTCAACGTCGAGCCGCAAGAACTCGACCTTCCCCGCGTGCTCCTCCGCGAGCGCGGCGAGGATCGGCTCGACCGCGCGGCACGGCCCGCACCACGGCGCCCAGAAATCGACGACGACGGGCCGGTCAGCGTTGAGCACCTTGCGCTCGAAGCTCGCATCGCTGACCACGTTCACGCGAAGCGGCCCGCGCCCTCGGCCGCGTGCACCCGCTCGCGCAGCGGGAGGCCCCTATCCTCCGGTTCAAGGCTTGCTCCGCGCACACGGACCCGCGGGTCGATCACCGAGTACACGATGTCGGTGATCAGGTTCAAGACCAGGATGACAGTCATGATCGTGATCACGACGCCGAGGACAATCGGGATGTCGCGGCGCGTCAGGCTGTCGACGGCCAGCGTCCCGAGGCCCGGCAGCCCGAACACGCGTTCGACGAACACGGACGCGCCGACAGGCCCGGCGATGGCAACGGCCATGTCCACGGAGAGCATGGTCACGATCGGCAGCATGGCGTTGCGGAGGATGTGGCGGCGGATCACGAGCCACCGCGGCGTACCCTTCGCCCATGCGGTCCGGATGTAGTCCTCGTTGATCGTCTCGATCACGCTGGCGCGGATCATGCGGACGTAGATCGCTGCGAAGAGCAGGGCGAATGTCAGCCAGGGCAAGATCAGGTGCGAGACCCAAGGGCGCGGGCCTCCGCAGAACGACCCCGGGTTGATCAGGTCGCAGTAACCACCCGGGGGAGCCCAGGCAAGGCGTCCCGCGAAGAAGTAGCGAAAGATCAGGCCGAGCCAGACGGGGTGGGTCGAGACCCCGATGAGCACGAACACCATGCCGAGTCGGTCGAGCGTCGAGCGCGGTCGTAATCCGGACAGCACGCCGAGGGGGATCGCGATCAGAAGCCAGACGACGGCGCCGCCCAGGATCAGCGACGCGGTCACTGGCGCGGCGCCCTCGATCAGCTCGGTCACCGGCCTGCGGTTGTAGTACGACCTCCCGAGTTCGCCGTCGGTGACGACGCCCCACGTGAAGCGCGCCCACTCCTCGTAGAACGGTCCCTCGAGCGTGTACGCGTCGCGGATCTCGAACGTCTCGGCGAACTGTCCGCGCCCGATCTGCGTCGGGTTCGAAGGCAGCAGGAAGAAGAGGACGTACGTGACAAACGTCAGGACGAGGAAGAGGACGAAGGCCCACACCAGACGTCCGATCACGAAACGGATCACGCGCCACCTCCCGGCCCCGACCGGCTTGCCCTCCCGCGCGTCAGCCTACAGAGCGCGGCAACGCGGTCAAGGCGCGGCGAAGTGGCGCCAGCCGCCGAGCGCGAGCGGGCGGCCGTGCAGCTCGAGCGAGACGCCCTCGCCGTGCTCGCAGCGGCCGACGACGTGGACGGCGTGGCGCTCGGCCGCCCCGCGCGAGAGGGCGCAGAGCAGCTCGTAGTCCTCTCCGAATCCGCATGCGAGCTCCCAGACGGTACGGCCGGCCCGCTCCGCGACGGCCCCGACTCCGTCCGCGAGCGGGACGCGCTCGAGCTCGACCACGATCCGGCACCCCGAGCGGCGCGCAAGGTGGGCCGCGTCCGTCGCGAGGCCGTCCGAGAGGTCGAGCATCGCCGTGGCGTCCGCGGCCAGCCTCCGTCCCTCGGCCAGGCGAAGCGGCGGCCGCAGGTGCGCGGCGACGAGCGGGCCGTCGAGCCCATGCCGCAGGCATTCGTACCCGGCGGCCGAGCCGCCGAGCGGGCCGGTGACCGCGAGCACATCCCCCGCACGCGCTCCCGCACGGCCGGGCACACGGGCTGCACGCCCGAGCGCGGTGACCGCCAAGAAGACATGCTCTGCACCACTCGTGTCCCCGCCGAGTACGGGCACGCCCGTCTCCCGGATTCCCTGGTAGAGCTCGAGCACGGCGTCGAGCGGCGTGCAGCCGGGTGCCGCCAGCGTCACGAGGAGACCAACCGGGTCGGCTCCCGACGCGGCGAGGTCGCTCAGGTTGACGGCCGCGGCTTTCCAGCCGAGGTCGCGCCAGGAAGTCCAGTCCAGGCGGAAGTGCACGTTCTCCACGAGAACGTCCTGCGAGACGACGAGATCGGGTGCGACCCGCGCTGCGTCGTGCTCGAGCGCCACCGCCAGGCCGCGGCGCTCGAGCTCCGCCAGCAGGCCGGCCTCGCCGACGTCAGAGAGCAGCATCGACCGCAGCTCTGAGGGCGGGGTCGCCAGCGGCGCGGATGACGGCGACGCCGGCCGCGCCCGCGCGGATGCAATCGCCCGCATTGTTCGCGTCCACGCCGCCGATCGCGACCACAGGTACGGCGACGGCGGCCGCGACGGCGGCAAGCCCCCCGAGGCCAATTGGGGGCTCGGCGTCTCGCTTGGACGGCGTCGCCCACACGGGTCCTGCACCGATGTAGATGGCGCCTTCGCTCTCGGCCTGCCGGGCCTGCTGGACACCGGCGGCTGAAAGCCCGAGCATGAGTCCGGCCTCGCGCGCCCGATCCGCACCGGCGTCGTTTCGGCCCAGGTGCACGCCGTCCGCGCCGAGCTCGATCGCCGCGCCGACGTCGTCGTTGACGACGAAGGTGGCGCCGTGTTGGCGGCAGAGCTTTGCGAACGCACGGCCGTGCACCACGACTTCGGTCGTGCCGGCTTTGAGTCGCAGCTGAATCACGGTCGCGCCGCCCTCGAGCGCGATCTGTGCCGCCGCGGCGTCCTCGACGAGGGCGTGCAGCCTCACGTTATCGAGGCGCGGGCGCCGGCGTCGATCGTTTCCGGATCGAGGGCATACAGCGCGTCGTAGAGCGCCACGTGGAAGCTGCCCGGGCCGCGCGCATCGCGGGCAGCGTGCTCGCCGGCCAGCCCGAAAGCCACGAGTGCCTCCGCGGCAGCCTGCGCTGGTTCATCGCGAAGGACGGCCAGGAAGCACCCGGTCAGCGCCGTGGACATGCAGCCCGTTCCCGTCACCGTACCCAGCAGCGGGTGCCCGTTTTCGACGGCGATCACGCGGTCGCCGTCCGAGACGTAGTCGACCGGTCCGGTGACAGCCGCCACGCAGCCGAGCGCGTGGGCTGCGGCGCACGCGAGCTCGGCGCCCGAGCCGGCCGCGCCGATCGACTCGACGCCGCGAATCTCAGCCTGCCGGCCTGCAAGCGTGGCGATCTCCGCGGCGTTGCCGCGCACCACGGCGAGCCGCATCTCGTCCGCGATCCTCCGTGCCGTCTCCGTCCGGTAGTCGGTTGCTCCGGCGCCGACCGGGTCGAGCACGACAGGCACACCGGCGCCGTTGGCGGCCGTTCCGGCCAGCAACATCGCCTCGACCCAGTGCGGCGAGAGCGTGCCGATGTTCAGCACGAGAGCCCCCGCCAGCGCGGCCATCTGCTCGACCTCCTCGCGCGCGTGCGCCATGACCGGCAACGCCCCGATCGCGAGCGTCGCGTTCGCGGTCTCGTTCATGACGACGTAGTTCGTGATCTGGTGGACGAGCGGCTTCTGCTCACGCAAACGCCGCAAGGAATCGCCCGTGGCAAGACTCATGCTGCTCCCCTCAAGTTGAAGACGTCGACGGGCCCCTCGCCCTCGCCGAGCTCAGGGAGCCCCAAGCGGACTGCATCGCCTGCGATCTTCGCGGCGAAGTTCGCGGCTTTGTCCAGCGGATAACCGCGGGCAAGCGCGACCGTGAGCGCCGCGGAATGGGTGCAGCCGGCGCCGTGCGTCGTCCCGACTGCATGCCGCTCGACGCTTTGCGGCAAATGCCGCTCGCCGTCGAACAGGTGGTCAACCGCGTCCGCACCGTGTCCGCCGGTGACGATCACCGCGGGTGCTCCGAGCTCGTGAAGCCGCTCGGCCAGTTGCGCTCGTGACCCGGCGAATCCTGCGAGACCCTCCGCCTCGGGAAGATTCGGCGTGACGACGGTAGCGAGCGGAAACAGCCGCTGCACGAGCACGTCCACGGCGTCGTCTTGGAGCAGGCGCGCCCCCGAGCTCGCGACCATCACCGGATCCACGACGAGCGGGACGCGGTGTTCATCCAGGAAGTCGGCGACCGCCTCGATGATCGCCCGCGAGAAGAGCATTCCCGTCTTGGCGGCGTCCACGCCGATGTCGGAGAAAACCACCTCGAGCTGCGCGCGCACGAAGTCGGGAGGACACTCGTGCACGGCGGTCACGCCGGTGGTGTTCTGCGCGGTCAGCGCGACGATCGCCGACATGCCGTGACAGCCGTAGCGCGCGAACGCCTTCAGGTCGGCCTGGATCCCGGCGCCGCCCCCGGAATCGGAGCCGGCGATCGTCAGTGCTCTCGAAACGCCCATGGACTCCCTTCGCCGGCATTACCCGGATCAGGTTCGACGGGTGTGATCTCAGCCGCGACGCGGCACCCCGGTCGCTTCATTCTAGGGACGCACCGTTCCTGAACCGGCACACTCTCGGCCCGAAGGCCGTGTCCCTGCGGGACACGGCCTGGGTCTGACCCCGCGGACGTTCCGATTGTGTGACGGTTCTGCGCCGGAATGGAGCGCTGGTCCGGCGGCGCTAGCATCGTCGAGATGAGCCGCATTGCCCGCTACGACGGCGTCGCCGAGTGGTACGAGCGCGAGCTGGTCGCAACGCCGCTGGGCGAGTTCGCGCGCGGGATCGTCCTCCGGCTGCTCGGGAAGGGCAGCGGGCGCCTGCTCGACGTCGGCTGCGGCGGAGGCCTGCACGCCGTCGCGTTCGCACAGCTCGGCTGGGAGTTACGGGCGTCGACGTCTCGGAGGATCAGCTGCGCCTGGCGCGCTCGCGCGGCGTCGAGGTCGTACTCGCCGACGCCGAGGAACTTCCCTTCGATGATGCTTCCTTCGACGCCGCGGTCTCGATGTGGACGCACACCGATGTGGGCGACGTCGCCGCCGTGCTCCGGGAGATCGCCCGCGTCCTGCGTCCGGGCGCGCCCTTCGTCTACCAGGGCGCGCATCCGTGCTTTGTCGGACCCCACTCGCGGTTCGTCAGCGCCGAAGGGGTGCCGACACTCCATCCGGGCTACTGGCAGACCGGGCGGTACCACGACGCACCCGGAATTTCGCCGCACGGCCTGCGGGCGAAGGTCGGCGCGGTGCACCTCCCGCTCGGGCTTCTCGTGCAGGCGTTCCTGGACGCAGGCCTGCGGCTCGAGCAGTTCGAGGAGCCCCAACTGCGGGAGTACCCCTGGATGATCGCGCTCCGCGCCCGGCGATGACCGTCGCGCCGGCGCTCTGGGACGACATCCTGGGCGGCGCGGAGGAGCTCGCGCACGTCGAGCTCGAGCCACGGCGTGAGGCCGACACAGTGCCGCTGCCGCCGAACCTCCATTCGCGCGTGGCGCAGGCGCTCGCTGCGCGCGACATCGCAACGCTCTACACGCACCAAGCCGATGCCTGGCTGGCCGCCGCCCGCGGCGAGGACCTGATCGTCACGACCGGGACGGCGAGCGGCAAGACGCTCGCGTTCAACCTGCCGGTGCTCGACGCGCTGGCACGGGACCCGAAGCAGCGGGCGCTCTATCTCTACCCGACGAAGGCGCTCGCGCAGGACCAGCTGCGCGGGCTCGCGGAGCTCGGCGTGGCGCGCGTGCGTCCGGCGATCTACGACGGCGACACGCCCGGCGAGCAGCGCTGGCAGATCCGCAAGTGGTCAAACGCCGTCCTCACCAACCCGGACATGCTCCACGTGGGCGTCCTGCCCCACCACGACCGCTGGGGCGACGTCCTGGCGAACCTTCGGTACGTCGTCGTCGACGAGGCGCACGTCTATCGGGGCGTTTTCGGATCGCACGTCGCGAACGTGCTGCGCCGCCTGCGACGGCTCGCGCGGGTGTACGGGGCTGACCCACAGTTCCTGCTCGCCTCGGCGACGATCGCTAACCCGGCACAGCTCGCACGGCTGCTCGTCGGAGTGGACGCGACGGTGATCGGCGACGACGGCGCACCGAGGGCCGAGCGGACGATCGCACTCTGGAACCCGCCGCTCACGGACGAGGAGCTCGGCTTGCGTGCGAGCGCGCTCGGCGAAGCATCGCGCCTGATGGCCGGCCTCGTCGAACGCGGGCTACGGACGCTCTGCTTCGCAAAGGGCCGCAAGACTGCCGAGCTCATCCACCGGTTTACGGCCGAACGTCTTGACCGCGAGCTCGCCGCGCGCCTGTCCCCCTATCGGGCCGGGTACACGCCCGCCCAGCGGCGCGAGATCGAGCGGCGACTCGTGGAAGGCGACCTGCTGGGGGTAGCCGCGACGGACGCGCTTGAGCTCGGCATCGACGTGGGTCTCCTCGACTGCGTCATCTCCGTCGGCTTTCCCGGGACGATGTCCAGCTTGCGGCAGCAGTGGGGACGCGCGGGCCGGCGCGGGCACGGCCTGGCGATCCTCGTCGCGAGCGAGGACGCGCTCGATCAGTACTTCATGCGCGAGCCGGAGACGCTGCTGCGCCGCCGCGTCGAGGCGGCCATCCTCGACCACGAGAACCGGCGCGTGCTCGACGGCCACGTGCGCTCGGCCGCATTCGAGGCGCCGCTCGATGGGCGGGACACGCCTGTGCTCGGCGAGGCGGCACTGGAGCGGGCGGCGGTGCTGCCGGAGCTCAAGCACACGAAAGCCGGGTACGTCTGGAACGGCCGCGACTATCCCGCCGGGCGCTTCGGCCTCCGCTCCGCGACTCCCGACCCGTTCACGATCGTGGACGCGGAGACCGGCTCGATCCTCGGCCTCGCCGAGCGCGAGCGCGCCTACTCGACCGTGCACGAGGGCGCCGTCTACCTGCACGGCGGCGAATCGTTCCGCGTGCTCGCGCTCGACCTCGAGGCACGGACGGCGCTCGTCGAGCCGTTCCGGGGCGACTACTACACGCAGGCGAAGAAGGAGACGACGACGGCGATCGAAGGCGTCGAGCAGCAGGCGCGGCAGCTCGGCCTCGACGTCTTCTTCGGGCGCGTGACCGTAAGCGAGCAGGTGGTGGCGTTCCAGCGCAAGTCGATCCGCGACGGCTCGACCATCGACCTGGAGCCGCTCGACCTGCCGCAGACCACCTTCGAGACGGAGGCGGTCTGGTACCTCCCCGAGCCGGAGCAGCTCGCCGGCGGGCTCGACAGGATGCCGAAGCTGCTGGGGACGCTGCATGCGGCGGAGCACGGGATGATCGCGCTGCTGCCGCTCTGGGCCATGTGCGACCGCTGGGACATCGGCGGCCTGTCCACGAACGCCCATTTTCAGACGGGTCGGCCGACTGTCTTCGTCTACGACGGGCACGCCGGCGGGGTCGGCATCGCGGAGCGCGGCTTCGACGTGTTCGAGGGCTGGGTCGAGGACACCGCGCGCATGATCCGCGGCTGCCCGTGCGAGCGGGGCTGTCCGTCCTGTGTTCAGTCGCCGAAGTGCGGCAATCTCAACGAGCCGCTCGACAAGTCCGGCTCGCTCGCGCTGCTAGACGCCATGCTTGCCTCGTAATGACACGGCCCGGGCCGGACGTGCCTGTCGCATTTGACAGGTCTTCCCCAAGGGGAGGCCGAGGCCCCCTGACGGCACGCTAGCGCGTGCGAGCGCACCCCTGTGTGCCGGGTATGTGACGATTTCGTACTTCAGTGTCGATCCTGCCCGTCGCCCTTCGTCGTCCCCACGTAACGCGCACTCGAGGAAAGGAGAGACGGGCCGATGAAGTTCTTGCTCATGATCCACGGTGACGAGCGCGAGTGGAGCGCGCTCACAGACCAGGAGCGCGAGACCACGAAACAGCAGTACGCGGCATTCGCGCAAAGCCAACGCGAGAGCGGCACCCTCCTGCATTCCGGCCACCTCCAACCGACCGATCGCGCCACGACCGTACGCGTACGGGACGGCGAGACGCTCGTGACCGACGGCCCGTACACCGAGACGAAGGAGGCGCTCGGCGGCTACTTCCTGCTCGAGGCGGACTCGTTGGACGAGGTCGTGGACCTCGTGCGCGGGCTGCCTGTACCCGCCACGACCTCCGGGATCGAGATCCGTGCCGTCTATGAGGAGGGCCGCGCGTCGTGAAGTACGTCCTGCTCCTCTACAGCGATCCCTCCCGGTCACGAACATGACGCCCGAGGAGATCCAGACGGCCCGACGTGATGCCGCAGTGGCTGGAGCTCTTCGAGTACATGCAGCAGACTGCGACATCGGTCGACGGCGCCGAGCTCGACGAGCCCTCGAGCGCACGGACGGTCCGCTACCACGAAGGACAGCCTGTCGTGATGGACGGCCCCTACGCGGAGACGAAAGAGCAGATCGGCGGTGCGTTCTTCCTCGAGTGCGACGACCTCGACCAGGCCATCGACATCGCATCGCGCGTCCCGCTTGCCGCGCGCGGCTCGGTCGAGATCCGTCCCGTCTTCGAATGACGGAGGTGCGCGCATAGAGGCGGTCGCTCGCGCTTTCCGGGAGGAGTGGGGACGCTCGCTCGCGTACCTCACCCGGGCGCTCGGTGACCTCGACCGCGCCGAGGACGCGGTGCAGGACGCATTCGCCGTCGCGCTCGAGCGCTGGCCGCGGGATGGCGTGCCCGCGAAATCCGGGCGCGTGGATCGTCACGACCGCGCACAACCGAGCCATCGACCGCATCCGCCGAGAGCGCAACCTCGAGCGCAAGAAGGAGCTGCTCGCCCGCCTCGAGGAGACCGCGCCGCAGGAGGAGGACGTGGACGAGAGCACCATCCCCGACGAGCGGCTGAGCCTGGTCTTCACCTGCTGCCACCCGGCGCTTGCTCCTGACGCCCAGGTGGCGTTGACCCTGCGTCTCGTCGGCGGCTTGCAAACCTCCGAAATCGCGCGCGCCTTCCTCCTTTCGGAGGCAACCCTGGCCCAGCGGCTCGTGCGCGCGAAGCGGAAGATCCGCGAGGCCGGCATTCCGTTTCGAGTGCCGCCTGACCACCTGCTACCCGACCGGCTCGGTGCGGTCCTCGCCGTCGTCTACCTGATCTTCAACGAGGGGTACACGGCCGCGGGTGGCGACGGGCTCGTGCGCCCCGACCTTTGCGACGAGGCGATCCGGCTGGGTCGCCTGCTTGCAGTCCTCATGCCTGACGAGGCCGAAGCGCTCGGATTGCTCGCGCTGGTGCTCTTCCAGGACGCGCGGGGCGAAGCACGCGTGGGGGCGCGTGGTGAGCTCGTACTGCTCGAGGATCAGACCGCTCGTCGTGGAATCGCGATCGCGTTGCCGAAGGCGAGCGAGTGCTCCAGAGAGCGCTGCGGCTAAAGACAACCGGGTCCGTACCAGCTTCAGGCCGCGATCGCCGCCCTCCACACCGAGGCGCCGGCGTACGAGGAGACCGACTGGGAGCAGATCGCCGCCCTCTACGCCGAGCTCGGGCGCCTCCAACCCTCGCCCGTGGTCGAGCTGAACCGGGCGGTTGCCGTCGCGATGGCCATGGGCCTGGCAGCGGGCCTCGAGCTGGTGGATCGCATCGCGGGTCTCGATCGCTACCACCTCTTGCACGCGACCCGGGCCGACCTCCTGCGGCGCTCCGACCGGAACGTCGAGTCGGCGGCCGCGTACCGGCGCGCGCTCGAGCTCGTCACGAACCCGATCGAGCGCGCGTACCTCGAGCGCCGGCTCGCAGAAGTAGCGGACATGTCCTAGGGACGATCCTTCGGCCACGGCCGGGCCGGACGCGTTCAGGTGCGAAACCGCTCAGTGCCACGGAGAAAGCGACACTGGCTGCCGGCCTTGCAGACCTGTCCCAGGGACAGTCCCTCAGACTCGTCGGTTCAAGACCAGTCTCATGGCGCGCTCGACCGCCTCCGCCGGCGTATCCGCCCGCTCGACACCCTCAACCTCCCAGCCCGGCTCAAGCACGACTACCGGGCGTCCCAGACGGCGGGCGAACCCGATTTCCGCCAGCGTGCCCCATGAGCCGCCGACCGCGATCACCGCATCCCCCGATGCGGCCACGGCGAGGTTGCGCGCGTGGCCGATCCCGGTCACGACCGCGTGATCGATCCACTCGTTCGCGTCCGCACGCCGCTCGCCCGGCAGGATGCCGATCGTGATCCCGCCGGCCGATTTCGCGCCGCGCGAAGCCGCGGCCATCACCTCCCCGAGCCCGCCGGTCACCACCACCGCGCCGCGCTCCGCCAGCAGGCGGCCCACCTCCGCCGCCTGCTCGACGTGCTCGGCGCCGCTCCCGATCACCGACACCTGTACCCGCGTCACGCCGCGATGGTAGAAGCGCAGCGTGGCAGTGCGCGACGCCCACGGCGGCACGCTGATCGCCGGCGGCGGATTCGCCGGCGCTTACGTGGCACGTCTGCTCGGCAAGCGCGGCGCAACGATCGTCAGTCCCGAGAACTTCATGCTCTACACGCCTCTTCTGCCCGAGGCCGCTTCGGGCACGCTCGAGCCGCGCCACATCGTCGTCCCGATCCGGCAGATGTGCCCGCATGCGGAGCTGCTACTCGGGCGGGCGACCGCGCTCGACACGGGCCGCCGGGCCGTCACGGTCGAGGGTGAGGCCGGCGCGTTCGAGATCCGCTACGACGATCTGGTCATCGCGCTCGGGGCCGTTGCCCGGACACTCCCGATCCCCGGACTCGCCGAGCACGGCCTCGGTTTCAAGAGCCTCGCCGACGCCATCCACCTGCGCAACCACGTCCTCCGCGAGCTCGAGCTCGCCATGGCCCGCCCGGACCTCAATGAGTGGGTCTCACGCCACCTCACGTACGTCTTCGTCGGAGCCGGGTACGCGGGCGTCGAGGCGCTCGCCGAGCTCTCCGACCTCGTTCGGGACGCCATGCGCTACTACCCGACGTTGCGCGGGCTCACGCAGCGCTGGGTGCTTGTCGACGCGGCGCCGAAGATCCTCCCGGAGATCCCGCGCCGCCTCGGCGACTACGCCGCCCAGCTCCTCGGGCGCCGCGGCGTCGATATCCGCGTCTCCACGACCCTGGAGTCGGTCGAGCAGCACGCCGTCGTCCTCTCGGACGGTGAGCGCATCGAGACGAACACGCTCGTGTGGACGGCAGGCGTGCGTGCGCACCCGCAGCTCGCCGGGTGGGGCCTGCCGCTCGACGACCGCGGCCGAGTCGAGATCGACGAAACCTTTCGCGTTGCCGAACTAGACCGCGTCTGGGCGCTCGGCGACTGCGCGCGCGTCCCCAACCTCGCCACCCCGGACGAGTTCGACCCGCCCACGAGCCAGCACGCGCTCCGCCAGGCCCGGCGGCTGGCGAAGAACCTCAAGGGTGAGCCGCGACCCTACCGCTACCGGATGCGCGGCCAGGCGGCGACACTGGGGCGCCACAAGGCGATCGCGGACGTATTCGGTCTCAAGCTGCGCGGATTTCCCGGCTGGTGGGTGACGCGGACGTACCACCTCTACCAGCTGCCGCTCTTCTCGCGGAAGCTGCGTGTGCTCGTGGATTGGAGCGTGGGGCTGCTCTTCCGCCGCGACATCGCCGAGCTCGGCATGCTCGGTCATCCGAGGCGACTCGGCGATGAGTGACGAGGCGCGTCGCGCCTGGGCGTTCATGCGCCGCGCCGACGCTCGCGGGACCGACGAGCGGCCCTTTGCCTTCGGGACGGCCGTGCTTACACCCGAGCTGCCGAAGCGCTACGACTCCAACTTCCTCTACGTTGACGAGCTTCGCTCCGGGACGTCGGCCGCGGAGCTTGCGGCCGCGTCCGACCGTGTCTTCAGGGACGCCGGACTCGAGCACCGCGCGCTCGTCTTCCCTCACGCGCAGGACGGCGAGCGGCTCGCGCCCGCCTTCCCCGGCTGGGACGTGCACCGCAACGTCGTGATGGTGCAACGCCGGCCGCCCGACGAGCTGCCCGACACCTCCACGGTCGAGGAGCTCGATGAGGCTGCGCTGCGCCCGGCGCGGCGCGCTCAGATCCTCACGTACCCATGGGGCAGCCCCGACGTCGCCGAGCAGCTGCTCGACGCCCGCACCCTGCTCGCGCGCTGGGTGAGCGTGCGCTGCTTCGCAGTGCACGTCGGTGGCGAGGTAGTGAGCTACACCGACCTCTATGCAGAGGGCGACGAGGCGCAGATCGAGGACGTAGCCACGGCGGAAGCGCACCGTGGCCGTGGTTACGCGAAGGCGGTCGTCATACGTGCCGTCCAGGAGGCGCGCGCCGGCGGCGCTGAGTTCGTCTTCCTCGTGGCGGACGAGGCGGACTGGCCGAAGGAGCTCTACCGACGGCTCGGCTTCGAGACGGTCGGACGCTACGTCAAGCTCTACCGGCCTACTTCGGCCCGTTCGGAATGAACTCGGCGTCGATTCCCCGCGCGGAGAACCAGCTCACCATCGCGAGCTGCGGCGGCTTCTCCATGCCGTAGTGCGTTGCGTCGATGAGCGCGACGTCGTACTCATCGGCGAGTCGTCGGAAGCGCCGCAACTCCTCCTGCACCTCAGGCACACGGCAGTTCGTAGCGGCGTTGCCGGTCACGTACGTCTGACAGCCGCGGTCGAGCGAGGCCTGGAGGATGTCTGCGGTCGCGCCGCCTCCGGCTACCACGGCAACCCGGCCCGCTCGTGGCCGCGGGCGCGAGATCACGTGCACCTTGATCTCCGGCCCGAGGTACAAGCGAAGTGCTTCGGCGAGTTGCTCGAGCGTCACCCTCGAGTCGCCGATTACCGCCGCGCCCTCGGGCAGCGCCTCAGAGATCTGGAAGTAGTCCTCGATGTTCTCCAGCCCGGCCGCACGAGCGCAGAGAAGGGACGGTGCGATCTCTGGATGCTGATCGAGCGGCGCATGCGCGTTGTAGAACGAGATGCAGCGCTCGCGCATCAGCTCGAAGGTCTCGCGCGCAAGCGGCAAGAAGCCGGGCTCATCGGCGTAGTCGAGCGGGTGCTCGGAGAAGAGGAACGTGCCGGGCTCGAGCCGCGCCACCACCTCGTCCCCCGGGAAGACGCAGGTCGCGGCGCGCGCGACCTCGTCGACGCCGCGCACCATCAGCCCGTTCCAGCGCTCCTCATAGCCGGGCTCCGCGTACTCGCGCCAGTACGGCGTCGCGTAAACATTCGCGAAGAGCCGCGACCAATCGTCGTCGTCCACGAGCGGGATGCGGAAATACCCGTCGAGCTCGGCAACGAGATCGGCGAGTCTCACGTCCGCTCGTCGATGGTGCGCGGCCGCTCGCGGCGGTCGTACGGTCCCTGGTATCGCATCCCGCCACGGGGCGAGACCACGTACACGCCGGGGCGCCGGTGAACCTTTCCGCAGGCGCCCTCGGGGAGGGCCACCCGAGCGTCCCCGGCCGGCGTCCAGCCGAGGGCGATCGACTGCGGCGCGTCTTGCCAGCGCCGCTGTCCGGTGACTGCGCGCGGGTGGCCTCCGCGCGCGTCGACGAAGAACGCGATCGGCACCTTGCACTCGGCCGGCCACTGAGCGAGCAGCGTGCGGCCGTTCGGCGAGAGTCGAGCCCAGCTCCAGTGGCCGACCACCACGCCCCTGTGCGACGTTCCGGCCGGCTCCGCGACCGGCAGGATCCGCCAGGAGTCGCCCGTTTCGACGTAGAACGCGCCCGGGTCACCGACGGCGGGCGTCCGGCACAGGTGGATGCTCCCGCGCGCCCGTCGGCCTGCAGCGAGGCAGGTGCGCGAGGGATCGCGGCTCGAAGACGCAGAAGCGCGCTTCACCACCTGGCCTTCGACCTCGGATGCTGACTCGGTCCCGATCGCGAAGAGGGCACACGCGGCGATTCCACCCAGCACGAAGACCGCGAGCGCGACGGCGAGGACCTTGGTCGTCACTGCAGCGATTATGCGGCGCTCCGCCGCTTCACGCTACGCCTTGAGCGCTCGCAGGGCCCGATCGAGCCGCTGCGGCGTCTTCAGCACGCCCTCGAAGAGGTCGCCGTGCTGCCCGACGCGTGGGAGCACCGCATCCATCGTGAACGACGCCGGGTCGAGCCGCTCGTCCACTTCCTCCCAGCGCAGCGGGGTCGACACCGGTGCCCCCTCTCGCGGCCGCACCGAGTACGGGTAGGCGATCGTCTTGCCCTCGCCGTTCTGGTTCGAGTCGATCAACACGCCGCGCCGCTTCGACTTCGACCACTCGTTCGTCACGAGCCCGCGATGCGTCCGTGCCAGCGCCCGCGCCACGATCTCCGCGAACATGCGCGTGTCCTCGTACGTGTAGCGACGCGCGACGGGGATGAGCACGTGGATACCGTCCGAGCCCGAGGTCTTCACGAAGCATTCGAGGTCGAGGACGTCCATCACCTGCTTGACGAGAAGCGCCACCTCAACCGTCTCGCGGAAGCCGACGTCCGGCGAGGGATCGAGGTCGAAGAGCACGAAGTCGGGACGGTCGGGCTTGTCGATCCGCGAGTACCAGGCGTTGAGGTCGATGCACCCCATGTTCACCATCCAGAGCAGCGCGAGCTCGTCGTTGACGAGTGGCGCCTGGATCGATCGCGTGCGCCGCGGACGCTCACGGGTCGTGGCCATGACCGGCACGGTCTTGATCCACTCGGGCATCCCTTTCGGCGCATCTTTCTGGAAGAAGAACTGGCCCTGCCAGCCGTCCGGGTAGCGCTTCATCGTGAACGGCCGGTCGCGCAGATGCGGGAGCGCGGCGGGAGCGACGGCCCGGTAGTACGCGAGCAGCTCGCCCTTCGTGATCCCCTCGTCGGGCCAGAAGACCTTGTCCAGGTTCGACAGCTTGAGCACTCGGTTCCCCTTGCGGATCTCCTCGTCGATCGGGAGCTCCTGGCGGACCTCGCGCGGCGACTTGTCCTCGCGCAGGCCCTTGTAGGACGGCTGGCGCAGATGGCCATCGTGCGTCCACTCGCTGAACTCGACCTCGGCGACGAGGCGCGGCTCGACCCAGATGACGTCGCCCTTGCGAACGCGGGGCATCTTGGGCTGGACGGCGAACGGCGGATCCGGGCGCTCGAGGGGCTTCAGCAGCCCCAGCAAGCGGTCGATCTCCGTGTCGTTGAAGCCCGTGCCGACGTTGCCGACGAAGTGCAGCTCGCCGCCGCGGTAGACGCCGAGCACGAGCGACCCGAACACGGAGGAGCGACGCCCCTGACCTTTCGTGTAGCCGCAGACGACGAACTCCTGGCGGCCGTGGGTCTTGATCTTCAGCCAATCGTGAGAGCGTTTGCCCGGCACGTAGCGGGAGTCGGCGCGCTTGGCGACAATGCCCTCGAGCCCCTGAGCGCCGACGGCCTGAAGCAGGCCTTCGCCATCGTCGAAGGTCTCCGACAGCTTGATCACTGCGTTCCGACGGTCGAGCAGCGGCTCGAGCAGGCGGCGGCGCTCGTTGAACGACAGGTCGATCACGGATCGTCCCTCGAGTTCGAGCAAGTCGAAGACGTAGAAGGCGATGGGCGTCCCCGATTTACCCTGCTGCATGGCCGAGAAGCTGGCGCGGCCCTGTTCGTCGAGCGCACAGACCTCGCCGTCTAGTACGCAATCCGGCGTGCGGAGCGCGCGCGGCAGCTCCCTGGCAACCCGCTCGAAGCGCGCGGTGAGGTCGTTGCCGCGGCGGCTGCGCAGGGTGGCGCCCTGGCCTGCAACAAGGGTCGCCAGGGCGCGATAGCCGTCGAACTTGACCTCGAAGAGCCAGTCGCCCCGCTGGGGCACGTCCGCGGCGAGCGTGGCGAACATGGGAACGTACTCGGTGCGGACGGCCTCCTGCCCGTCCCGCTTGCGGATCAGCAGCCAGTTCTTCGGGTCGCCGTCGAGCTTGGCCGGCACCACCGCCCACGTCCCCTCGAGACGGGCGCCGTGCAGGCGCACCGTCAGCCCTCCGTCACGCTTCTCTTCGACGAGCTCGTACGTGCCGTGATCCCAGATCTCGACTGTGCCCGCACCGTACTGGCCTTTCGGAATCTCTCCCTCGAAGGTCGCGTATTCGATCGGGTGGTCCTCCACGTGGACGGCGAGCGCGCGGCCGCCCGGCTCGAGTGGGATGCCCTTCGGCACCGCCCAGCTGACGAGTGCGCCGCTTCGCTCGAGCCGGAAGTCGTAGTGCAGGCGCCGAGCGTCGTGGCGCTGCACCACGAAGATCGGCTGCCGCCGGCTCCGTCGGCGGCTAGGGGGGAAGGGCTCAGGGGTGGCTCCCGCCGAGCGCTTTCGGTGATATTCGTGCAGACTCAAGCAGTTTTCCTAGGATTCGGCACTGCCGGCCGGGGGATAAGGCTGTGGACGGTGTGGATAACTTCCTCGGGCTTTTCAGGCGCGGGGAGCGTCGATCACGGTCGCGGCGGCTGCCAGCTCCTCCGTGAAGACGCCCATGCGGCGGAACCGCCGGCGCCGTGCCCGCCGAAGCTCGTCTCCGGAGACTCCCTCTAGCTCGCCGAGGGCGGCGGAAAGCGCTTCGGCGAGCAGGCGGGCCGCTTCGTCGTGGTCGGTCTGCGCACCGCCCTCCGGCTCGGAAACGATCGCGTCGATCACGCCGAGCTCGAGGCAGTGAACGGCGTCGGGACGCAGGGCCGCAGCTGCCTTGCGCGCCTCACCCGCGTCACGCCAGAGGATGGCCGCGCAACCCTCGGGCGTGATCACTGTGTAGAGCGCATTCTCCTGCATCAGCACGCGGTCTGCGAGCGCGAGCGCGATCGCGCCGCCGGAGCCGCCCTCGCCGATGATGCAGCTCACGACGGGAACGCCGACGCGCGCGAGGAGCGCCTGCGAGCCCGCGATCGCGCCGCCCTGGCCGTGCTGCTCGGCCGCGACGCCGGGGTACGCGCCGGGCGTGTCTACGAGGCAGATGAGCGGAAAGCCGTGCCGGCCGGCCAGCGTCATCGCCCGCATCGCCTTCCGGTATCCCTCGGGATACGGCATGCCGAAGTTGCGCTCGACTCGCTCCGCGGCGTCCCGTCCCTTCTGCTGGCCAAGGAGCACGACCGTGCGCCCGTCGAAGCGGGCGAGCCCGGCCACGACCGCCTGATCGTCGGCTCGAGCCCGGTCGCCGCGCAGCTCGACGAAATCCTCGCAGATTCTGTCGACGTAGTCGAGCGTGTACGGCCGCTGCTCATGCCGCGCGAGCTCCACGGTACGCCAGGCCTCCTCGTCGGTCGGCCGCGTGGCGATGCGGTCGAGCTGCCGCTGGAGCCGGGCAAGCTCGCCGGAGAGCCGCGTGCCCCCGAGTAGCCGCAGCGAGCGCAGGCGGCTCAGCCGCTCGCGCAGGCGGATCTCATCCTCAGCGGCCATTCGAGAACAGCCCGAGCACGCGGGTTACGTAGTCGCGGAGCTCGGGCCGCGGGACGATCGCGTCGAGGTGGCCGTAGCGGATGTTGGACTCGGCAAGGCCGAAATCGTCGGGCAGCTTCTCCTTCGTCGTCTGCTGGACGACGCGCGGACCCGTGAAGGCGAGCAGCGCGCCGGGCTCGGCCACGGTCACGTCGCCGAGCGTGGCGAAGCTGGCAAGCACGCCGGCCGTCGTGGGGTGTGCCATGACCGTCACGAGCGCGCCACCGGCATCGTGGAGATCGGCCACCGCGCACACCGTCTTCGGCAGTTGCATCAGCGACAGGATGCCCTCCTGCATGCGCGCGCCGCCCGAGGCCGTGACGGCAATGACCGGAACGCCTCGCTCGGCGGCGCTCTCGCACGCGCGCGTGAACTTCTCGCCCACGACGCTGCCCATCGAGCCGCCCATGAAGGCGAAGTCCATCACCGCCATCTCGCAGGCCCGCCCGCCGACCACACCGCGGCCGATCACCATCGCGTCGCCGAGCCCCGTAGCGAGCTCGGCCTCGGCAAGACGCTCCGTGTACGGGCGCAGGTCGAAGAAGTCGAGCGGGTCGCGCGAGCGCAGCTCGGCCGCCTCTTCGGCGAAGCTGCCCTCGTCGACGAGTTGCTCGATGCGGGCGCGGGCCCGGACGGGAAAGTGGTGCCCGCACTGCGGGCAGACACGAAGCTGGGCGTCAAGCTCGTCGTCACGGTAGTGGGAGCCGCACGAGGGGCACGTGTTCGGATGCTTCTTGCTTTCGTCGGGCTCCGGCGCGTGCCTGTGCTCGATCGAGACGTCGATCCGGGCCAAGGGCTTCGGAGTTTACGCACGGCGAGTCATAGACCGAGCGCGGCCGCGAGCCGGGTGACGGGCTCGACGTTTCGGGGATCGGGCAGAAGACCCGAGAAGCCCGCGCCCACCAGGCACCGCCGCGGTCGTGTCTCGCAGCAACCGCTCCGCGTCCTCGAGTAGCAAGCCGCCCGGCTCGGGCATGAACGGGACCACCTCGCATGCCTCTAGCCCGTCGCAGTCGATCGCGACGTAGACAGCTTCGGATCCGGCGAGCGCCTTGGACAGACGGTCCGCTCCCAGGTGGAGGCCCGACCGCTCGATGAACTCCTCCTCCGGTGGGTCGAGCCGGCGCGTGCCGACCAGGGCTACGTCCTCGGCTCGCACCGTGCCGCCGTCGACCAGCATCCGCAGCGGCATGCCCCAGACGTTGCCGGAGGGCGACGTCTCAGGCGTGTTGAGGTCTCCGTGTGCGTCGATCCAGACGACGGCGACGCGGCCGTGCCTCGCGACCAGGCCCTCGACGGCGCCAACGTGCACGCAGCAGCAGCCGCCGAGCACGAGCGGGCGCTCCGGTAGCTGTGCAGCCAGGGCGAGCGACTGCTCGGGGAGCGCAGACTCGTCGACGACCGCCGTCTCGGGATAGGGGAGCGGCAGCGATGCGGCCTCTGCCATCGCCTCCCCGCCTGTGCCCCAGGCCCGCGGCACGCGTACGAGACCCGCGCCGAACACGCGCCCGCACGCGTGGCACTCGTACTCAGGCCCGAGTGCGACCGCCGTCAGCGTGTGGCAGTCTGGACAGCGCGCGCGAAGCCCGCTCAGAGCGTCAGCTCCCAGGTGTCGCTGAGACGCTCGACGTGCATGCCGGCGCATTCGTAGAGCCGCACGGCGCCGGTCGTGTTCTCGGCGTCGACACCGAGACCGACACGCGTCGCCCCGCGCCGCGCGAACTCTGCGAAGGCGTGGCGGAGCAGCGCGAGCGCGAGGCCCCGGCGCCGCCACCGCCGCCGGACGCCGAGCGTCTGCACCCAGCCGAAGCGCGGGTCGCCGGAGTGGTGCCAGTCGCAGAGCCCGACGCCGGCAACCTCGCCCCCGTCCTCGGCCAGGAACCACAGCTCGGGATCGAAGCGGGGGCTCTCGAGCTGCCGGTGGCGCCACTGCGCACGGCCCTCGGGTGTCGGAGGCTGATGATCCCAGTGATCCGCAAACGCCTCGTTCGTCACGGCCCAGACCACCTCTTCGTCTTCCGGCCGAAACGTCCGCACGCAGATCCCTTCCGGCCAGACCGGCGCGGCAACGTCCCGGAGATCGTCGATCCGCATCTCGAAGGAGTGGCGCACGACCCGGAATCCAGCCCGCTCGTAGGCTGCAGAGCAGGCCTCGTCCCGCTCGGGCGCGTAGCCGCGCACGATCGCTTCCGGGGCCGCGTGAGCGCGCGCGTGCTCCACGGCGGCCTTGGCGGCCGCATCGGCGGCTTCGGCATCGAGCGGACGCGCGTCGACGTGGAAGCGGGTGCCGTCCTCGTGGTCGTCGGCAACGTCGAGGTAGGCAACCGGACAGCCGTCGCGCTCGACCACTCTCATCCAGATGTTCTTCATGGTGAACCAGTGGCAGACCTCGTCGACGCTCAGGTCGGCCTCGCCGTGGATAGCCCGCGAGTGCGCGTTCAGGAGCTCGGCGAGCGCGGCGGCCTCACCGGCGTCCGGCTCTCTGATGCTGACCGGACTCAAAGCGCCTTCTCCCAGGTATCGAACCGGCGGACGACGCGCATGCCGGCCCGCTCGTACAGGCCGAGCGCCCCCGTGGTGTTCTCCGCGTCGACGCTCAGGCCCGCGCGCTTGCGTCCGCGGCTGTGCAGCTCGACGAACGAGTGCTGGAGTAGCGCCGAGGCCAGGCCGCGCCGACGCCACGGACGGCGCACGCCAAGCACCCCGACCCACCCCAGGTCCGGATCCCCCGCCTCCTGTGGCTGACAGAGAGAGAAGCCCGCGATCTCCTCACCGCAGTAGGCGAGGAACCAGAGCGCCGGATCGAAGTTCCCACCGGTCATCCAGTGGCGCCACGCCTCGAAAGATATGCGTGCGAAGCCCCAGTGGTCGGCGAAGGCCTCCTCGTCCGCCTCGAAGACTCGCTCGAGGTCCCGCTCCACGTCCAGGGGGCGAAGCTCGAATCCTTCCGGCCACGCCGGCGGCTGCGGCGCGTCGAGTTCGACCTGCATGCGGAAGACATGGCGTACGAGCCGGTAGCCCCAGCGCCCGTAGAGCTTCGCGGCCCGCTCGTCCTTCCCGGCGCATTGCGCGTGCACGAGCGAGCCCGGTCCGCCGAGCTCGTGCGCCCGCGCGTCCGCCGCGTCCATGAGCGCTTCGCCGATCTCCGTCGTGCCGTGCAGCGGATGGAGAACGACCCGAAGCCACAGGATCGCGTGATCCTCGGCAATGTCGACCACGGAGCCCAGGCCCGCGAGCGTGCCGTCCGCGAGCTCGGCGACGCGGAAGTCGTGCTCCGGCGCGACCGAAGGGCCGCTGAACCACTTCCGCACCTCATCCGGCTCGACGGCATCCACCCCGTGGAGCGCGCGGGCGAGCTCGTTGACGAGCGCCGCGATTGCCTCCACCTCGTCGGCGCGCGGCGCGCGCAGGGTGAAATCAGGCGCCACGAATCTCCTTCTCGAAGATGGCGATGCGGTACAGGACGCGCATGCCGACGTGTTCGTAGAGCCGAGTGGCGCCTGTCGGGCTCTGCGCGTCGACGCCGAGTGCAACCCGCCGCTCCCCGCGGGCGAAGAACTCCGCGAAAGCCGTACGCAGGAGCGCCTTCGCGATTCCCCGCCCCCGAAAACCCGGACGGACACCGAGCGTGCCGATCCAGCCCCAGTCGCCGTTTCGCTTCCAGTCGCAGAGGTTCGCGCCGGCGATCTCCTCCCCGGCGAGGGCGACCCAGTAGAGCAAAGGATCGTGGCCCGTGCGGCCGAACGTGCCCCGCGAGTACTCCTCGAAGGATCGCGGCTCGTGCAGCCAGGCGCCCACCGACCAGGCGTCCTCGAGCGCGGCGTGGACTGCACGCTCCTCGCCGGCCCGGTAGGGCCGGATCTCGATGCCGGGCAGCGCCTCCACGGAGGGCTCGGCGTCGAGGTCGATCACCATCCGCCACTGGTGCCGCACGTCCCGGTAGTCGCGGCGCGCAAAGAAGGCGTGGGTGCCCTCGTCGCTGGCGAGGGCAGCGTAGTGGAGGAGGTACGCCGGGCCGTTCTCGACCGCCTCTTCCTGCGCGCGCCGCTCGACCGTGTCGACCAACGCGGATCCGACGCCGAGCCCGCGCAGCTCAGGATGGACGTACCCGTCGGCGATCATGCGGCCGGAGGAGCGGCTCTCGAAGTCCACGTAGCCCGCGAGGCGGCCGTCAAGCTCGGCGACCCGCGCATCCCGCTCCAGGTCGAGCCCGTCCCAGTGCTCGCGCAGTTCGGCCTCGACCCAGTCGGAGTCGCCCCAGGCGGCCGCGTCGTGGGCTCGCATGAGGGCGAGGACGTCTTCGAGCTCGGTGAGCCGAGGCGGCCTGACATTCACGACGGCACCAGCTCTTCCAGCGCGTCGGCGAGGCCGCCCAGGTCAGGCAGCTCACGGTCCGGCTCCGGATCCGCACGCTCGCCGAGACGGTTGATCCAGACCGTGCGCAAGCCGAGTTCGCGCGCCGGGGCGATGTCGTGGAACAGGCTGGCGCCCAGGTGCACGTGGGCGTCCTGGGAGGCGCCCGTGCGCGCGAAGAACTCCCCCCAGTGCCGGTGCGCGGGCTTGTAGGAGCCGATCTCGGAAGCGACGACGACCTCGTCGAAGGGGACGCCGAGGCGCTCCTGGGAAGCGTCGATCAGGTCGGGGTCGCTGTTCGACAGAATCGCAAGCCGCCAGCCGCGTCGCCGCGCCACGGCGAGCGCCTCGGGAACCTCGGGAAACGCGCGCCAGTCCGGCAGCGAGCGACCGAGCGCGTCCTCCTCCCCGGCCGGAACGTCGTCGAGCCGAGCGAGTACGCAACCCATGACCTTCCGGAAGGAAAGCATCGGCTCGGCAGCCTGGGCCTTGGGCTCGAGCTCGTGGTAGCGCGCGAGCAGCGCGTCCGCACGCTCCTCCCCCCACAGCCGCGCCAGCTCCCGCCGGATGCCGGCGTTCCAGTCGATCAGCGTCCCGTAACAGTCGAACGTCGCCCAGCGCTCCACGCGGATGCGAGCCTAGCGAGGGCGCCGAGCCATCAGTATCGCTCACGTCCGACGGGAACCGGCGATTGGGCGTCAGCGTAGAATGATGCGTCGTGCGAGCTCTTGTCGTGTTGCTCGGACTCGGACTCGTGCTCGTGCCGGAAGCGAGCGGAAAAGTGTGCGCAACCGTGGCGGTCGTACCTGCGCGGCCCTCGGCGAACGGGACCGTCGAGCTCAGGCTGACGACGTGGGCGCCGACTGGGACGCATTGGACGCGCGCGTTTCGGCTCCTTCTACGCGCTTCCGACAGCCCGACCGCTGCGCGTCCATGTGGCGGGACAGCGCGCCGCGGGGGTTCGGGCCGTGCCCCTGCGCCGTGACCCGACTCGACCGTCGCTCTGGCGCGGCCGGTTCAGGTTCGCCGAACCGGGTCGGTGGAGACTCAGGCCCGACGATCGCCGCTGGGCCTACGCCCCCCCGACGTGCGCGCCGACGCTCGCAGTCGCGGTCGCGCGCTGATCGGTCGACCGGCGGTCGACGGAGGTCCGCGCCGGCTCCGCCAGCCGCAGTCACGACGCGGAAAGCGCGTCTATCGAGGAACCCGGCGGAAGTCGTCATGGCGCGCGAGGCGCGCCGGACTTCCGGCGGAAGCCGCTGGGACGGCGTTAGCCGTCCCAGCGGCGAAACACGACGCAGGCGTTGTGCCCGCCGAAGCCGAACGAGTTGTTCACGCCGATCGTGATGTCCGCCTCGCGCGCCTCGTTCGGGATGTAGTCGAGGTCGCACTCCGGATCGGGCTCCTCGTAGTTGATCGTGGGCGGCAGCACGCCTCGATTCACCGCCAGGATGGTGAAGATCGCCTCGATGGCACCGGCGGCACCCAGGCAGTGCCCGGTCGCGCCCTTCGTGGAGGAGATCGGCGTCTTCCGCGCGTTCTCTTCGCCTAGCGCCAGCTTGATCACACGCGTCTCGGACGCGTCGCCAAGTGGCGTGGACGTCCCGTGTGCGTTGATGTAGCCGACCTCGTCGTAGCCCACGCCGGCGTCGCCGAGCGCCATCGTGAGAGCACGCGCCGGGTTGTTGCCGCTGGGGTCGGGCTCGGTCACGTGTGCCGCGTCAGAGGACAGGCCGTAGCCCAGGACCTCCGCGTAGATCTTGGCGCCGCGCGACCGTGCGTGCTCGAGGTCCTCGATCACGATCACGGCGCCCCCCTCGCCCATGACGAATCCGTCGCGGCCGGCGTCGAACGGCCGGCTCGCACGCGCGGGCGCATCGTTCCGCCGCGAGAGGGCACGCATGGCCCCGAAGCCGGCGATGCCGACGCGCGTGATGCCGGCCTCCGTCCCGCCGCAAACCATCACGTCGGCGCGCCCGAGCCTGATCGCATCCACACCGTCGCCGATGGCCATGTTCGACGCTGCACAGGCGGTGCACTGCGACGAGAGTGGCCCACGCGTGCCGAGCTCCATGGAGACCCAAGCCGCGCCCATGTTCGGGATGATCTGCGGGATCGAGAAGGGGTTAACACGGTCGGGGCCACGCTCCTTGAGGACGTCGTAGCAGTCCTGGAACGCCTTCAGGCCGCCGATACCCGTGGCCACCGAGGCGCCGATCCGCTCGGCCTCCGGCGCAACGTCGAGCCCCGAGTCGACCTCGGCCTGACGGGCGGCAGCGACGATCATCTGGGCGAAGCGGTCCATGCGGCGGGCCTGCTTGTGCTCGATCCAGTCCGAAGGGTTGAAGTCCTTGAGCTCGCAGGCGAAGTCCACCGGGTAGTCGCTCGCGTCGAACGCGGTGATACGCCCGGCGCCGCCCCTGCCGTCGACCAGGTTCTGCCAGGTCGTCTCGATGTCGTTGCCGAGCGGCGTCACCGCCCCGATCCCGGTCACGACCACCCTCCGCCTGCCATTCATGCTCACGGCCGCGGAAGCCTACCGGCGGAGGCCGGCTTGCCCGGCCGCAGCCATGACGCGCGAAGGCGCGTGAAACTCCTCGCCGGGCCGGGGGGGGCTCGAGGGGGGGACCGAAGGTTCCCGTACTCGAATGGAGCGGTGCTACGCCGCGAAGCGGCGTAGCGAGCGGTCACATTCCTAATCCGCCGTCGACGAGCAGCACGTCGCCCGTGATGAATGCGGCGTCGTCGGAGCAGAGAAACCGTACCGCGCCGGCCACGTCGCGCGGGTCGCCGAAGCGGCCGAGCGGCGTGTTGGCGAGCATCAGTTCCTTGTGCTCGTCCGCAATCACCTCCGTGAGGCGGGTGGTGATGTAGCCGGGCGCGACGACGTTCGCGCGCACGCCGCGCTGGCCGAGCTCGCGCGCGAGCGCCTTGGTGAAGCCGATGATTCCCGCCTTCGCGGCCGAGTAGTTCGTCTGGCCCGGATTACCGTGGATGCCCACGATCGAGGAGACGTTGACGATCGCACCGGAGCGGCGGCGCATCATCCCCCGGGCGGCGGCTCGGCAGGTGTGAAACACGCCGCCGAGATTGGTGTCGATGACGTCGCGCCAGTCCTCGTCGGGCATGCGCGCCAGCAGGCCGTCTCGGGTGAGTCCGGCGTTGTTGACGAGGATGTCGAGATCTCCGGCCTCCTGCACGAGGCGCCGCGCCTGGTCAGGGTCCGCGACGTCCGCCTGGGCCGCGCGGCCGCCGATTTCCTGTGCCACCGCTTCTGCCTCCTTCGAGCCGAAGCGGTAGCCGACGACGACCGATGCACCCGCACGCGCCAGCTCCTCGGCGACGGCTCGGCCGATCCCACGAGATGCCCCTGTGACGAGGGCTGTCTTGCCCTCCAGGGAGGCGAAGGTCACGGACTGGCGAGGCTCTCGTCGAGCTGTTCGAGACTCGCGAGGCTGTTGACCGAGATGGCCTTCACACCGCGGTCGATGCGCTTCACGAGACCGGAGAGCACGTTGCCGGGACCTACCTCGACGAAGGTGCGCACGCCATCCTGCATGAGCGCACGCGCCGCATGTGTGAACTTCACCGGCGCCGTCAGCTGGTCGACGAGGAGCGTGCCGAGGCGCTGGGCCGGCTCCACCCTGGCCGTCACCGTGGACATGAAGGGCGCGATCGGATCGCGGAAATGGACGCGCTCGATCGCGGGCTTGAGCCGGGCGGCCGCGCTTGCAACAAGCGGGCTGTGGAAAGCGCCGGAGACCTTCAGCTTGATGGCTCTTCGCGCGCCGAGGCTCTCGGCCTCGGCGCTCAGCTCCTCGACGGCCATGTTCTCGCCCGAGACGACGATCTGGCCGGGACAGTTGTAGTTCGCCGGCCACACGCCGAGAATCTTGCGACAGAGGTTCTCCACCACCTCATCGTCGAGTCCGAGCACTGCGGCCATCGAGCCGGGCCGGTCGCGGGCGGCCTCGGCCATGGCGAGGCCTCGCTCGCGGACGAGCGCGAGCGCCTCTTCCACTGTCATCGCCTCGACTGCGGCCAGCGCGGCGAGCTCGCCGACCGAATGGCCCACCACGTAGTCCGGCTCGAGCCCGCGGGCGCGCAGCGCTGCAAGCACCGCGAGACTCGTCGCCACGAGAGCCGGCTGTTGGAGCTCGGTCTGGGTCAGCCGCTCGAGCGGCGCCTCGAAGCAGAGCTCGCGCAGGTCGAGCCCCACAGCATCGCTGCCGCGCTCGAAAACCTCCATGGCCTCGGGCACGGCCTCCGCGATGTCCCGGCCCATGCCGACCTCGACGGATCCCTGCCCCGGAAAGCAAAACGCGACTTTGTCCACCAGACTCCTCCTAACCGTTTCCGACGCCGTTGGAAACGGTCGTCCATTCCATCAGAGCCGAGCCCCAGGTGAGTCCAGCCCCCATCCCAGTCATCAATACCAGCTCGCCGGGCAACAGCCTGCCGTCCGCCGCCGCGTCGGCCATGGCGAGCGGGATAGAGCCGGACGAGGTGTTGCCGTACCGATCGACGTTGACGACTACCCGATGGTCGGCGATGCCGAGCTTCTTCGCGGCGTGTTCGATAATGCGCACGTTTGCTTGATGGGGGATGTAGACGTCCACGTCCTCGACGGTGGCGTCGCACTCCTTCAGCACCTTCTCCGCAGACGACACCAGCACCCGCGTCGCGAACTTGAACACCTCGCGGCCGTTCATCTTCGCGTAGTGCTCGCCGGCGGCGACCGACTCGGCGCTGGCCGGTGTCCGCGAGCCTCCCGCAGGCATGTACAGGTGGACGCCGCCGGAGCCTTCGGCGCCGAGCTCGAAGCCGAGGAAACCGCCCTCGTCGACGCGCTCGAGCACGACCGCTCCCGCGCCGTCGCCGAACAGCACGCAGGTCGAGCGGTCGGTCCAGTCGACGACCTTTGACAGCACGTCGGCGCCTACCACAAGCGCGCGATCGGCGAGGCCGGCGGCGAGCATGCCGTAGGCCTGGGCGAGCGCGTACATGAAGCCGGTGCACCCGGCCGACAGGTCGTAGGCCGCCGCGTCTGGCGAGCCCAGCCGGTCGGCGAGGAGGGCGCCGGTCGACGGGAAGAGCATGTCCGGGGTAACGGTGGCGACGACGATCAGATCGATCTCGTTCGCCGCGACGCCGGCATGCTCGAGCGCCGCGCGAGAGGCGGGCACGCAGAGGTCGGAGAGCGCCTCGTCGGGGCCGGCTACCCGCCGTTCCCGGATTCCCGTGCGCTCGAGGATCCACTGGTCGGACGTGTCGACCAGCTTCGCGAGTTCGACGTTCGTCATCACCCGCTCCGGCACATGACAGCCGAAGCCGGTGATGGAGATGGGCCGGCCGGTCGCGCGGGCGATCATCGCTCCACCGCGAAAGTCAGTGTCCCACGAGCGGCCAGCTCGTCGCCGACGCGCGCGGTTGCCTTGCCGCGCCCGATCGGGCCGCGCACGCGCTCGAGCTCGCATTCGAGCCGCAGCTCGTCCCCCGGCTCGACGATGCGTTTGAAGCGTACGTCGTCGATACCGGCGAAGAACGCGATCCTGCCTCGGTTTTCCTGCTCGCTGAGCACGGCCACCGCTCCCGTCTGGGCCATCGCCTCCACGATCAGCACGCCGGGCATGACCGGCCGACCCGGAAAGTGACCGGCGAACCACCACTCGTCCGCGCGCACGGTCTTTCGCGCCACGACGCGCGACCCCGGCTCCAGCTCAAGCACCTCGTCGATCAGGAGGAAGGGCTCGCGGTGCGGCAGGATCGCCTCGATCTCGCTGCGTCCCAAGCCCACGGCGAGGGCTAGTCTAGACGCCGAGGCATGGACGACCTTGGGCCGGAGGCCGTGCTCCCCCTGCTACGCGGCCGCTTCGGCCGCCCTTACACCTGGGTCCCCACCTGCGCGTCCACGCAGGCGCTGGTCCCCGCCGACGCACCGGAGGGCGCCGTCGTCGCTGCCGACGAGCAGACGGCCGGGCGAGGACGGCTCGGGCGTCGCTGGGAGGCGCCTGCGGGGACCAGCCTGCTCTTCTCGCTGGCGCTGCGGCCGAGCGTCCCTTCCGAGCGGTTGCCGGAGCTGTCGCCCGCCGCCGCCCAGGCAGTCGCCGACGCGATCGCCGCACGCACCGGAATCGACGCGACGGTGAAGTATCCGAACGATGTGCTCCTGCGCGGTCGCAAGGTCGCCGGCATCCTCGGCGAGGCGCGCGAGGGCCGCGTGGTGCTCGGCGTCGGTGTGAACGTCAATGTCCGAGCCAAGGAGCTGCCAACGGCAGGCACCCCCCCGACGTCGCTCCTGCTCGAGCTGGGCGCCCCCATCGCGCGAGCCGCCTTGCTCGCGGACGTGCTCGAAGCGCTCGAGCACCGCTGCGACGAGTGGACGGCCGCGTTAGCGCAGTCGTAAGGAGGTGCTGCGGTTGCCGGCGCGATCCTCCGCCAGTGCGGCGACACGAGACCCTGCGATGCTGAGTCGCACCACGCCCGCCTTCGCCACCCGCACTTCGGCCGGGGCGCCGTCCAGGGTCAGGCGCAACATGCCGGGCTCGGTCACTCGTACGCGCAGGGGATTGCGGGAGACGAGCCGGAGCGACGGCGCCACGGTGTCGAGCACAACGGAGGCGGACTGCGCCACGGACCCGATCGCGTTCGTGGCGCGCACGACCAACGCGTAAGAGCCGTCGAGCACCGGCGCCCCCGGCGCTGCCTCGCCATTCCACAAGAGGCTGTGACGGCCTGCCGGCCTCGCGGAAACGGCGATCGGCAACGGCGGGCTGCCGCGGCGCCTGGCTTCGACGCTCGCGTCGGCAGGCACGGCCAGCGTGAAGGCGAGCGAGAGCGTGTCCCGGCGACCGTCGCCGTTCGGCGAGAAGAACGCCGGCGAGACGGAAAGGCCGCTGAGCGTCCGGTTGACCATCACGGTAAGCGTGGCGGTCGCGGTGCGTCCGCCCGCCTGCGCGCTGAGCAAGACGCTGTACGTCCCGTCGGCGAGACCGTCGGCGGCCCAGCTCAGCGTGTAGGCACCTGCCGCCTGTGGGCCTGACGCGAGGGTCGCAACGACGACTCCCGTTGCGTCGAGCACGACCACGCTCACAGTGGCGATACGGCCGAGTCGGTACGCGATTGCCGTCGCGTCCGCGCGGCCGTCACCGTCGGGCGAGATGGTGGTGGGCCGCGCGGTGGCCGTCAGGGTCACGCCTGCCGCTCCGCCAGTGAAGGAGCCCGTCGCCGGGCGGACGGTCGGGCCGCCGTCGATCGCCCACACGTAGCGGCCGGGGGCTGCGGCTCGCGCATCCCACGTCCAGTCGATCACAGGCCCGGTGCCGCTGCCTAACGCGACGATGCCGCCCGCCTCGTCCGTAACGGTGACGGTCCAGGGCAGCGCGCCGGACATGCGCGCGGTGAAGCGCACGATGCCGCCCGGCGCGCCGTGGACGGCGGGTGCGTACAGCTTCGGCAGACCGGTCGCCGCCACTGCCTGGGCGATTCCCGGCAGGAGCGCGTAGAGCTGCCTGCCTGGGCAGCTCGTGAAGTGGGTGTCGCGGTGCCCGGAGACGGCGCGCAGCAGCACGGGAACGCCTTCCCGGTAGCGCGGGTTTCCTCCTGAGGCCACATTCACCATCGAGAGCGGATCGACGTGAGCGAGGTCGAGCCGCCACGCGAGCAAGCGCGCGAGCGAGTCGCGGGCGGCCTTCGTCGGGCCGGCCGACGAGTACGTACCCATGAGAGCGATACCCACCGAGCCTGCGTTGAAGCCCTGCGCGTGCGCGCCGACGACGTTGCGTTCCATCCCGCCGTATCGCCCTTCGTACACGGTCCCGAAGCGGTCGACGAGGAAGTTGTAGCCCACGTCGTCCCACCCATTGGACAGGACGTGGTAGGCGGCGACGGCACGTACCACGGCCGGAGCCTGGGTCCGCGTGTACGACCCCGAGCCGGCAGTGTGGTGGACGATGGCGAACCGCAGCGCGTCGGCGTAGCGCGGCTTGCCGCGGCGCAGGCGGTCGGGTGAGCCTGCCCACGCGCTCCGCAGGACGATCGCGGGCGCGTCCGCTAGCGTCAGCGTGCGGAGCGGTATGGCCGGAACCTCGCTCCAGACGAAGGTCGAGCGCAGCCGCCGCACAGCTCCGCGTACGCGGTGCTCGATCCGGTCGGACGGCCCCGTCCACCACGGGTTGCCGACCCGCCAGCCGCCCGCGGCCGCGTCCGGCAGGTCGCCCGGCTCGGGAGCAGCGGGCCTCCACGCACTCCAGCGGCCGGCAAGGCTGCGCGTACGGAACGAGACCGCGCCCGAGCCACGCCAGCTCACACCGGCGAGCGTGAACGGCCCCGGCGCGCCGCCACGCAGGACGTGCGTGCCGGGGGAGACGCTCTGCTCACGCGTGACCGTGCGCAGGCGCGCAGCGTCCGCAACAGAAGGCAGGACAAGCAGAAGCGCTGTGGACAGGAGGGCGGCGCGCACGAGGATTCGCACAGGGTGCCTGAGGCTCGCGGGCGATCAAGGGGGAACCCCTGTCGCTGATAGAATCTTTACAGCAGTGGAAAGGCGGCTCGTGCGGGCATTTTTCGTCTCGCTGGCCGCGGCGGCGATTCTCGCCCCGGCTGCGAGCGCCGCCGCGCCGCAAGTGCTCGCGGTCGAGTTCGCCAACGACGTGAACCCGGTGACGGCCGACTACGTGGTCGGCCAGATCGAGCGGGCCAACGAAGACGGGTACGCGGCGGTAGTGATCCTGCTCGACACGCCGGGAGGGCTCAGCTCCGCCATGGAGGACATCTACAAGGCGGAGCTCGCCTCGCGGGTGCCCGTGATCGTCTACGTCTCTCCCGACGGCGCAAAGGCAGCTTCGGCAGGCGTCTGGATCGGCCAGGCCGCCGACGTGCTGGCGATGGCACCGCAGACGAACATCGGCTCGTCCACTCCGATCTCCGTCGGCGGCGAGGACATCCAGAAGGATCTGCGCCGCAAAGTCCTCAACGACGCCGCAGCCTCGCTGCGCGCGCTCGCCAAGGAGCACGGTCGCAACGTCGGCTGGGCCAACCGCGCCGTGCGCGAGGCGTCGAACCTGTCGGCCCGCGAGGCGCTCGACCAGAACGTCATCGACGTGGTGGCCCCATCACTGACGGCGCTCCTCCAGCAGATCGACGGACGTGCCGTCACCTGCTGCCCGAAGGGCCTGGTGGTGCACACCGCGGGCGCGGAGATCGAGCGTGTCGAGATGTCGCTCTGGAAGCGCATCCTCGACACGCTCATCGACCCGAACATCATCGTGCTGCTGATGTCGCTCGGCGTCCTCGGCATCACGGTCGAGCTCTTCAATCCCGGGCTCATCTTCCCGGGCACCGTGGGTGCGATCTCGCTCATCACCGGCCTGTTCGGGCTCCAGGTGCTGCCGATCAGCTGGGCGGGGCTGCTCCTGATGATGCTCGCCGCCGGCTTCTTCGGCGCCGAGCTCTTCCTGCCGAGCCACGGCGCGCTCACGCTCGCCGGGGGGGCCAGCTTCGTAATCGGGGCGCTGATGCTCTTCGATCCGGCGGGAGAGGCCTACCAAGTGTCGCTGCGAGTGGTGATTCCGATCGCCATGACACTCGTGGTGCTCTTCGGCATCGCCTTCGGAAAGGCGCTTCAGGCGCGGCGGGCACGGCCGCGCACGGGAGCCGACGAGCTCGTCGGCGAAGTCGGCGTCGTCCGGCGCGTCCTCGACCCGGAAGGTTTCGTCTTCGTGAACGGGGAGCTCTGGCGCGCGCGGGCAGGAGAGGACTCCATCCCGGCGGGTGAGCCGGTGCGCGTGCTGAGGGTTGATGACGGGCTCGTGCTCGAGGTGCGCGGCGCGGAGCGGCCGGTCGCGCCGGCCAGCGCGCCGTAGGATGTAGCTCACCGCCCGAAAGGAGCCCCCCGTGGCCGCCCTGATCGCGCTCGCCGCAATTCTCGTCGTCCTGTTCATCGTCGCCTCCGCGGCGATCCGCGTTGCCCGCGAGTACGAGCGCGGCGTCATCTTCCGGCTCGGCCGGCTGCGCTCGCCGCCGAAGGGGCCGGGCCTCTTCGTGCTCATTCCGATCATCGACAAGATGGTCAAAGTCGACCTGCGCACGATCACGCTGAACGTGCCGCCGCAGGAGGTGATCACGAAGGACAACGTGCCGGTCCGCGTGAACGCGGTGGCCTACTTCCGCATCATCGATCCTGAGCGGGCGATCGTGCAGGTCGAGAACTTCATGGTTGCGACGTCGCAGATCGCGCAGACGACGCTCCGCAGCGTGCTGGGACAGCACCAGCTGGACGAGCTGCTCTCCGAGCGCGACAAGATCAACGAGATCCTCCAGCGGATCATCGACGAGGCCACCTCCCCGTGGGGCGTCAAGGTCTCGATCGTCGAGGTCAAGGACGTGGAGATCCCCGGCGGCATGCAGCGCGCGATGGCCCGCCAGGCCGAGGCGGAACGCGAGCGCCGCGCGAAGGTGATTGCCGCCGAGGGAGAATTTCAGGCGTCCGAGCGCCTGAAGGACGCCGCAATAGTGATGGCGGAGAACCCCATGTCGCTGCAGCTCCGCTACCTGCAGACGATGCTCGAAATGAGCTCCGAGCGTACCTCGACGCTCATTCTGCCGCTCCCAATCGACCTGCTCGGCCCGCTGATGAGCCGCGAGCGGCGTGAAGGACAGGACAGTGGAGGGGGGCGCTGACGCAGGAGCACGGGATCCCGGAGCTTCGCCGGGATCCGCTCTCCGGCCGCTGGGTGGCGCTCGCCCCGTGGCGCGCGCAACGCCCCGGCGCGGCGCGGCTCGAGCGCGAGCCACCATCTCCCGACGAGCTCGACTCGTGCCCTTTTTGCGAGGGGCGCGAGGACCGCACGCCTCCGGAGACTTTCGCCCTCGCGCCCCCGGGCCGCCCGCCGGACACGCCCGGGTGGACGGTGCGCGTCGTGCCGAACAAGTACCCCGCGTTCGAGCACCACGAGGTGGTGATCCACACGCCGCGGCACGTGCGCTCGCTCTCCGAGCTCTCGGGTGCGGAGATCGCAGAGGTCGCCGCCGCTTGGCAGGCGCGGGCAGACACAGCGCGCGCGGCGGGATTCCCGTACCTCCAGGCGGTGGTCAACGAGGGTGGCGCCGCCGGCGGCAGCCTCGCGCACGCTCATTCACAACTCGTCTGGCTTCCCGACGTACCCCCGCTTGCAGTCGGCGAGCAAGGCGGCCCCTGCGGCGTCTGTGCCGTGCTCGCAGAGAGCGAGCGTGTGAACGGCGCCGGCGGACTCGTCCTACTCGTGCCCCGCGCGGGGCGCTCGCCCTACGAGCTGATGGTCGCGCCGGAGGAGCACACCGGAGACGCGTTCGCCGCTCCCGAGACCCTGGCCGCGGCGATTCGACTGCTCGCCGACGGCGTCGGCCGGCTGCACTCGGTCGAGGGGCCTGTGGCGCTCAACGCGTGGCTGCACACGGCAGCGTTCGGCGGCGGGGGGCACTGGCACTTCGAGCTCGTCCCGCGTCTTTCGATCATCGCGAGCCTCGAGCTGGGCGCAGGCATCTACATCAATTCGCTCGCCCCCGAAGTGGCCGCGGAACGTCTGCGGGGGGTAAACACGCCGCCGCACGTGGACTAGGCGTTCTCGGACGGTTCCTCGGCTGAGACTGTGCCTGCATCACCGTCGAAGGGATGGTCGCCGACCAGCACTTCGGCCTCGGCCTCGTCGGACTCGGCAACGGGCGCAATCGTCGAGACATGCTCGTCGCCTCGCAGGCGCATGACGATCACACCCTGGGTCGAGCGCCCGGCGCGCCGGATGCCCTCGACGGGCATGCGGATGACCGTCCCGCCGGTGGAGATCATCATCACCTGGAAGCCTTCTCGCACGGCGAGCGCGCCGGCGAGCTGGCCCCTGGCCTCGGTGAGCTGCACCGTCTTCACGCCGAGCCCCCCACGGCCCTTGACCGGGTACTCGTCGATGCGCGTCCGCTTGCCGTATCCGTTCTCGGTCACCACGAGCAGCTCGCTGTCGTTGCGCGCGATCTCGCAGGCGATCACCTCGTCGCCCTTGCGCAGCCGCATGCCCTGCACGCCCGAGGCCGGCCGGCCCATCGCCCGCACGTTGCGCTCGTGAAAGCGGATCGCCTGCCCCTTGCGCGAGACCATCAGCACGTCGTCGTCGCCCGACGAGAGACGGACGTCGACGAGCTGGTCGCCCTCCCGCAGGGAGATGGCGATGATGCCGTCGGACTTGAGTGGAGTGTTGTAGTCGAGGAAGCGGGTCTTCTTCACGACGCCCTTGCGCGTCGCGAAGAGCAGGTACTCGGCCTCCTTGAACTCGCGGGTCGCGATGACCGCACGTACGTGCTCGTCCTGGCGGAACGGCAGCAGGTTGACGATCGCGCGTCCCTTCGACTGGCGCGAGCCGAGCGGCAGCTCGTGCACCTTGAGGCGGTACACCTTCCCGACCGTCGTGAAGAAGAGCAGGTAGTCGTGGGTCGAGGCGACGAACAGATGCTCGATGTAGTCCTCGTCCTTCAAGTCCATGCCCATCACACCGATGCCGCCGCGGCGCTGCTCCCGATAGGTCGTCACCGGTAGACGCTTGATATAGCCCGAGCGGGTAATGGCGATGACCATGTCCTCCTCGGCGATCAGGTCCTCGAGCTCGAACTCGCCCTCGGCGGCCATGATCTCGGTGCGCCGCTCGTCGCCCTTCGTATAGATCGAGCGGATCTCGAGCAGCTCCTCCCGGATGAGCCCGTCGATCCGCGCCTCGTCGCCCAGGATCGACCGCAGCTCGGAGATGCGCTCCTGGAGGTCGCCGTGCTCGTCCTCGACGCGCTTGCGCTCGAGCGCCGTCAGTGCGCGAAGCCGAAGGTCGAGGATCGCCTGC
Source organism: Gaiellaceae bacterium (assembly GCA_046262315.1). Taxonomy (GTDB): domain Bacteria; phylum Actinomycetota; class Thermoleophilia; order Gaiellales; family Gaiellaceae; genus JACVRM01. The sequence continues at coordinate 54,837 of JBHEMZ010000132.1, forward strand.
GCCTGAATCTCGCTCAGGTCGAACTCGCGCATCAGCCCATCGCGTGCCGCGTCGGCGTCGGTGGCGGCACGAATGAGCTCGATGATCGCGTCCAGGTTGTCGAGCGCGATCAAATAACCGCGCAGGACGTGCGCGCGAGCCTCGGCCTTGCGCAGCTCGTACTTGGAACGGCGGGTGACGACCTCGCGCTGGAAATCGAGGTAGTGCTGGAGCATGTCGCGGAGCCCGAGCGTCCGCGGGACCCCGTCGACGAGCGCGACAGCGTTGTAGCCGAAGGTCGACTGCAGCGCCGTGTGCTTGTAAAGCTTGTTGAGCACGACCTGTGGAATGGCCTCGCGCTTCAACTCGACCTGGATGCGCATGCCGGACCGGTCGGAGAGGTCCTTGACGTCCGAGATCTCGGTGAGCACCTTGTCGTTCGCAAGATCCGCGATCTTGCGGATGACGCCCGAGTCGCCGCCCTTGCGCACCCCGTACGGGAGCTCGGTAACGATGATCGCCGTCTTGCCGCCCCGCAGCTCCTCGATATGGGCGCGCGCGCGCATGACGACACGGCCGCGGCCGGAGCGGTACGCCTCACGGATGCCCTCCCGGCCGAGGATGATCGCGCCGGTCGGAAAGTCCGGTCCCTTCACGTGGCGCATGAGCCTGTCGATGTCGATAGACGGCTCGTCGATCATCGCCACGAGCGCATCGGTCACCTCACCGAGGTGGTGCGGCGGGATGTTCGTCGCCATGCCGACGGCGATGCCCGACGAGCCGTTCACGAGCAGGTTCGGGAACCGCGACGGCAGCACGGTCGGCTCGCGACGCGACTCGTCGTAGTTGGGCTTGAAGTCGACCGTGTCTTGGTCGATATCGCGCAGCAGTTCGGTGGCCAGCCGTGCGAGGCGCACCTCGGTGTAGCGCATCTGCGCTGCGGGATAGCCGTCGATGTTTCCGAAGTTGCCCTGGCCGTCGACGAGGGGGTAGCGCAGCGAGAACGGCTGCGCCAGTCTCACGAGCGTGTCGTAGATCGCGGCGTCGCCGTGCGGGTGGTACGAACCCATCACATCGCCGACGACGCGGGCGGACTTCAGGCGCGGGCGGTTGGGCTGTAGCCCCGCCTCGTGCATGGCGTAGAGCACGCGGCGGTGCACGGGCTTGAGACCATCGCGCACGTCGGGCAGTGCCCGGGCGACGATGACGCTCATCGCGTAATCGAGGAAGCTCGAGCGCATCTCCTGCTCGAGCTCGCGCGATTCGATGCGCCCGGGGTTCAGCGGCTCCAGGCCGTTCTCCCTTCGTGAGAACGGTTAGACATCGAGAAAACGAACGTCCTTCGCGTTCTCCTCGATAAACAGCCGGCGCGGCTCGACCTGGTCGCCCATCAACATCGAGAAGAGGCGATCAGCCGCAGCTGCATCCTCGACGTCCACGCGGACGAGCATCCGTTTCGCCGGATCCATCGTCGTCTCGGCGAGTTCGTCCTTGTCCATCTCGCCGAGCCCCTTGAAGCGGCTCACCTGGATGCCTTCCTTGGCGACGTCGATGGCCTGGTTGCGTAGCTCCTCGAAGGTTTCCGCACGGCGCGTCTTCTTCCCGAGCGCCAGCGCAAACGGCGGCGACCCGACGATGTCGAGCAGCCGCGCATACGCCTTGCGGAGGTTGGCATAGACGGGCGACGAGAGCAGCTCCGCCGGCACCACCACGTGGCTGGCCGCGCTCGTCTCTCGCTCGATGACCTTGACACGCGTCCCCTCGGGCCGCTGCTCGATCAACGACAGCTCGTAGCCGTTGGCATCGAGCGCGGCGAAGATGCCTTCCAGGTCGCCCAGCGACGAGACTTCGGTCTCGACGAGCCGGTGCGCGATCACAAAGTTCACTGGCGCAGCACCAAAGTCGGCGCGGAGGCGAGATGCCCAGCCGTCGAACTCGTGCAACGACTTCGTGAACCGCGTGTAACGCGACTCGGTGAGCTTCTGGGTGTCTCCCGACCGGTCCGTGACATCGATGTCCTTGATGCGCTCGCGAGCAAGCAGCCCCTCGAACTGGGACTCCTTCTCCACGTAGAGCTCCTGGTTGCCGATCTTCACGCGGTAGAGCGGCGGCACGGCGATGTACACGTGGCCGCGCTCCACCAGCTGCGGCATCTGCCGGTAAAGGAACGTGAGGATCAGCGTCCGGATGTGAGAGCCGTCGACGTCCGCGTCGGTCATGACGATCACGCGGTGGTAGCGCAGCTTCGCGATGTCGAACTCGTCGGCGATGCCGGTGCCGACCGCCGTGATGATCGCCTGAATCTCCTCGTTCGAGAGCACCTTGTTGATGCGGTGCTTCTCGGCGTTGATCACCTTGCCGCGAAGAGGCAGGATGGCCTGGAAGAGCCTGTCGCGGGCGTCGACCGCCGAGCCGCCGGCGGAGTTGCCCTCGACGAGGAAGAGCTCGGCGGACTCGGGATCGGAGATCTGGCAGTCGGCCAGCTTCCCGGGCAGCGAGCCGGAGTCGAGCGCCGACTTGCGTCGCGTCAGTTCACGGGCCTTGCGCGCTGCCTGGCGGGCGTTCCGCGCCGCGACTGCCTTCTGGATGATCTGACGCGCGTCGCCCGGATTCTCCTCGAGGAACTCGGCCAGCCTCGCGTTGACCGTCTGCTTGACGAGGCCCTCGACCCACGGATTGCCGAGCTTCGTCTTCGTCTGGCCCTCGAACTGCGGCTCTCGCAGCTTCACCGAGATGATGGCCGCGAGCCCCTCGCGGACGTCTTCTCCCTCGAGGTTGTCCTCCTTCTCCTTCAGCAGGCCCTTGTCGCGGGCATAGCGGTTCACGGTCGAGGTCAGAGCGCTCTTGAACCCCGTCAGGTGCGCGCCGCCCTCGTGGGTGTTGATGTTGTTGGCAAACGAGAAAACTGACTCGACATACGAGTTGTTCCACTGCATTGCCACTTCGACGGCTGCCTCGTCGCTCGTGCTCTCGAAGTAGACGATGTGGGGGTGTACCGGGTCCTTCGCGTCGTTCACGTACGCGACGAAGTCGCGGATGCCGCCCTCGGCGTAGAACTCCTCGCGGTGCTCGCCCTCGCGCTCGTCGATGAGCACGATGCGCAGTCCGCGGGTCAGGAAAGCCGTCTCGCGCAGACGCTGCACGAGCGTGTCCCGCGACCACTCGAGCTCCTCGAAGACCTCGGCGTCCGGCAGAAACGTAATCGTCGTGCCGGTGTCCGTCGTGTTCCCGGTCTGCTCCATGTCGCTGATCGGCTCGCCGCGTGCGAATTCCTGCCGGTAGACCTTGCCGCCGCGATGAACCTCGGCCACGAGGCGCTCCGAGAGAGCATTCACGACCGAGACGCCGACGCCGTGCAGGCCGCCGGAGACCTTGTAGCCGTCGCCGCCGAACTTGCCACCCGCGTGGAGCTTCGTTAGCACGACGGTCAGCGCGGGCAAACCCTGTTCCGGCATCACGTCGACCGGGATGCCCGAGCCGTTGTCGCGCACAGTCACCGCGTTGTCCGGGTGAAGCACCACCTCAGCTAGATCTGCGCGTCCGGCGAGGGCCTCGTCAACCGCGTTGTCAACCACCTCGTAGACGAGGTGGTGCAGACCCCGAGAGCCGGTCGAGCCGATGTACATGCCCGGCCTGAGCCGGACCGGCTCGAGTCCCTCGAGGACGGTGATGTCCTTCGCTGAATACGCCGCTTCGGCCATAAAAAATGCCTGCATTTGCCCCATTTGCAGGCTTTGGGCAGTCTATCAGAACGAGCGGTCGGAGAACGCCCTCGCGAGGCTTGCTGCGGCCGCCCGAGCGACCACTTTCCGTAACTTTTCGTCCCCAATGGCGGCGGCGAGTCGCTCGCCCTCCGCGCGGCTTGCCGCGTCAACCGGCGGAGCGGCCGCGGCACCCTCCTCCGGCTCCTCGAGAGAGGTCTCCGGCAGTGGGCCCGGCGCGAAGCGCAGACGGACGGGCGCACCGTTCCCGAGTGCCGCCCGCAGGCGTCTACGCACGTCGCCCTCGAGCTGCGTCAGCTCGAATGCCCAGGCCGAAGAGCTCGTGGCCACGTTCAGTGTCCCGTCCCGTGCCAGGCGCGCGGGCCATGCGTTGCGGGCGATTGCGTCCCCGACGGCGGGCGGCCATGCGGTCACGAGCGCGGCCATTCCCGCAACGGGGGGGAACCGCCCGAGCTCCTCCTGGACCCCCTCGCCGATCCGCTCAAGCCCCCTCGCGCTCGTCCCTCGCCGGCGGTTGCTTCCGCGGGGCCAGTGTCCTGCTCCACCGCCCGCCGGCCCTCGCGGAGCCGCGCTCCCCTGATCCCTGCTGCTCACGTTGTTCCCTCCCGCCGCGTTCCGCGAAGGCCGGCCGAGGAAGGGGCGGGCGTAGCCGAGACGGCCCGGCCGAGCTCCACCTCGACGAGCTGCGTCGGCTCTCTCGGCAGCGCGCCGGCACTAGTGGCCGTGACGACCGTTTGGCCGCCCGCGGCGAGCCGCTCCGCGAGCGCGCTACGCCGCGAGCTGTCGAGCTCAGAGAGCACGTCATCGAGTAGGAGCAGGGGCGGGCGTCCACGCTCTGCAAGGAGCGCGGCCTCGGCCAGGATCAAAGACAGCACCGCGAGCCGCTGCTCGCCCTGGGATCCGAAGGCGCGCAGCTCCCTGGCGCCGGCGACGATTCCCACGTCATCCACGTGCGGGCCTGAGCCGGTCCAGCCGCGATCGAGGTCGCGATCGAGTTCCGCCTCAAGCTGCTCAACACCAGGCGCTTCCGCGACGTAGACGAGCCGAGCGGCCGGCAGTCCGAGTTCACCGGCACGCTCCGCGAACACCGGGGCCAGCGTTGCGATCGCCGCGCGCCGCGCCTCCACCAGCTCCTCGCCGCGCGTGGCGAGCTGCTCCGTCCAGGGCGCGAGCGCATCGCGGCCCGAAACCCGGGCAGCGACACGGCGCAAGGCGGCGTTGCGCTGCGCGAGCACCCCCGAGTACACGAGGGGCGCCGCCGCGCGAGCCGGGGACAGCCGTCCCAGAGCACGGTCGAAGTACGCGCGGCGTACCGCCGGGCCTCCCTTCACCACCGCGAGCCGGTCAGGAGTGAAGACGAGCGTCGCGAGCTCGCTGCGAAGGTCATCTGCGCTCGCGAGCGGCGCGCCGTTCAGCCGCACTCGCTTACCCTCGCCGCGACGAAGCGTCACCTCGACCTCAACAGGCGAGTGCTGGCGGCGCCCAGCGACAACCACCCGGCCTGCCTCCGCGCCAAAACGGACGAGTTGCGCGTCCGTCCGTGTCCGGGGCGAAAACCCCTGCGTGCCGACGTGCAGCGCCTCGAGCAGGTTCGTCTTGCCGGCGCCGTTTGGACCCACGACGAGCACGGTGCCCGGCTGGAGCTCCAGCTCGAGGCGCTCGTACGAGCGAAAGTCGCGCAGGCGCAGGTCGGCGACGATCAGCGGCCCGCTGAGCTAGCCGGCGAGCCTGATCGGCATGATCAGGTACCGGAAGTCCTCGTCCGGCGCGACGATCAGCCCTGGTCTGAGCGGACTGATCAACCGCAGCAGAATCTCGTCAGACTCGACCGACTCGATGCCTTCACGGAGGAACTCGGGATTGAAGCCGATCTCGAGTGCCTCCCCCGAGTAAGGCGCTGGAAGCGTCTCGCTTGCTTCACCGACGTCTGGGGTGCGCGCCGACACCGTCAACTCTCCGTCCGCGAAACGTAAGCGCAGCGGCGAGTTGCGCTGCGACACGATCGAGACGCGGCGTACAACATCGAGAAACTCCTCGCGGGGCAGCGCCAGCTCGTGTTCGAAGGTCTCCGGGAGGAGTTGCTGGTAGTTCGGGAACTGGCCGTCGATGCGCCTTGTCGTCAGCAGCACGCCTGCCTCGGAGAGCGAGAAGACGAGTTGATTGTCGAGCACGCCGAGCTCCAACTCGCCCGCACCCGGAGCGAGGCGCGTTACTTCGGCTAGCGCGCGCGCCGGCACGATCGCCTCGAGGTCGAGCGGGCCGCCCTCGACGGGTGTTTCCTTCACCGAGAGCCGGTAGGAGTCGGTTGCCGCCATCACCAGTTTGCCACCCTCGAAACGCACCAGGATCCCTGTCAACACCGGGCGCGACTCGTCACGGGAGGCGGAGCGACTGACACGGCTCGCAGTATTCGCCAGCGCGTCGGCGTCCACCACGGTGAGCGAGGCACCCGTGGTCTCTGGCAGGCGGGGGAAGTCCTCCGCGCTCAATGTGTGCAGGCGGTAGTGCGCGCTGCCGGAGTCGAGCTCCACCACGCCCTCGTCCGGCCGATACAAGATCGTTACGTCATTCGCGGGGAGCAGCCTCACAATGTCGACGAGGAGGCGGCCCGGCACGACAACACGCCCTTCGCCGTCCACCTGCGCATCGAGCCACGAGCGAAGCGAGACCTCCATGTCGGTCGCAGCGAGCGTCAGCTTGCTGTCGGAGGCTTCGAGCAAGACACCCGAAAGAATCTGCACGGTTGCTCTCGCAGACAGCGCCCGGGAGACGACCGAGAGACGGCGCACGAGCTCGTCCTTCTCGCAGGTGAGCTTGAGCCGGGTGTCGACCACTGTCTCTACTTCCATGATTCTTCTTTAAAAGAGATTCATCGTAGTACTAGGGAGTGTGAACACTGTGGAAGACGGCCTCCAACCCGCAGAACTTGCCGTTGGGGCCCTGTGGGTGTGGATGGGGGACAAAAGACGAGTTCGCACAGGGTGTTTCGCAGCGGCTGCGGCTGCCCACAGTTTCAGCGCGCCTGCTTGATGCGCGCGGTCAGTTCTTGCACGAGGTTGTACACAGAGCGGTCTTCACGGATGAGGCGCGTGATCTTTGACGTCGCGTGGATGACGGTCGTGTGGTCGCGACCGCCGAACTCGCGGCCGATCTTCGGTAGTGAAGAGTCGGTCAGCTCACGCGAGAGGTACATCGCCACCTGCCGTGGGTAGACGATGTTTTGCGACCGTTTGTCGCTGCAGAGCTCGTCCCGGGAGATGCCGAAGCGGTCCGAGACGGTCTCCTGAATGCGTTCGATCGAGACTGCAGCCGCCTCACCGTCGGGAAAGACGTCGCGGAGCACGTCCTGGGCGAGGTCGACGGTTATTGGACGACCGGTCAGCGACGCGAATGCGACTACGCGGGTCAGCGCCCCCTCGAGTTCGCGGATGTTCGTCGAGGCCCGCCCAGCGACGAACGTCAGGAGCTGCGGGTCAGGGATGTGGGTGCTCTCCGTCTTGACCTTCTTGCGCAGAATGGCGATTCGCGTCTCGAGGTCGGGTGGTTGGATGTCCGTGATCAGGCCCCACTCGAAGCGCGATCGCAGGCGGTGCTCCAGCGTGGAAAGCTCGCGCGGCGGGCGATCGGACGACAGCACGATCTGCCTGCCGGCCTCGTAGAGCGTGTTGAACGTATGGAAGAACTCTTCCTGGATTCGCTCGCGCCCTTCCAGGAACTGGATGTCGTCCACGAGCAGCACGTCGTACGTGCGGTAACGCTGTTTGAAGCCCTCGATTCGCTTGTCGCGCAGAGAGTTGATGAAATCGTTCGTGAACGTCTCGCTTGTGACGTAGCGGACGGTCATCCCGGAGGCGTTCTCGGCGACGTACTGGCCCACCGCCTGAAGTAGATGGGTCTTGCCGAGACCCGTGCCGCCGTAGATGAAGAGCGGGTTGTAGGCCTGCGCCGGCGCTTCCGCCACAGCGAGGGCGGCGGCGTGCGCGAAGCGGTTCGACGAACCAATGACGAAGGAGTCGAAGGTGTACTTCCTGTTCAAGCCTTCGACCGTGCGCTGCGCGGGTGGGCGCTGCACTGCGGCGCGGTCGGGCGGCACCGACTCCTCGTCTACGGCCAGCTCGACCGCCAGCTCGAGACCGGTCGCCTCGCGAACACACGTGCGAATGAGGTGTAGGAAGTGGCCCTCGATCCAATCGCGCGTGAAGTCGTTCGGCACCCCGAGCGTGAAGCTCGATTCAGTGAGCTCGCCCCCTCCGACTTCTGCAAACCACGTTTGGTAGGTGGTGTCGTTGAGGGACTCATGCAGACGTCGCGACACCTCTGCCCAGAGGCTGCCCGCTGTTAGTTCTTGCTGCCCCTCCACGCGGTTGGCCGAATCCCCTCACTTGCGAAACGAGCGGCCGAGCATAGCAGCGCTCCCGACACTTCACAGCGCACCCCCGGCCCGCGAGCAAGCGCAATTTGCAGGTATTTCTAGTTGTCCCCAGGTCCCTCAACAGGTGTGGAAAGAGTCCGCCGCCGGTGCCGGTTGCGCCCTCCCTCTCCTTCCGCCGGGGTGTGGAAAACGTCCGCGGGAGGGCCTGCTCTATACTCAACCGGCCGAGTGCTCCGAGCGCCGGTCTCGACTATGAAACGGACGTACCAGCCCAACGTGCGCAGGCGCAAGCGGAAGCACGGTTTCCGTGCGCGGATGGCGACTCGCGCAGGCCGCGCGGTCCTCAAACGGCGCCGCGCCCGCGGGCGCAAGCGCCTCTCGGCCTGATCGCTGCGGCATCCTCCACCACGCCCGTGCAGCGCCGGCACCGCCTCTCCCGCTCGCGCGACTTCGACGCCGTCTACCGGCGCGGCCAGTCGGTTTCGACGCGCTTCCTCGTCCTGTACTGGTTCGATCGTGGCGAGGAAGCGGGCGAGTCTGCGCGCGTGGGGATCGCCGTTCCTCGCAAGGTGGGCGGCGCGGTGGTGCGCAACCGTGTGAAGCGCCTGCTGCGAGAAGCGTGGCCGGTGCTCCTCGCCGATGTACCACCCGGCCGCGACTTCGTGGTCGTGGCGCGTCCCGGGTTCGCCGAGGCGGCCGAGGCGAACGGGCTCGAGTGGGTGCGCGAGCGGGTGCGCGAGGCGCTCGGCAAGGCCTCGGCATGAGCAGGGGCCGCCACGCAGTGCGTGTGCTTGCCTATGCCGGCATGGGCCTCGTGCTGCTCTACCGCTACACGCTCGGCACGCTCTTCCCCGCCTCCTGCAAGTACCACCCGTCCTGTTCGCGTTACGCATTCGCGGCGCTGCGGGAGCACGGCTTTCTGCGCGGGAGCGGGCTCGCCGCCTGGCGCCTGGCGCGCTGCAATCCGTGGAGCCGCGGCGGATTCGATCCGGTGAGGCCGCGGTGATCATCGCCGCCGTGCTCGACCCGCTCGAGCAGCCGCTCACCTGGCTCCTGGAGCACCTGCACAGCGACCTCGCCCTGCCATGGGCCTGGGCGGTGGTCGCGCTGACGCTGATCGTCCGCTTCGTGCTCGTGCCCGTGACGGTCAAGCAGATCCGCTCCATGCAGCGCATGCAGCAGTTCCTGCCGGAGATGAAGGCCATCCAGCAGCGCCACAAAGGCAATCGCCAGAAGGCGAACGAGGAGCTGATGAAGTTCTACCGGGAACACAGCATCAACCCGGCCGCCTCGTGCCTGCCGATGCTGCTGCAGATCCCGGTGTTCTTCGCGCTCTACTTCGTGCTCAAGGACTTCGAGAAGGAGGTCTACCGGGACTATCCGGGCTCCGATCTCCACTGGCTCGGCTTCGTGCCGAACATCACCGAGAACATCACCGAGCACTGGTCGGGCTATCTGCTTCTCATCGTCTACGCGGGCAGCCAGCTTGCGTCGACCTACTTCATGTCGACGACGATGGACAAGACGCAGCGCTACATCTTCATGGTGCTGCCGCTCGGCTTCGTGTTCTTCATCCTTTCGGGGAGCGGCCCCGAGTTTCCGGTCGGCCTGCTCCTCTACTGGGTGACGACGAACCTGTGGACCGTGGGGCAGGGGCTGGTGACACGGCGGCTGGTGCCGCGCAGCAGCGCGAGTCCGAGTCCCGCAAAGCGCTCGTCGCGGACGCCGCCGCGCGGGGAAAGCTCGGGAGGCGGCGGAGAGAGCGAACCGGATGGCCGCCCGCCGCCCACGGCATCGGCGCCGCCGCGCCGGGTGAAGCGCAAGAAGAAGGGCGTGCGCCGCTAGGGCGGTCGAATGGCGCTGGAGATCGAGGCGGCCGGCGAGACCGTCGGCGAGGCGAAGTGGGCGGCGCTGCGGGAGCTCGAGCGGTTGCGGCCCGGGCTCGACAAGGCGGCGGTGCGCTTTCAGGTGGTCACGGAGGGCGAGCGAGGCCTGCTCGGCGTCGGCTACGAGCCGGCACGCGTGGTTGCCGCGCTCGACGAGGAGCATGCGGATCCCCCGCAGGCCGAGGGGCCTCTGGCCCAGCGTGTCCGCGAGGTGCTCGAGCGTATCTCCGCCGGGCTCGGCGTCGACTTTGGCGTCGTGTTGCACGAGGAAGCCGACGCGCTCGTCGCCACCTGCTCGGGGCCGGATCTCGGCAGGCTGATCGGTCGTCACGGCCAGACGATCGACGCGCTCCAGTACCTGGTCAACGCGATCGTCAGGCGAGCCGAGCTCGAGGACCGCAGGCCCGTAATTGTCGATGCGGCCGGCTACCGGGCCCGCCGCCAGCACGCCCTTGCCTCACTGGCCGTGCGCACCGCGGTGGAGGTGGCGGCGTCCGGCCGCGAGGCCGAGCTCGAGCCGATGACGGCCATCGAGCGCAAGGTCGTGCACCTGCGTCTCAAGGATCACCCCGGCGTCGAGACACGCAGCGAGGGCACCGAGCCGAGCCGCTACGTCATCATCGCGCCCGCCGAGGATCTCGACGAAGCTGGAACAGACGCATAGCGATTCGTCGGCCGGCGTGACACCAGGGGTCGTGGGGGACGCCTCAGGGGCAGTTGGACGCGCGCTCGCCGATCCCCGGCTGCGCTGCTGGGTCGTCGCCATGCTCGCGAGGCCCGGTCTGACCGCGTTCCGCGATCCAGAGGCTGCATGGGAGCAGCACGTGGTCGACAGCCTCGCGGCCGTGCCACTGCTCGAAGCGCTGAGCGGCCGGCTCGTGGACGTGGGCTCAGGTGGCGGCGCTCCCGGGATCCCGCTCGCAGCCGCATTCCCCGAGCGCGAGGTGACGCTCCTGGAGGCGAACGGGCGCAAGTGCGACTTCCTGCGCGCCGTGGCGTCCGGCTTCCCGAACGTCCGCGTTGTTCACGGGCGCGCGGAGGCACAGGAGGTCGACTCGTGGGTCGCGGTGGTCGCGAAAGCGCTGGCTCCTCCGCCGACCGCGGCCGAGTGGTGCTTGCCGCTCGTTCGTCCAGGAGGGGCGGCGGTGCTCTTCGCTGCGGGTGATGCAGACACGGACGCCGTTTCGCGCGTCTCCGAGCGACTCGGCGGAGGAGCGGCGGAGACGCACTCCGCCGGCGCGCAGCGGGTCATGCTCGTGCTGCGCAAACTCGGGACCACGCCGGCGGGCTTCCCACGTCGCCCGGGCATGGCCCGGAAACGTCCGCTCGCCTGAGTACCGTCGCCTGCGTGCGCGGCACGATCTACGCGCTCGCCAACCAGAAGGGCGGCGTGGGCAAGACGACGACTGCGGTCAACGTCGCCGCTTGCCTGGCCGAGGCGGGCGAGCACGTGTTGATCGTCGATCTCGACCCGCAGGCCAACGCCACCTCCGGCCTCGGATTTCGCGACGCCCGTGCGACGAGCGCCGATCTGCTCGACGGCGCGTCGCTCGACACGGTCGTCCAGGCCACGCGCTTCGAGCACCTCGATGTCGTTCCGGCGAGCCCCGAGCTGGCAGGCGCCGCCGCCGAGCTCGGCCGCCGCAATGCAGGCGAGCGCTACCTCGCGGACGCGCTCGCGCCAGCACGTGCCCGCTATGCCTTCACCTTCGTGGATTGCCCACCGTCGCTCGGTCCGCTGACCGTGAACGCGCTCGCCGCGGCTGACCGCGTGCTCGTCCCGGTTCAGGCCGAGTACTACGCCATGGAGGGCCTGGCACAGCTTCTCCAGACGATCACCGTGTTACGCGACCGGCTGAATCCGACCCTCGCCATCGCCGGTGTGGTGCTGACGATGATGGACGGACGCACGCGTCTGGCCGCGGACGTTGCGTCCGAGCTCGATCGCCACCTGGGCGATCTGCTCTTCCGTGCTCGCGTGCCGCGCTCGGTTCGTCTGGCCGAGGCGCCGAGTCATGGCCTGCCGGTGATCCATTTCGACCGCCGTTCTGCCGGAGCCGAGGCGTACTGGCAGGTGGCCGCCGAGCTGGCCGAGCGGATGGCGAGCCGCCAGGCGGACGCCGAGGGTCACTATGCGCTGGCAGGAGGTGCGCGATGAGCGAGCCGGCACGGCGAGGCCTCGGCCGTGGCTTCGAGGTTCTGATCGGCGGCGGCGCCGAGTCGCAGCTGATGCACATGCCGGTCGAGATGATCCATGCGAACCCGCGCCAGCCGCGCAAGCGGTTCGACCACGAGGCGACCAGCGGCCTCGCGGACTCGGTGCGGGCGCAAGGGCTGATCCAGCCGGTGCTCGTGCGCCCGCGCGAGGAAGGCGGCTACGAGCTGATCGCCGGCGAGCGGCGCTGGCGAGCGGCCCAGGAGGCCGGTCTGCCGACGGTGCCCGCCATCGTGCGCGATGCGGACGACCGCGACGCCCTGCTGCTAGGGCTCGTCGAGAACGTCGCGCGCGAGCAGCTTTCCCCGGTGGAGGAGGCGCGCGCCTACGCCGTGCTGCTCGACGAGTTCGGCCTGTCGCTGGGTGACGTGGCGGAGCGCGTCGCGAAGGCGAAGCCGACGGTCTCGAACCGGCTGCGCCTGCTCGAGCTGCCGGACGACGTGCTGGCGATGCTCGAGCGCGGCGAGCTCACCGAGGGACACGCACGGGCGGTGCTCGCCGTGCCCGAGCACGAGGGCCGCCGCAGGCTCGCGCGCGAAATCGTCCGCACGGGCATGTCCGTGCGCAAGGCTGAGCAAGCGGCACGCTGGTCGGGAGCGGCCCGCAAGAAGACACGCGGCCGTCTCATGGTCAGCCCCGCGCTCGCGGAGCGGGCCCGGCTTGGGGCGCAAGCGCTGCTCGGCCGGGAAGCGCACGTTCGCCTCGGCAAGCTCGAGATTCCCTACAGCGACGAGTTCGACCTCGCCGAGCTCGCCGAAGCGTTCGAGCGGGCAGCAGTCCGCCGAGCCTGAGCTACAATCTGGCCCCCTGCGGGCGATTAGCTCAGCTGGTTAGAGCGCCGCTCTGATAAGGCGGAGGTCCGTGGTTCGAGTCCACGATCGCCCATCCCGCGCCCCTGGCCGGCGGCTCCTCCCGGCCGGCGGAGCCGGCCTCCGGAGCCGCCTCGGCCCGCTGCCGGCACGCCGCTCTCCGGGGCCGTGTGATCAACACTGTCCCCTCCGACAGCACACCGGCAGCAGGCCGTGCGCGCCTCCGTGTCCTCGGCTGGCAGCTCGACGTGCACGAGCGTGCTCTTCATCTGCCCTCAGCCGTTCGGGTTCGTCAGCCTGAGCTCAGTCCGGAGAGTCGGTCCGTCTTCGCCGCGGCGATGAAGTCGTTGCGGTGGAGGCCGCGGATCTTGTGCGTCCACCACGTGACCGTCGTGCGTCCCCACTCGGTCAGGAGGGCGGGGTGATGCCCCTCCGCCTCGGCGAGCGCGCCAATCTCGTTGGTGAAACGCAGCGCCTGCGCGAAGTCTGGGAAGGAGAAGACGCGCCGCAGCCGTTTGATCCCATCGAGCTCGAGGAGCTCCCAGTCGGGGATCTGCGGCCGGAGCTCGGCGAGCTCCTCGGGGGTAACCTGCGGGGCGTCGCGCCTGCACGCGACGCACTTCATCTCCGTTAGCTCTTGCATCGCTGCTCCCCTCGGACTGTGCGACGATCGACCGTTAGATACTCGTTACGCTGCGGCGTCGACGCACGGAAGAGACTCGTCAGTGAAGGCTCCGGGCTCTCTGCGTGCGGCGTATGCAGTGGCCTTGCTCGCGGGTCCTGAACGCGAGTCCCGTCGAGTCGAAAGCCGTGATCTCGCTTCCACGCTGCGGCGGCCGGGCGCTGATCCGGTCCTCGCTGATCCGGTGAAGGAGTCTCACCGGACAAAAGTAACCTTCGCGGTCGCGGTGGAGATGGGCCCGATGTGGCTTTTGCCGCAGACGTTTGACCGGCGGGGGCCGAGCTAACATGCGAGTGGGCGCCATGCAGGAGATGGTCATCTACGGGGTGAGCTTCGACCTGGTCGGCAAGCAGCCGATCGTTTTGCTCAAGACGTCGGACGGCAACCGTTATCTGCCCATTTGGATCGGGCAGCCGGAGGCTGCTGCGATCCTGATGAAGCTCCAGGGCGCCTCGACGCCGCGGCCGATGACGCACGACCTCTTCGCGGAGACGCTCGACCAGCTCGACGCCCGGCTCGTACGCATCACCGTGACCGAGCTCAAGGACAACACCTTCTACGCGTCGATCACAGTCCAGCAGAACGGCTCCGAGGTCGAGATCGACTCGCGCCCGTCCGACGCGATCGCGCTGGCGGTACGCGCGGAGGCCCCGATCTTCGCCGCCGATCGCGTGATCGAGGAATCCGCCATCGAGTTCGAGGGCGATGAGGTCAACGAGGAGGAGATCGTCTCCGACTTCCGCAAGTTCCTCGACAACGTCACGCCGGACGAGTTTGCGGTTGAGGGAGAAGAGTGACCGGCGGCTTCACCGCCGGTCTAGTAGTTGGACGCCCGTCGCGTTTCTTCCAATGGCTGTGAGCGCGTCTGGTGTAGCGAACGTTTCGAAGGACCGCCTGGAGCGAGCCGGCGCTGCGGCGGTCCAGTTGCCTGTAGCTAGTAGACGTAGATGACGGTGCCGTAGCCGTTCGTGGCGAACAGGCGCGGCGCGAGCCACATCGGGATGCGGACGCAGCCGTGCGACGCGGGATACGCCGGCACGTCCGGGTAGCCGTGGATGGCGAACCCGCGCAGGAAGTACATCGGGTACCACAGCACCCAGTCCCAGCCGGTCACCTTGCGGTAGACACGCCAGCGCCCGACCGGTGTGTTGCCCGTCGCCCCTGTGGAGACGTGTGAGGTGAGCACGACGCGGCCGTTTCGGACGAGTAGCAGCACCTGGAGGCTCTTGCTGACCTCGATGTGGTCGCCGCCGTAGCGGGCGCGCGGCGGTGCAGCGCGCTCGAGGGCACGCCAGAGCCGAACATCGACGCGGCCGGTGCGCGGCAGACCGTGCAGTGTCTGGAAGGCGAGCACCGCCTGCGCCGTCTCCCAGCCGTAGAAGCTGTCCGCGGCGGGCAGTGCATACGTGAGCTTGCGGAGCTGCGTCTCGAGCGCGTACACGGCCGGGCCGGTCGAGCCCACGCCCAGGGCTGGGAGGCGCACCGCGGCTCCCAGCGAGCGCACCTGCGTGACGAATCCCGCGCGGGCTTCTACGGTGGCTCTCAGTGCGTAGCGCGTCTGGCGGCGCGAGTCGAGCCGGATGACGACGCGGCCCGAGTCCGTCCGCGCTCGCCACGGCTTTCCGCTCCGCCGCACCGTGAGGGTCAACGGGCCTGCGGCGGTGGGCTCAAGCCGGGCAACTGCGGTGAGCGACGCGCCGACCACCCGGGCGCCGCGCAGCTCGAGCTTGATACGAGGCCGTAGCGAGATCGACAAGGAGTCCGAGACCGCGCCCCCGTAGGCGACTGTGTACGTCGCCGGTGAGCGCGGGTACATGCCCATCACGAAGTGGCCGCCCGGTCGGATGCGACCGGTGCCGACCGCAATGCCTTCGCGGAGGAGCGCCACCCGGGCGCCGGTGAGGGCAGGCACGATCGTCCCGCGTACTTTCACCCGGCGCCGGTAGTCGGCCACCCGCGGTGCGCTTGCCTCGAGAGCGACTGAGGTCACGGTCACCGAGGCTCGCGTCTCCTCTCCGCTTGCGGAGGTGCCGACGACGCTGACGAGGTGGCGTCCGGCAGGGAACGTGAAGCTCACCGAAGGGCCCGCCGCCACTGCGCCGCCCGGCAGCTCCCAGCGGTACGCCACCGCGTCTCCGGAGGCGGTCAGCGTAGTCTTGAGCGGCGCTGCGCCGAGGGCGGGAGCGGCTTGCACCGAAACAGCGGGCGGAGCGGCGTGCGCGGCCGGAGCGAGCGTCGCGGCCAGGAGCGTGACGGCGAGGACGAAACGTCGCACATTTCTCAGCGTACGCAGGAATCGCTAGTGGGCAATAGACACTGCGAGCGCCAGCGCATTGAACGCACCGTGCACGACGATGCACGGCAGGACGCTGCCGGTGCGCTCGCGCAGGAAGGCGAGCACCGCGCCGAAGAGCGTCAGCACAGGCAGCGCCTCCACGAGGCCGTGCACCAACCCGAAGCTGAGCCCCACCACGAGGATCGCCGGCCACCGACCGAATCGCCGCAGGAGCGTGAAGCCGACGCCGCGGAAGGTCAGCTCCTCCACGATCGGGACGAGTAGGACGATCAGCGCGAAGTTGGCGAAGAACTGCGGCGCCCGGCCTCCGTCCCAGCCGGTCGGCACAAGCCCCTGCTCTTCACCGGGCTGGAGCCAGCGGCTCAGCGCCGCTTCGAAGACGACGACCGCGATCACGATCGTGGTGCCGAGCCCGAGCGCGCGCCACCACGACTGCGGCGGCCGCAGTGCCAGCATCTCGAGAGTGCGTGGCCAGCCGGCGATGAGGATGGCGATCCCGAGGAGGACGAGGTTCGGGAGCGCGTTCCAGAGTGACTCCCAGCGGTAGACGAAGTCGTCGGGCGGTTCGTCGCCGGCGTTGGCCGCGTACGCGAGCGTCGACAAGAGCGCGACAAGCGCGAGCCAGGCGCCGAGCCGCGCGCTGTTTTGCGCCTGTGGTGGGTGCGCGCCCGCGGCTACGCGACCCACTGCCACAGCGCCCACTGGGTGACGGCGATTCCGAGGAAGAGCGCGCTCACGCTCAGGACGGCGGCGTGCAGCCGGGGGCGCCCGCCGAGCGCCGCTAGCGCGAGGAAGAACGGGAACACGGTCAGCCCGTAGCGGGGAAGCGACTGGAGCGGCCACGCGTCGCTTGGCACGCTCAAAGGCAGCGCGAGGCTCGTGATGCAGAAGAGCCCGTACGGTGCGCCGAAGCGCCGCCAGGCGACGAGGGTGAGCACGACGAAGAGCGCAAGGAACGCGAGCAGGCTCAGGTTGATCGCCGCCGTTTGGAGCGGGCTCCAACTCGTCACCTGCGGCCAGTAGATGTGGCCTTCGCCTCCCGCGGCGAGCTGGCGTGCCCCAGCCCACGCCGCACGCAGGCCGTGCCAGACCCCGCCGAGCGGTCCGAGCGGCGAGAGGTGGCGGTCCCAGTGGCGTTGAGCATCGAGAGACGCGAAGGGGTCGTCGAGCCGCCACCAGAGGAAGAGCGGATAAGCGGCGAAGACGGCGGGCGCGGCCGCAAGCCTGGCAAGGCCGAAGTTCCCGCGTGCCCGCCAGGCGAGGAGCGCGAGCGGAGGCAGCAGCGCGATCGCGGAGGGACGCGTGAGCAGCGCCAGCCCGGCCACGGACGAGGCCTCGAGCAGGCGCCCGCGCTCCGCGAGCAAGAAGACGGCGATAGCGAGCAGCAGGTAGAGCGACTCGCTGTAAACGGCGCCGAGGAAGAGCGAGGTCGGAAAGACGGCGAGATAGAGCAGCGAGCGCCGCGCTCCGTCGGCCCCCAGCCGAGGCTCGGCGAGCCGGTAGAGCAGTGCGAAAGCAGCGGCGCCGGCAGCCAGCGAAACGGCGATTCCCGCGAGCACGTAGTGGCCCGCGAGCACGCGCCCGAGCCCTGCCACGAGCCCGGGATACAGCGGGAAGAAGGCGGCGTCACCATCGCGGGCGCCGTACCCCTCCTGTGCGAGGCGGAGAAACCAGACGCCGTCCCAGCGCGCCCAGACGTCCGTCACCGCGCCCAGATCGCGCGTGTAGGCCGGGTCGTCCCAGAGGTCCACCCGCGGGTTTCGGCTGCCGTCGAGGGCGAAGAGGACGAAGAGCGCCGCGGCCCAGATTGCCGCCCGGCTCCAGAGGAAGATCTCGACGGCTGGATTGCGAAGCGGGCGGGCCGCCGACAGCTCGGGAGGGCGGGCGGCGGTTCTGCGAACCCGTTGACCCGCGCGCACGACGGCTCGATGATAACGGCGCATGGACAGGCGACTTTTCACCGTGGCGGAGGCGAACAAGGCGCTCACCGAGCTACGCCCGCTCGCTGAGGAGATGGTGCGTCGCCGTCAGGGGCTCGCGGAGGCCGAAGAACGCCATGCGGCGGTGCAGGAGCACGTGGCCGGAAACGGCGCCGGCCTCGACCCGCGGAAGCTCGCCGCCCTGCACGCACTCACTCGCCGCGAGGGCGAAGCGCTCGCCCGCTGCGTCGACCGCATCCAGGCTCGCGGCGTTCTCGTCAAGGACCTCGACACGGGCCTGCTGGACTTCCCGGCTCGCCGCGGCGGCGAGGACGTGCTCCTCTGCTGGCGCCCCGGGGAGCCCGACGTCGCCTGGTGGCACGGCGAGGACGAAGGCTTCGCCGACCGCAAGCCGCTCTAACGGAGGAACCCCTGGTTCCCCCGTTTGCCCCCTTCCTGGAGGGGCTGTCCGACTGAGGCCGTAAAGAACCTGCATGCCTTCGCTCGAGCGTCTCGGCGTCGCCCTAGCTGCGGTCGCCATCGCGGCGCTCGTGGCCAAGCTCGTCGACCGGCGTATGTCGCGACGCGAGCTCGCACCCGGCTCGGTGACACGCTATCGGGTGCTGAGGCGGAGTATTATGAGCACGATTGTCGCCTTCGGTGTGCTCTCGGCGCTGCTTGTCATCCCGCAGGTGCGCGCAGTGGCCGGCGGCGTCCTCGCCTCGTCCGCCGTGCTCGCGCTCGTGGTCGGCTTCGCCGCGCGCTCGACGCTCGCCAACTTCGTTGCCGGCCTTCTGATCGCGTTCACGCAACCACTCCGGCTGGGGGATTGGGTCACCGTGGACGGCGACGAGGGCGTCGTCGAGGAGATCGGGCTCACGTACACCTTCATCCGCACGCGGGACGATGACCGGCTCGTGATCCCGAACGAGAAGCTGGCCTCGGATACCATCCGCAACGCCACCATCGTCAGCCGGGAGAAGGTCGCCGAGATAACCGTGCAGGTTCCGCTCGACAAGGACCTCGGAGCGGTGGTCGACCTGTTGCGGGCGGAGACGGCAGGCGACGACCGCGCCGACGTGTTCGTGGCGTTGCTCGACGGCGACGCCACCGTGATCGTGCGCGCCTGGGCGGCGGACCCGCCGGCGGCGGAGCGGCTTGCGAGCGAGCTGCGCCTGCGGGCCCACTCGCGCCTGCGCGCGGCCGGGGTGCTCGGGTGAGCGCGCGAGACCGCGGGCTCACGTTCGCGGGGCCGCGGCGCCGGCGCCGGCACCGGCGGGCGCGGGCTCAGGCGAAGCGCCGCAAGAGCCTCATCGCACTGCTTTTCGTGGGCCTACTGGGGCTGGCGGCGCTCTCCGCCGGGTTCGGCGGGGCGGCGGCGCTCCTCGACAGCTGCAGCCTCTCCTCGCTGAGGCCGGTTTCGATCGGTGAGAACTCGCTCGTCTACGACACCAAGGGGAACCTTCTCGGCTCCATCCCCGCCGTGCGCAATCGCCAGCGGCGCCCGCTCAACCAGATCTCGTCATGGATGCGCAAGGCGACTGTCGCCATCGAGGATCGCCGCTTCTACAGCCACGGGGGTGTCGACCTCGAGGGCATCCTGCGTGCGGCCGTCAAGGACATCGAGGCGGGCCGACCGGTCGAGGGCGCGTCCACCATCACGCAGCAGCTCGTACGCAACCTCTATCCCCTTTCGCGTGAGCGGACGGTCGAGCGGAAGATCAAGGAGGCCTGTCTCGCGATCAAGCTCAACCGCCGCTCGACCAAGGACGAGATCCTCGAGGAGTATTTGAACGCTGTCTTCTACGGGAACCGCGCCTACGGGGTGCAGGCGGCCGCGCGGACGTACTTCTCCCGGAACGCGCTGACGCTGACACTGCCACAGGCGGCATTGCTCGCCGGGCTCACTCAGGCGCCCTCTCGCTACGACCCTCTCGTCCGGCCCGGGGAGGCGCTGCGCCGCCGCAACCAGGTGCTCGTTGCGATGCTCGAAAACGGCAACATCACGCCGAAGCAGTACCGCGCTGCCCTCGCCTCGAAGCTCCAGCTGAACCCGGGCCGCCGCTTCTACGACATCGAGCGCGTCTCCAAGCGCGACCGCTACTTCTTCAACTACGTCTACGACGAGCTCGTGGCCGAGTACGGCCACAGCACGGTCCGCTCGGGCGGGCTCCAGGTCTACACCACGCTCGACAAGAAGCTCCAGAAGAACGCCGAGCGGGCCATTCGCGACACGCTCAACCTGCGCTCGGACCCAGCGGCGGCCATCGTCGCGATCGATCCTCGCAGCGGCGAGATCCGAGCTATGAGCGCCGAGGTACCCGGGCGGAAGTCGAATCAGTTCAACCTCGCCTCGCAGGCGCGCCGGCAGGCGGGCTCGACCTTCAAGACCTTCGTGCTCGCCACCGCGGTCGAGCAGGGGGTCAATCCCGACGAAACGTACTACCGGTCCGAGCACTTCATCTACAACCCGGATCCCGCCGGGAGCTGCGAGAGTGATACCTGGTGGTGTGTCGAGACGTACGACGGCTCGTACTCGGGCACGATCTCGATCCACGACGCGACGCTCAAGTCGGACAACACCGTCTACGCGAAGCTGACGCTCGACCTGGGGCCGGCGAAGGTGGCCGGCATGGCGCACAGGCTCGGCATCCGCACGACCCTGCCGCCGTACCCTTCGATGGGGCTCGGCTCGATCGCCGTCTCGCCGCTCGAGATGGCGTCCGCGTATGCCACGCTCGCCGCTGGCGGCATCTACTCCGAGCCGACCGCGATCAAGCGCGTCGTGCTCGAGGGCGGAAGGACACCCGATCCGGACGCCGGCTGGGGCGTGCCGGTGCAGCGGCACGTAATCCACGACTGGGTGGCAGCCGAGGTGACGGAGATTCTCGAGGACAACGTCGAGGGCGGCACGGGCACGAACGCCGGGTTCGGCCGGCCCGCGGCGGGCAAGACCGGTACGACCGACCGACACTCCGACGCCTGGTTTTGCGGGTACACCCCGCAGCTCTCGACCACCGTCTGGGTCGGGTACCCGGAGTCAAATCTTTCAATGGAGAACGTCCACGGCATCTCGGTCGCCGGCGGTACCTTTCCCGCCGAAATCTGGCGGCGCTTCATGACAGCCGCCTCGACCGGGACGCCGCTGCTCGACTTCCGGCCGGCGCGGGGAATTCCGCAGTGGCGCGAATTCGACGGCCAGTACGCAGGCGACGCATACGACGACTACGACTACGACTACGACTACGACAGCGGCGGCGAGGAGCAGCAGCCCGAGACGACGCCGGCGGAGACTCGTCCCCGCGAGCCGGAGCCCGCGCCGAAGCCGAAGCCGCCTGTCCCGCAACCGGTCGGGCCGTCGAATCCAAATCCGCCCACCAGGACGCCTGAGTAGGCGAAGCGCCCGCCCGGCGATCGTGGCGGGCGTCGCCGTCGCGGTGCTCGTCGCCGGGGCGAGTCTTGCCGCCTGGCCCGGCTCCTCCCCACTCGTCCCGCGCCACGGCGGGCACCCGGGGGGCGACAGCTTCTGGGCGTGGCTCTTCCTGGGCTGTGCGGCTGGGGCGCTGCTCGCCTACGTCGTCGGCCTCCGCCTGCTCGAGCGGCGGGGCGCAGCGCTCCGGACCGTGGCCATCGTGGCCGCCGCCGTCCAGCTCGTGCCGCTCGGCGCCCCCCTGCTTCTCTCCACCGACGCGTGGACATACTGGTCGTACGCGCGAATCGCCGTCGCCCTCGAGGCGAACCCTTACGTGGACACGCCGGGCGACTTCCCGGACGATGTGGCGCTGCCGCATGTCGGCACCGCCTGGCGCGACACGCCTTCGATCTACGGGTCTGGGTTCACGCTGGCCTCAGAGCTGGTGGCGCGCGCCGCCGGGCGCTCGGAGGACGCGGCGGCGTGGGCCTTCAAGGCCCTTGCTGCGCTTGCCGTGCTCGCGGCTACGCTTGCAGCCGTCAGGCTCGCGGAGCGGAAACCGCTTGCGTGCGCGTTCGCCGGCTGGAACCCGGTCGTCGCGCTGCACGCCGCGGGCGGTGGGCACAACGATGCGTGGGTCGCGGCTCTGCTCGTGGGCGGGCTCGCCCTTGCGGCGGCGGGCCGCCGCCAGCTCGGAGGCGCGGCCTGGGCGGGGGCCATTCTCGTCAAATGGGTGCCGCTTGTCTTGCTCCCGCTGCACCTCGCGGGTCGAGATGCGCGCAGGCGCTTCGGTGCGTTCGGACTCGCCGCCGCGCTCGTTCTGCTCGGGGCGCTCAGCACCTGGCGCTACGGGCTCGGGTGGCTGCGCGCGCTCGAACCGGTGGCACGCAAAGCAGGCGAGCAGACGAGTGTGGCGCTGCCCTCGCGACTGGCCGACCTTGGGATGTCGCGCGCGCTCGCGGCAGGCGTGCTCGCGGTTGGCTTCGCGGCGGCGTACGTCCTGCTTCTTCGCCAGGCGGCCCGGGGTCACGCCCGCCTCGCTCTCGCGTCCGCGCTGTTCCTGCTGGCGAGTCCATGGCTCGTAGTCTGGTACCTGCCGTGGTCGGTAGCGCTTGCCGCGGCGGAGGAGGACCGTACAGCGCGCTGGCTCACGATCGCGCTGTCCGCGTACCTGTTACCGCAGGCTGTTCCGCTCTGACGCGGCGCAGGAGCAGAATCCCGTCCTCGGCGAACACGACGCGCCAGGCGCGGCTCGCACTCAAGCGGGCGATCGCGCGTGCGCCGTCGCGGGGTGCGGAGGCGCGGTCGAGGATGCTCGGTCTCGTCTCGTCCACGGCCACCCACTCAACGCCTGCCGTGCGCGGGAAGCTGAGGATCCGCCGCCGCTCGGAGAGGTGCGCGCCGAGCGTGTTCGTTGCGCTCACGCCTGCGTCCGGGGGGATGAGCTCGAGCGCCCGCGCTGCGACACGGTCGTGGTGGGAAACCGAGACGAGCTCCGCCGGCCGAGACGCTCCACCCGGCAGGCGATCCCATACAGGAAGCGCGCCGAGGCGGTAGTTGCCGATGAGCGCCGCGAGTGCGACCACGAGCCCGAGCGCCTCCGCGCGCCGCGGGCTCCCGCGCGCGAGCCGGGCGACCGCGAAGACGGTAGCGGCCACGAGTCCCGGCACGAGCCCGGCTGTGTAGTGGTGCTCTACCGAGGTCTGCGTGGAGATGGACGAAAGGAGATTCAGTGCCAGCTCGGGGGCCGCGATCACGAGCGCGAGCGGCGCCGAGAGGCACAGGGCTGCGAGCGGGAGCACGAGTGCAGCCAAGTAGCGGAGGCCGCGCTCGTCGAACGCCTCCCCGAAAAGCCTCAGCGGGTCGGTGAGGGCGGTTTCGAGCACCCCCGCCGGCGAGCCCCCGACCTCTCGGTAGCGGTCGTAAAACGGCGAGCCGCTCTCGTTGAAGTACGGCACGACGATCTCGACCGCTACGAGCGTCGCAGCGATTCCCGCAGCCGCGATGACCGCCCCGGCCGCCCAGCGCCTGCGCGAGAGGCCGTACCACACGCCGAGCGCGGCGACGACGAGCGGCACCTCCTCCTTGCCGAGCGCCGCCGCCGCGGCGAAGAGCGCGAACACCAGCAGCCGATCCTCGTCCAGATACCAGAGCGCGAAGAGGAGCAGCGGGCAGCTCAGCGTGACCGGGTGGAACTCCGCGAGCGTCGCCCACTGAAGCGGCGGGTAGAGCAGGTACGCGGCCGCGAGTAGGACCCCGGCCCGCGGCGAGCGCAGGTGCTTTCGCGCTAGCCAGAAGACGGGCAACGCGCCGAGCGCGACGGCGAGCGCCTGCGCGACGAGGAGCGCCTCGGGACTCGGCCAGACGAGCCAGAGCGGCAGCAGCGCGACGAGCAGCGGGTCGACGTGCGACCCGAGCCGCGACACCTGCTCGCCGGCGAGATCGGTCAGCTCGAGCGGCCTGCCTTGCGCCGTCGACCAGAGCGTCTGCACCATGTTGCCGAGGTCGAACCGGCCGGTCTCGAACGCGCGGTGGCGAAGCACCGAGAGAGCTGAAAATGCTGCGCCGTAGGCGGCCGCGGCTGCCAAGACACCCGCCCGTGCGCTCACAGCAGCCTCTCGAAGAGGGCGCGCCAGCGCCGGCCGAGCACGTCCTCGCTCGCCCGCTCGCTGTAGGCGGCGTGGCCTCCCGCGCCGACACGCCGGGAGAGCTCCTGATCCCGCGCGAGTCGCCGCACAGCGTCCGCGAGCGCCTCCGCGTCGCCCGGCGGCACGAGTAGCGCACTGTTCTCGTCGGCGAGCAGCTCACGCGCGCCCGGCGTATCGGCAGTGACGAGCGGCACGGCACATGCCAGCGCCTGGAACGCCTTGTTCGGGATCACCCGGAGCGCCTTCGCCGACGTGCCGAAGACGCCAAGCGCGCAGCCGGCCTGCGCCAGCTCCGCCGGCAGGCGCTCGTACGGCACCGCGTGCCGGCGGCGCAACCACTCCCCGTAGAGCACGTAGCCATCTCCAAGGCAGGCGACGAGCTCGTCGGCGTGCATGCTTGCCCAGCTCCGCACCCGCCCGCGCTCACCGGAACGATCGCTGGTGTTCGCTCCCCCGCGG
>JBHEMZ010000133.1:0-39401 GCA_046262315.1 Gaiellaceae bacterium
CCGACGAAGAGGACCGTTCCTCCCCGGGATGCGATATTGCGGACGAACTCGTGAGCCTCTTCAAGCAGCGCCAGCGTCTGCTGGAGGTCGATGATGTAGATCCCCCCGCGCTCCGTGAAGATGAAGCGCTTCATCTTGGGATTCCAGCGCCGGGTCTGATGGCCGAAGTGAACGCCGGCCTCCAGCAGCTCGCGCATCGAGACGACGGACACGAAAGTCCTCCTTGCGGTTGGGTTTCGATACAGCCGGCGGAGGCACAGGTGGAACCGGCACGCGAGAGGCACCGGCACCGCCACCCGTCCGGCCCGCCGGGACGGAGAGATTCACTCGAGTCTAGCCGCTCTCGGCGCGCGTCCCCCCGACGGGTGAAATCGACACGCGGAGGCAGATGGTCCTCCTTTAGGGGTAGGACTCCGGTGCCGATGGTTCAATCCGCAATGGTTCCCGTCGAACTCGGAGTCTCGCGGCCGCTCCACGAGCTGACGGCCGGGCTGCGCGAGGAGGCGTGGGACCTGGCCCAGCAGGTCGTGGACCAGGGTCTCGCCACGGGCGCAGTTCCGACTCTGGCCACGGTGGACGAGCTCACCCGTCTCGCGAACATGCCGGCGTTCGTCGCCGAGCTCGCGCGGGAGATCTCGGATCCCCAGCCGTCCAGGACGGCGGCGGCCAGCCCGCTCCTCGCTCTCGCGCGCGAGCACGCCCGCGCGCGCGAGCAGCTTGGCTTCCCGCCGCGTGAGGTACTCGAGGAGTTCCTCCTGCTGCGGCGCGTGCTGCGGCAGGCACTGGTGCGGTACCGGGACGTGCTCGACCTGGCCGACCCGAACCCGGTCGAGGACCGACTCGACGTCGCCTTCGACCGTCTGGTCGTCGAGTGCGCCGTCGCCTACTTCGACCGCGCGATGGAGGAGCTTGCCGAGCGCGCGCGCCGCGATGCGCTGACCGGCCTTCTCAACCACCAGGCGTTCTGGAAGAGCGTCGCGACCGAGCTCGAGCGCGCGGCTCGCTACGGCCGGGGCTTCACGCTCGTCTACGTCGACGTCGACAGGTTCAAGCACATCAACGACACCTACGGTCACCCGACCGGTGACCAGGTGCTGCGCGCGATCGCCGACCTACTGCGGACCAGCTTGCGCGAGTCCGATCTGATCGGCCGGACCGGCGGCGACGAATTCGCCGCGTGCCTCGTTGAGACCGATCCGGGCGCGGGCGCGGTCTTCGCCGAGCGGCTCAACGAGCTGGTCGGCGCGATGGCCTCGGAGCCGAACTTCCCCAGCGAGCTGTCGCTGAGCGCCGGCTACGCGCACTTCCCGTTCGACGCGGCAAGCGCCGAGGTCCTGTTCGAGCAAGCGGACCGCCGCCTCTACGAGTCCAAGCGCTCCAAGAACTCCTGAAGCTCACCCGGTAGCGGCGACACGGCGTCAACCGTGGCCGCTGTGAACGGATGACGGAACGCCAGCCTGGTCGCATGCAGGAACTGGCGCGTGAGCCCTCGCTCCGCACTGCCGTAGACCGCATCGCCGACAACGGGGAGCCCGATCGCGGCCAGGTGCACCCGTATCTGATGGGTGCGGCCGGTCTCGAGGCGGACCCGCACGAGCGAATGCCCCTGGAGCAGTCGTTCGACCTCGAAGTGCGTGACGGCCTGCCGGGGGCGGTCGGTGTCGAGGGAATGGCGCAGCGGGTCCGAGCGGTCACGGCCGATCGGCGCCTCGATCCGGCCGCTCCGGGAGCGCGGGCGGCCGCGGACGAGCGCCAGGTAGATGCGTTCCAGCGCCCGGCGGCGGACGAGGCCCTGGAGGCGGCTGTGCGCCTCCGCGGAGCGCGAAACGACGAGGAGTCCGGAGGTGTCGCGGTCGAGCCGGTGGACGATGCCCGGACGTTCCGGGTCGCCACCGGCGGCACCGTGTGCGAGCAGGCCGTGCACGAGCGTGCCGCCCGCGTGGCCACGAGCCGGATGGACCACCACGCCCGCCGGCTTGTCCACGACGAGCAGGTGTTCGTCCTGCCACGCGATGCGCAGCGGGACATGCTCGGGTTGCAGCGGGCCTTCGTGTCGCGGAGGGGCCTCGAACGTGACCGTCTCGCCCCCCGCCAGACGGTGGCTGCGCCCGCGCGGTTGCCCGTCCACAGCCACCGAGCCGGCGGCAACGAGCCGGTCAGCCTCCGCCCGCGAGGCGACCTGCGGCAGCGTGGCGAGGAAGCGGTCGAGACGCAGCCCGGCAGCGGACCCGGGCACGACGACCGTCTCGCCCACGGACCGGGGCGAGCTAGCCGGGGGCGCGGCGCCGCTCGGCCGTGATCGTGACGCGCTCGGGACCCAGCACCAGGGCGTCCGGGCGTCCGACCGGCACCCGCCGAGGGTTGCGGTCGGCCGCAAAGAGCGAGAGCACGAGCAGCGCGACGCCGACGACGATGAACGTGTCGGCCAGGTTGAAGGTGGGCCAGAAGCCCAGGTCGAGGAAGTCGGTGACGTGGCCGAGACGGAGGCGATCGACGAGGTTCGAGACGCTGCCGCCGCTCAGGAAGCCAAGCGCGACCGGGACGAGCCCGTGCCGGGCGCCGGAGCGCGCGAAGAAGAGCAGCATCCAGCAGACGGCGAGCGTAGTGAACGCCGTGACGAACGCCGTCGCCCCGCCGAGGAGCCCGAAGGCGATGCCGGTGTTCTGTACGTGGTGGATCGAGAGGGGCCCGAGCACGCGCGATTCCTCGCCGAGTGCAAGCGTGCTGGTAACCGCGTGCTTCGTCAGCTGGTCGGCCACAACCGCGGCGACGGCGATCGCGACCAGGGCCGCCCAATGCGGCAGACGAGCCGAGAGCGGCCGCTCGGCACGCGAGACCGGCGCCAGCCCATCCGTCGACGACCCGACCCTGACGTCAGGCAGCCGGGTCGCCGGACGGCTCACGGGCCTTCCTCGCGCCGCTGGCAGTCGATGCAGAGCGCCGCCCAGGGGCGAGCCTCGAGACGCTCGGGTGTGATCGGCCGCCCGCATGCCCGGCAGGTGCCGTATGTGCCCGCGTCGATGCGCTGCAGCGCTTCCTCGATCTGGCCGAGCACCGCCTCGGCGTTGTCCCCGAGCGTGTAGTCGAGCTCACGGTCGAACGTCTCGGTGGCGAGGTCGGCCATGTGGTCGTCCACCGAGCTCGAAACCAGCTCTCCGGTCTCCTCCTCGAGCGAACCTGCGTTGTCTTGGTGAAGGTGCTCGATGGCCGTCTGCACGCGTTCCCGTTCGGCGAGCAGCGCCTCTCGGAAACGGTTGGTCGAGAGCTCGGTCATCGCGATCCTTTCTGCTCGGCCGCGGCGAGGCGGCAGTCGGTTTCCTCGGCCGTGATCCCGGCCAGCTCCACGATCTTGTCGCGCGCGGAATGCCCCGCAACGAGACGAACGGAACCTTTGGGCAGCGCGAGCGTATTGGCGAGCAGGTCGCGAAGAGCCTCGTTCGCGCGGCCGCGCTCGGGCGCTTCACGCACCCGGAGCTTCCACGCCTGGCCATGCCGCCCCACGACCGCCGGAGCAGCCGACCCCGGCATGACGCGCACGCGGAGCCTCGTCCCTCCCACGAAGCGAATTATAGGTTCGCGCCGCGGCCAGCCCTTCGGGCCTGCCCGC
This sequence comes from Gaiellaceae bacterium, assembly GCA_046262315.1. GTDB lineage: Bacteria > Actinomycetota > Thermoleophilia > Gaiellales > Gaiellaceae > JACVRM01. Next base: position 3,608 of record JBHEMZ010000133.1, read on the forward strand.
TAGGCAGCTTGCGCTTCGCGCTCGGCGCGAGCCGGATCAGCCTCCTCGGCGCTTGCGAGGGCGTGGCGGAGTAGCGCGCGGGTGCGGGCGGCTTCGCCGGCGAGACGCTCCCGCTCGGCAAGCGCGTCCTGCGTGATGAAGCGTGCGTTTGCGTGCGCCTCGCGGACGACGAGCTCGGCCTCCCCGCGCGCCTGCTCCTTCAACTCGGCGGCGGACTTCTCGGCGGTCGTGAGCGTCTCGCGAAGGAGGCTCTCGAGCTCGCGGTGGCGGCGGAGCTCGTTGTCGAGGTGGTCGACGTGGTCGCGCAGGTCGGCGCGCTCCCTCCAGACCTCCTCGAAGCTGTCGGTCACCTCGGCGATCAGGTCATCGACGGCACGCCGTCGGTAGCCGAGGAGCCCGCGCTTGAGGCGGATGTGTCGCAGCTCGACGGGTGCGAGTGCCATTACGCCGCTCCGATCAATGCAGCTGCTCCAGCAGGACAGCGATGAGGTAGCCGAGCACCCACAGTGAGAAGATCGCAACGATCGGCGAGAGGTCGAGGGGACCGAGCGAAGGCAGTACGCGCCGGAAAATGCGTAGGTACGGCTCGCACACGTCGTAGAGGAAGCGCTGGATCCTGTTGAGCCACGGCGAGTACGGCAGCCTGATCCACGAGGTGATGATGTAGGCGAAAATCAGCAGCACGTAAACGCCGATGAACACCTGCACGAAGTTCGCGACCGAGTCGATCGCGTCCGCAACCAAGCCAGGTGCTGCCACAGTGGCCCACACGGTCAGCAATTCGGCCTCGACATCCGGCCTCCTCCGCAGGGGAGAGGCACGGGAAACCGCAGGTTTCCCCATAAGCAGCGGTGGAACCGCGCCGGGTGAGCCGCCGGCTCCGCCAGCAGCGGAACCCAAACCGACGCCGCAAGTAGGGGGCCAACGGAGGAACCAGTGGCTCCCCCGTGATTACGCCTGATTGAAAAAGCCTCGCTCGAGCATGCGGGCGCGCTCCTCCGCGGACACCGAGACATTCCTCGGCGTGAGCAGGAAGACCTTGTCGGCGACCCGCTGCATGCCGCCGTCGAGCGCGTAGGTCAGGCCGCTGGCGAAGTCGATCAGCCGCTTCGAGAGCTCGGTGTCGGAGCTCTGAAGGTTCAGGATGACGGGGACGCCGTCCTTGAAGCGGTCGGCGATCTGCTGCGCGTCGTTGAACGAGCGCGGCACGACGAGGTGCACCTGGGCGGGAGGCGTCGGTGACGGCGCCACCTCGAGATTGCGGTCTCGGCGCGAAAGGGAGCGCAGCGCCGTGGGCCGCGCGGGAGCGGATTCCGGCTCGGTCCAGTCCTCGAACTCGCCGCGCCGCTTGCGAGGCTGGAGGCGGCGTACGTTCGGCCGCTCGGCATAGGTGCGCTCGAGCTCCTCGTGCGTCGCGTAGCCATCGTCGTCCCAGTCCTCGTCATCCTCCTCGGCGATGCCGAAGTAGACGAGCGTGCGGTTCCAGACTTCCGCGAGACCCATGGTGTCCGGGATGTTAACGCGCCACGGCGGCGAATCTCGCCGTTCGGCTGAACTCTGACCGTTACCTCAGGCGGCACGCCAACACCAAAAGCACGTCGAGCATCGTTGGGGGACACGCACAGGCGAACATCTAGCCGCCGTCCGCCGTTGGACTCCCGAACAGCACCGAGCCGACGCGGATGTACGTCGCTCCCTCCTCCGCGGCGACGCGGTAGTCCTGCGACGTTCCGATCGAGAGCTCGGCGAGCCCGCGCTCGGTTGCGAGCTCCCGCAGGCGACGGAAGTACGGGCGCGACGCCTGGGGATCCTCTGCAAGCGGGGGCATCGTCATGAGCCCGCGCACGTCCGGAGCGGCCGCCACGATCGCATCGAGCTCCTCCGGCGGCACCCCTGACTTGCTCGCCTCTCCGGCCAGGTTCAACTCCACGAGGGCCGGAACCTCGAGGCGTTTGGCGGCAGACACCGACGCAAGGGAGTGGACGAGCTCGCAGACGCGGCTGACCGCCTTCGCCTTGTTCGACTGTAGGTGGCCGATGAAGTGCCAGCGGAATGCGTCGCCGTAAACGGAGTGCTTGCGCTCGAGGTCCTGCGCGCGGTTCTCGCCCACGACCTCGACGCCCGCCTCCGCGAGCGCAGCCATGTCTTCCAGGCAGACGTACTTCGTAGCCGCGACGACGATCACGTGCGGGCCGACCTCGTCCCTGATCCGCTCCAGGTTCATGCGGATCTGCTCAGGCGACAAGGGCGAGAACTCCCTGCACGCCGCGCGGCTTGCCGTCGCGCCGGTGCGAGAAGAAACGATCCGGGTCGCAGACGGTGCAGAGGTCCGTTCGGTGGACGTCCGTGACACCGGCGGCCACCAGTGCCCGCTCCGCCGCCTCCCACAGGTCGAGCCGCCGCCCGCGCAGGACGGTCGGGCCGAAGCGCTCGCGGTACGGCGCCGCAACCTCCTCCCCCACCTCGTAGCAGCACGGCCCCGCGGAGGGCCCGATCGCGGCCACGGCCCGGCCGCCGAGCACGCGCACCGTCGCCTCGAGCGTGCCGGCGAGGATGCCGATGCGGCCCGCATGCACCACCGCCGCCGCGGGCTTCCCCTCCGTGCGGAGGAGCGCGACCGGGACGCAGTCGGCGGTGAGCGCGAGCAGCGGGAGAGCGCGCTCGTCGGTCCAGAGCGCGTCACCGACGGTGCCGCGCCCGCCCGGCCGCGCCCGATTGACGGTCGTCCCGTGCACCTGGTAGTTGAGCGCGAGCCGTTCGGCGTCGGCGCCGACCTCGGCGCACAGTATGCGGCGGTTTTCGTCCACTCGCTCGACCGCGTCGCCCGTGCGCCGACCGAGGTTCAGGGAGGCATAGGGCCCTTCGCTGACGCCCCCCACGCGGGTCGAGAAGACGACGGCATACGGGTCCGGTGTCTCCCAGCGGATCATGCGACGAGCAGCTCCCGCGCCCGCTCGATCAGCCATTCGCGCGTGTTGTGGAACGGGTTCTCCACCACCTCGTCGAGGAGCGTTTCGAGCGTGCGCCCCACGGCCGGCCCCTCCCGGTAGCCGAGCATGAGCAGATCGTCGCCTCCCACTGCGAGATCTCGAACCTGGTGCGGGCTCGTCTGCTCGGCGACGAGCAGACGCCCGAACCGGGTGAGGCGGGCAAGGTCGTGGTCGACAGGGCGACCTTTCGCCACCAGGTCGGCCTCCTTGTGCGCAACGAGATCTCGCGCGAGCCGCACGCCGTGCCGGCGCAGGAAGCGCCGCGCCCGAGCGGGATCGTCCCGTTGCGGAGGCGTGAAGCCGTGGTGGGACACGATGCGCCGCACGTGGGCGCGCAGCTCGTTGGGGTACCGCAAGCGCACGAGCGTCCGGCCGGCGATGTCGGTGCCGATGTCCTCGTGGGCGCGCTTGCCTAGCTCAGGGTTGGCGTAGTAGTGCAGGCGTCCGCCGTCGCCGCGCCAGGCTGCCTGCGGCTTGCCGAGGTCGTGGAGCAGCAAGGCCAGCCGCACACCGAGTGGGGCGCCCGCGTCCGCGCCCGCCTGCACGGCGGCGAAATGGTGCTCGTCGAGAGGCAAGCCGTGGTGCCGGCTCTCCTGCTCGAAACCGATCGCGCGTTCGTACTCGGGCACGATCGCAACGAGCGCGCCCGAGTCGCGCGCGAGGCGCAGCGCCTTCTGCGGGTTGGCCCCGAGCAGGAGCTTCGAGAGCTCGCCCAGGCCGTCCGCGGCGAGGCCACCGCCGATCCGCTCGCCGGCGACGAGACCCAGCTGCGGCGACCACTCCCGCAGCTGTCGCAAAGTTTGCTCCTCGGGGTCGAGATCGAGCTCCGACACGAACCGCAGCCCGCGCACGATGCGGAGGGGATCGTCGCGAAAGCTCGTCGGGCCGGTGGCGCGCAGGACGCGCCGCTCGAGATCCTCCTCCCCGCCGAGCGGATCGAGCAGCGTGCCGTCGGCCAGCCGCCGAGCCATCGCGTTGATAGTGAAATCCCGACGCTGCATGTCGCGCTCGAGCGAGATGGATGCGTCGGCGACGATCTCGAAGTCGTGCCGCCCCGGCCCCGTCGACCGCTCGACCCGCGGGGGCGCGAACTCGATCCCCGCCGGAGCCAGCGCCCGCGCTGCCGGATCGCGGGGATGCAGGCGAATTCCGACCCGGCGGTCGGCGACCACCAGGTCCTCCACCCTGCCGTGGGGCTCGAGCGCGGCCTTCAGCTCAGCGTGGCCGACGCCCGGCACGACGAAGTCGGTGTCGCGCAGCGGTTTGCCGAGCAGCTCATCGCGCACCGCGCCGCCCACAAGCCAGGCGTCGAGGTCGAGCGAGCGCACGTAGTCGGCAACGGAGTTCCAGCTCACTCGGCGATTGTCGTCGCTCAGAGGTGCGCGATCGCTTCGATCTCGACCCGGGCGCCTGACGGAAGTGCCGCGACCTCGACCGTCGCCCGGGCCGGTGGCCGGTCCCCGACGTGGCGCGCATAGACCTCGTTCATGCCGGCGAAGTCGGCCAGGTCGACGAGGTAGACGGTCGTCTTCACGAGCCGGTCGAGCGCGCTGCCCGCCTCCTCCAGGATCGCGCCCAGGTTCTGCATGACCTGCTCCGTCTGCTCGCGGACGCCTGGGCCGACCATGGCGCTCTCCCCCGGCCGAAGGGCGAGCTGACCCGAGACGAACACGAGGTCGCCGACACGGATCGCCTGCGTGTACGGGGCACCCTGGAACGGCGCGGGAGCGCGTTCGGTGCGCACGACCGCTTTCTCTACCATCGCTACTCCTTTCGTCCCGGCCGGCACGCCTGCGCGAGCGCGACGCCGAGCGACTTGAAGATCGCTTCGAGTACGTGCTGGGCGTCGTCGCCCCCGATCAGGCGCACGTGGAGCGTGAGGCCGGCGCCCTCGGCGAACTCGCGCAGAAAGCGCGAGACGAGGTCGAAGTGGAGTCCGCCGACATGCTCGCTCGTCAGGTCGACGTTCGAGACGACGAGCGGACGACCGGATGCCTCCAGCGACACGTGGGCGAGCGCCTCGTCGGCGGGGACGACGGCGCTGCCGTGGCGTCGGCCCGCGTGCAGGCCGCCGCGCAGGGCCTCACCGAGCGCCCGGCCCGCGGCGGCGACCTCTTCGTCGGCGCCGCCGGGGGCGACGTCGAGCTGGACGGCGAAGCCCGCATGCCCCGCCAGCAGCCGGAGGAGGTGATCGAGGACCGGCAGCCCGGTCGTCACGTTCGAGTCCGCGCCCTCGCCGATCGCGGCTCGGACGCGCAGGCTGTCACGCGTCTCGCTCACGAGGCGAGCGTAGCGCCTCGGGGACTCACCAACGCGCCGCGCCACCGCAGGCGCGGCGAATACTCCGATCCCACACAGGTTTCTCCTCCTGAGGGCGCCGTCATTCCCGGGCTACCGCCACACTCCCCGGCTACGGCCACACTCCCGGGCTACGGCCATATAGACGCGCGCGCCCCACCCTAAAGGGTGGGGGTTCCGCCCGCCGCCCTCGTGCTGGACGCTATCCGTGGAGTACGCACGCGTCTGGAACGAAGCTGCGCCGAATGTGCGCCCGCACCGGTTGCAGCAGCGCTAGAAGCCCGACATGCGTTCGATGCGGGCGCCGAGCCCACGCAGGCGCTCGTCGATGCGCTCGTACCCTTTGTCGATCTGGTGTGCGTCCCCGATCGTCGACGTGCCCTCAGCGCAGAGCGCGGCAAGCAGCATCGCCATGCCCGCGCGGATGTCCGGACTCGACATCCGCTGTGCATAGAGCGTTGCTGGCCCCGTGACGACGACCCGATGCGGATCGCACAGGATGATCCGCGCGCCCATCGAGACGAGCTTGTCCGTGAAGAACAAGCGGCTCTCGAACATCTTTTCGAAGATCAGGATCGTGCCGCGCGCCTGCGTGGCAACCATCACGGCGATCGACGTCATGTCTGCCGGAAACGCCGGCCACGGCCCATCCTCTATCTTCGGGATGGCGCCGCCGAGGTCGTCCTGCACGACGAGTTCCTGGCCCGGGAGCACCCGCACAGACGTCCCTTCGACCTCAACCACCACGCCGAGACGCTCGAAGACCGGCAGGATCGGGATGAGATCCTCGGGCACGGCGTCCTCGATGGTCAGCTCCCCGCCCGTGATCGCCGCCATGCCGATGAAGCTCCCGACCTCAATGTGGTCGGCCGCGATGCGGTGCTCGCCTCCGCGGAGACGCTCGACACCGGTGACGTGGACGACGTTCGAGCCGATGCCCTCGATCTCGGCGCCGAGCCCAACGAGGAACCGGCACAGGTCCTGGACGTGGGGCTCGCAGGCGGCGTTCGAGATGGTCGTTCGTCCCGGCGTCAGCGTTGCGGCCATCAGGACGTTCTCCGTCGCCATCACCGAGGCCTCATCGAGGTGGATGTGCGCACCCTGAAGCCGCGGGGCGCGCAGCTCGTACCGCTCGCCGACCGAGATCTCCGCACCCAGGGCCGCGAACGCATGGATGTGCGGGTCGAGCCGTCGCCGACCGATGACGTCTCCCCCGGGGGGCGGGACGGTGGCCCGGCCCACGCGGGCGAGCAGCGGTCCGGCGAGCAGGAAGGACGCGCGAATCCGGCTCGCCAGCTCCTCGCCCACCTCGTGGGACGGCAGATCGGGGGCGCACACGCGCACGTCGTTCGCCCCCACCCAGTCAGCCTCGGCCCCCAGGTCGCAGAGCAGGTCGAGCATTGTCTGCACGTCGAGGATCCGCGGCACGTTGTGCAGCAGCACCGGCTCCTCGGCGAGCAGGCACGCGGCCAGGATCGGCAGGACGCCGTTCTTGTTGCCCTCGGCCTTGATCCGACCGGCGAGCGGGTGCCCACCCTCGATCACGAACGACTCGACGAGGCTCGGCTGGACGGCGGTGGACGTCATGCGTGCCAAGTGTGCCGCGGCCGTCGGCGGCCGTGGCGCACAAGTCCGTCTAGGCTAGCTCGATGCAGCCGACTCGGGAGCAAGCGTGGGAGACGCTCACCCGCTACGCGCAGAGCGAGGCGCTGCGCCGCCATGCGCTCGCGGTCGAAGCCTCGACGCGCTGGTATGCGCGAACGTTCAGCGAGGACGAAGAGCTCTGGGGGATCACGGCGCTGCTTCACGACTTCGACTGGGAGATCCATCCCACGCTCGAGCAGCACCCTCAGGACGGGGCGCCGATCCTTCGCGATGAGGGCTACCCCGAGGAGGTCATCGAGGCGATTCTTTCCCATGCCGAGCACCTGAACATGCCGCGCGACACGCCGCTCAAGCGAACGCTGTTCGCGTGCGACGAGCTGTCGGGCTTCGTGCACGCCTGCGGCCTCGTGCGCCCGGACGGGATCGATACGCTCGAGCCGAAATCGGTGCGGAAGAAGCTGAAGCAGCCGTCGTTTGCGGCCGGCGTCCACCGCGACGAGGTCTACTCGGGCGCCGAGCTGCTCGGGCTCGAGCTCGACGAGCACGTTCGCAACGTGATCGAGGCGCTTCGCCCGCTCGCGCCCGAGCTGGGGCTGCGGACGTCGGCTCCTGCACAAACGGCGTGACCGCTCAGCTCGATCTGATCGGCATCGTCGTCGCCGACCTGGACGCCTCACTCTCTTTCTACCGGCAGCTCGGACTCGACATCCCTGACGATCCGGACCCGGAGGGTCACGGGCATGTCGAGACAACGCTCCCCAGCGGCCTCCGAATCGCCTGGGACTCCGTCGAGACGATTCGCGGCTTCGACCCGGACTGGACGCCTCCGGACGGAAGCGCGCGCATCGCTCTGGCCTTCCGCTGCGAATCGCCGAAGGAGGTCGACCGTCTCTTCGCAGAGCTCGCCGGCGCCGGTTACCGCGGCCAACAAGGAGCCGTGGGACGCCTTCTGGGGCCAGCGCTACGCGCAGGTGCTCGACCCTGACGGCAACACGGTCGATCTGTTCTGCCCGCTCGACTAGCTACGCGATAACCGCGAGCATCCGCTCGAGATCGTCGTCGTTCGTCCACCAGCCGCAGGATGCCCGCAGCCAGCCGAGACGAGGCAGCTCACGGATGACGACACCCGCCTCGTGCGCCTGCTGGACCGTCTGCGACGGATCGTGGGGCGCCCGCCAGCTGACGAGAGTCGCGTGGCCCGGTTCGGTAACAACGTCATGTCCGGCATCCACCAACAGCTCACGGCAGCGTGCCGCCATCTCCGCCGCGCGCTCGAACCGCCACTCCGGCAGCCCGTCGAGCGCGGCGAGCAGACCGGCGAGCGACGGCGCGCCCAGCCAGCCGGGGTCGAAGCGGGCGGCCCCCGGCTTCGGCGCGAACGACCCGTCGGGCTCGTACGACTCCTGCGACAGATAGCCGGGGAGCGCCACCGACAGCCGATCGGGCTCGCGGACGTACAGCGCGCCCGTCGCGTCGGGCCCGCACAGCCACTTCTGGCCCGAGACCGTGTAGAAGTCGTACGGCGCCGCATCGATCGGGATCGCGCCCACGCTCTGTGCCCCGTCGACGAGCAGCGGCACCTCCAGCTCGGCGGAGAGCTCGGCGACCGGCAGGACCTGGCCCGTCGTCCAGGCGACGTGCGACAGCGCCACGAGCCCCGTCCGCGGTCCGATCTCCGCCAGGATCGCGTCGACCGCCTCCGCCGGTGGTCGCTCGAGGACGGAGGCAACGCGCACTCGGGCCCCGCTCGCCCCCACCGGCCCGAGCAGCCCGAAGTGCTCGGTGTCCGTGGTCACGATCTCGTCCTCGGGGCTGAGACCGAGGCCCGCGACGACGATCCGGCAGGACTCGGACGTCGACGACGTGAGCGCGACGAGCGACGCCTTCACGCCGAGCTCCGCACCTAGCCTTGCGCGCACCTGGGCGCGCAAGGCAAGCACCCGCTCGAAGCGTTTCGCCCCACCGCGCCCGTGCTCGAGGTCGTGCTCCAGCTCGCGCTCGAGCGCCTCTACCGTCCGCCGCGCGACCGGGCCGACGCTGCCAGCGTTCAGGTACGCGTACTGCTCTAGTACCGGGAACGCGGCCCGTGCCTCCTCGGGAGTCACTCGATCGTCACCTCGACAGGAGCGTGATCGGAGAGCAGGCGCTGGCCGACGCGCCGCCGCTGAAGGCGCCAGGGCATCGCGGGCGTCGACGGGGCGCCGCGCACGAGCACGTGGTCGATCCCAGGGCCCGGATCGGAGAAGCCCCAGTCGGGTCCGGTGAGGTCGAGCAGCGTGCGCGAGACGTCTGGCCGGACGTTGAAGTCGCCGGCCAGCACGCAGAGCTCGTCTGGGGCGGCCAGCGCGTCCGCGAACGTGGCCGCGCGTACCACCTCGGCGTCGGGGATGCGCTTGTCCGGCGAGCCCGTGGCGTGGAGGTTCGCAACGAGCGCCCGCCGACCGTCCGAGAACGACAACCGGACGGCGTGGCAGGTGCGCCGCTCCTTCGCCCACGCCAATCGCGCGATGGGATCGAGCTCGAGCCAGCGACCCTGCGCACGGCGGAACGCGCGTGCGTTGAGGACGATCGAGCCGGCTTCGGAGCCGCGATGCTCAGGTGCGAGCAGGATCGCGTTCGCCTGACCGGCGAAGGCCGAGCGCAGCCTGCCGGCGTTGAGATCGGTCAGCCGCCGCCCCAGCCGGGCGGTGGACGGCAGGGGCCCGATGCTGGGCCGTCGCGCGACCGAGGCGAAAACCCGCATGCCGCTCCATTCGTCGAGTCGCTCGAGAGCCCACACCGGTACCTCCTGAGCGCAGAGGACGTCCGGCTCGTCCGCGATCGCGAGCCCGAGCATCTCGGCGACATACGCTCGGCGCTCGACCGGCACGGCGTTGCCGTGGAAGAGGTTCCACGTTCGCACGAGCAGCGCCACGGCCCGAGGCTACTGTGCGCCCGTGCTCCGTCGCGAGCCGTTCGCCGACCTGGTACGCCGCCAGCTCCAGCTCTTCGAGCGCCAGCAAGAAGAGCTGATCCGTAACGTTGAGGAAGCCGAGCGCGCGTTCGAGCGCGCTGTGCGCGACGAGGCTGAAGAGCGCTACGGGGATCTTCAGGATCTGGTCGAGACGGGCACCGAGCGGCTCGCTGTGCTGCGTGACAACTACGCTGCGTCGCTCGACGAGGAGACGGCGGAGATGTATGAGGTCGCCTTCAACCGCGCCGCCGCACGGCGTCTCCCGCGCTTCGCGCTCGAGCTCGGCGACTTCTAGCTGGCGCGCCGGTTTCCGAGTACAATCCGCGCCTTCCGCCACACTCTTCAGGGAGGCGTTCATGCTTCGTCGCTTCACGCTCGCCGTCGCGGCAGTGGCCCTCGCGACCGCGATCCTCGCGCCCGCCGCCCTCGCCACGCACTCGTGGGGCAGCTACCACTGGGCGGGCACCGCCAACCCGTTCACGCTCAAGCTGGGCGACAACGTCAGCTCCGCGTGGGACTCGTACCTCGCGACCACCTCTTCGGACTGGTCGCAGTCGACCGTCCTCGATACCACCGTCGTCGCGGGCCAGACGACCAGCCGGAAGTGCAGGCCCACGAGCGGCCGCATAGAGGTCTGCAACGCGACCTACGGCTCGAACGGCTGGTTGGGGATCGCCTCGATCTGGGCCACGGGCTCGCACATCACGCAGGCCACGACCAAGGTCAACGACACCTACTTCAACACGGCGCAGTACAACACGCCGGCCTGGCGGAACATGGTCATGTGCCAGGAGGTGGGCCACGATTTCGGGCTGGATCACCAGGACGAAGCGTTTAACAACCCGAACCTCGGTACGTGCATGGACTACACGAACGACCCGTCCACGAACCAGCATCCGAACCAGCATGACTACGACATGCTGGCTTCGATCTACGCGCATACGGACTCGACGTCGACAGTCGGCGCCGCTGTCACCGGCGCGGCACCCGAGTCGGTCGAGCGGACAGACCGCATCACGGACTCGACCATCGTCGTGCGCTACGCGGACGGTTCCTCGCGGATCACGCACGTCTTCTGGGCGCTCTAGAGCGCCCGGGGGCTGGTCCCGCGTCGAGCTGAGTTGGAGGGCCGCCAGGTGGCGGCCCTCCACGTCCAAAGGCCGCCGCCGCCGGTGTCGAAGCCGGAGTTACCCGTGTCGGCCCCGCTGCCGTAGCCGGCACCCGAGTCGCGATCGCCGGCGGACAGCTCCTCCGAGGAGCCGCCGGCGTCGGCAGTCGGGGGGACGCCGGCGGCCAGAGCACCCGCGCCGAGCCCCGCGGCCTGTTCCACGGGTTGCCTGCCACGGAACCAGTCGAAGAGACGTGTTAACCCATGCGTAGAATGATACTTGGCCGTTCAACGGTGGCCGAAGTGGTGGGCATTCGGCAACACGGCGGAGACGCTCTCAGCACCGGCGACGCTGCGGGCAAGCGGGCCGAGGGTCTCGATCGTGCGCACGACGACGTTGCGGTTACGGCCGACGTGCTCGAACGTGCCGCGCGCGAGGACAAGCGGCTCACCGCGGACAACGGCACGGTGACGGTCGTAGACCGGCGGCGGCACGATCAGGTTGACGTGTCCATGCTCGTCCTCGAGCAGCATGAAGACGACGCCGTTCGCGGTCGACGGCCGCTGGCGGGCGACCACCATCCCGGCGACCGCCACACGGCTGCGGTGCGCGAGCTGCGGGAGAACGGCGCTGCCGACGGTGCCGACCGGCAGGTGCGGGCGCAGCAGCTCGAGCGGGTGCACGCCGACCGACAGACTCGTACCGCCGTAGTCGGCGAGCATTCGCTCCCACACCGACTGCTCCGGTAGCTCGGGGGTCTCGACGGTCGGCTCGAGCGGCAGCGCGAGCTGGCGCTCCTCCCCGCCCGAGCGAGGCACGGTCTCCCCGCGCGGGACGAGGCCGAGCTCCCAGAGCAGCTCGCGGCGCAGCCGTCCGAAGGAGTCGCAGGCGCCGGCAGAGACGAGTGCCTGCAGGCGGTAACCGCCGAGCAGGACGCGCCGGGCGAGATCGGCGACGTCCGCGAAGGGGCCGCCCTGGTCGCGCTCTCCCACGAGTGCTTCAGCGCCGGGTTCACCCACGGACCGCACGTAAGCGAGCCCGACCAACACACGACCGTCTTCGATAACGCAGCGCGCAGCGCTACGATTGACGTCGGGCGGGACGACCGTGACGCCGCGCTTCTGGCCGTCCCGGACGAGCGTCGCCGGCGGGTAGAAGCCCATCGGCTGCGCGTTCAGCAGCGCGCACAGGAACTCGGCTGGGTGGTAGCGGCGCAGCCACGCCGACTGGTACGCCAGTAACGCGAATGCGGCCGCGTGCGACTTGGGAAAGCCGAATCCCGAGAAGGCCGCCAGCTTGTCGTAGACGCGGTGCGCGGTTTCCTCGTCCACGCCCTTCGAAAGCGCGCCGTCCACGAAGCGCCCGCGCAGCGCCTCGAGCGCCGCCTCCGAGCGCTTGCGGCTCATCGCCCGACGCAAAGCCTCGGCCTCCCCCACGCTGAAGCCCGCGAGCGCCATCGCCACGGCGAGCACCTGGTCCTGGAAGACGACCACGCCGAGCGTCTCGCGCAGCGGCTCGGCGAGCAGCGGGTGATCAACCGGCGGGACGAAGGTCGGATCACGTCGCAGCGCCTCCCGGTGCGCGATGTACGGGTGGACGGCGCCTCCCTGGATCGGCCCGGGCCGTACGAGAGCGACCTCGATGGTCAGGTCAGTGAGGTTCTCGGGCCGCGTGCGCAAGAGCATCTGCATCTGCGCGCGGCTCTCGACCTGGAAAACGCCGACGGTGTCCGCCTGCCGGATCTCGCCGTAGACGGACTGGTCGTCGAGCGGGATGCGCGACAGGTCGATCGGCTCGCCGCGCAGGCGCGCGATCTGCTCCACGCAGTCCTCGACCGCGGAGAGCATGCCGAGGCCGAGCAGGTCGATCTTCAGGAAGCCCGCGTCGTCGCAAGAGTCCTTGTCCCACTGGCAGATCTGGCGGCCCGTCATGGCCGCGGGCTGGACGGGGACGAGCTCGACGAGCGGCCGCGAGGAGATAACCATGCCGCCCGGGTGCTGCGAGATGTTCCTCGGCAGGCCGGCGATCTCGCGGCAGAGATCAGCGAACGCGCGCCAGCGAGGCGAAAGCGCCTTCTGCTGCGCGTCGGGTAGCTGCGCCACCTCCTCGGCGACGCGCCGGGCGTTCCAGCCGTCCGAGTAGCGGGCGAGGCGCTCGAGCTCCGCGTGGGGCAGGCCGAGCGCCTTGCCCACGTCGCGGATGGCGCCGCGCGAGCGGTAGGTGGCGAAGCTGGAGACGAGTGCCGTGTGCTCGTGGCCATAGCGCTCGATGACGCGCACGATCAGCCGCTCGCGGATGTCGCGTGGGAAGTCGAGGTCGATGTCCGGGACGGCGACGAGCTCGCGGTTCAGGAAGCGCCCGAGCGAGAGGTCTGCCGCCACCGGGTCGACGTGCGAGAGGCCGGTCAGGTAGCAGACGATCGAGCCGACCGAGCTGCCGCGCCCGCGGCCCGGTGGAAGGACGCTGCGTGGGGAGTCGGCGCCGCGCACCTCGAGCGCCACCTCGCGCGCCAGCTCCAGCACCTCGTGGTGGAGCAGGAAGAAACCGGCCAGATGAAGCGCGGCGATCAGCTCCAGCTCTTCGTCGAGGCGCTCGCGCGCGCGGCGCTTGTGACCGTTCGCATCGCCGTAGCGGTCGGCGAACGCGCGGTCGCAGACGCGCCGCAGCTGGACGTCTGCACTCTCCTCGCCGTCCGAAAAATCCGGATAGCGGTAGCCCAGCCCCTCGGTCAGGTCGAACTCGAGGCGTGCGGCCAGCTCGGCGCTTCGTGCCACTGCGTCACGATCGAAGGGGAAGCGATCGGCGACCTCCGCGGGCGCGAGCAGGACGGACTCGTGGTTGCCGCGCCGCTCGGGCTCGCAGCCCTCGAGCGAGGTGCGGCTGCGGATTGCTACCAGCACGTCCTGCAGCGGCGCCCGCACCGGGTGGTGGGCGTGCACGTCGCCGGTGACGACCGTTTGCACGCCGAGCGTCTCGGCGAGGTCGCGCAGGCGCGCGTTGCGGCGCTCGTCACCCCGCTCGTACGGACGCTGAAGCTCGACGTAGAAGCGTTCGCAGCCGAAGGCGCGCGCAACCCGGACGGCCGCGTTCGGGTTGCGGACGGCGAGCCCGTGACGCGCGCAGCCGGACAGGCAGACGAGCCCCTCGGCGTGCGCGAGCAGCGTCTCGAGCGGCAGCGCCGGCGGCACCGCCTCCCGGTACGCCGTCGAGAACCCCCCGCCTAAGTCGTCTTGTAACAAGTTGTTACTTGGACGGCCGGGCCGCGTGCAGGCATGTGCCGTGGTCAAGAGGCGGCAGAGGTTCGCGTACCCCGTGGCCGATTCGACCAGGAGCGTCAAGTGGAAGCCGCCGGCGAGCGTGACCTCCGCACCCGTGATCGGGCGCACGCCGAAGAACTTCGCCGCGTGCGCGAACTCGAGCGAGCCGTAGACGCCATCGTGGTCAGTGAGGGCGAGCGCCTCGTAGCCGAGCTCGGCGGCCCTGGCGGCCAGCTCCTCGGGCCGCGAAGCGCCGTCGAGGAACGAGTAAGCCGAGTGCGCGTGCAGCTCGACATACTGCCCCCGAAAGTCCGGCCTGCTTCGCAGGCCATGACTACTTTGGGCGGGGTCGCCAGTCAGACGCGACTTCGCGCGCTGTGGCTTCGGCGGGCAAAGCCCGTCTCCGCCGATGGTGTCACCAGCCCTGCCGGTGAGGCGTCTCGGCAGGACGGTCGCCGTCGACACGGCGCCGCGCCCGCCTCACCGTGCGACCATAGGGCCGTGACGTACGACGAGCTGGTCGAGGAGACCACCGCGAAGCACCCGGACATCAGACCTGGGCAGATGTTCGGGATGCCGTGCCTGAAGCGCGAGAACGGCAAGGTCGTCGCCGGTCTCTGGAAAGACGGCGGCCTGACGGTGAAGTTGACTGACGAAGCGGCGCGCGAGCGCGCGGTTGCCCTCCCGGGCGCTACGCAGTTCGATCCGGGCATGGGCCGGCCGATGCGAGAGTGGGTCCACATCCCGGCCGAGCTCTCGGACCGCTGGCCGGACCTCGTCGACCAGGCCGTCTGAAAGCGCCCCTCACACGTCCTCACGGTGACGCCGGGCCCCACGGTGACGGGACAGTCCCCTGCAGGGACAGTCCCTGCGCCATCATCGGCGGAGGCGGGCTTCCCCGCCGCAGCCACACCGCGCGCAGTCGCGTCTGGCTGATTCGCACCCCGCCGAAAGTCGTCATGCCGCCGCGGAGCGGCGGCGGACTTTCGGCGGCTAAGCGCGCTGGGAGAACCACGCGCCCCGCTGCTCGTCGCGGAACACGACGACGTTCTGGCCCGTCTCGAGCACGACCTCGAAGTAGCGGCGCTGCACGGGCTCCTCGGTCCACCAGCGGTCCATCACGCGCCACTCCTCGCGCACCAGAGCGACGCCCTGCCGGTTGACCCGCCTGGGCGCGCCGTCCGCGTGTGCCTCGACGAGCGCCTGCCGGGGCGCGTTGACACGGCGCTGTCCGCTCGGTGCGGCGCCGAATGTCGGTCGGGGTCGAGCGTCTGCGTCGACGCTCATTCGTCCCGCGGGACGAGCAGTGCCCGTTGCTCGGGAAGACGCGACCACGGCGCGATCTCGACGACGGTGCAGACGGCGCCTCCGCCAGTGCTGGCGCGCACCTGGCGCAGGCCATCCCGCAGCTGCCCCTGCAACTCAGCGCCCTCGGGCGCGAGGAGGGCGAGCTGCCGGCCGCGGGACTCGGTTAGCTCAACCGCCTCCAGCGCGAGCCTGACGACGGGCGCGGGCAGCTCGATGAGCTTGGGGCCGAGCGCCGCGCGCAGGCGGTCGCGCTCGGCAACGGGCTCCCGCAGAGTCACGGTGCGCCGCCAGGATCCCCCGCCCGCGAGACGGGCGACCAGCGCGACCTTGCGCAGGAAGCGGCCGTCGCGCTCCGGGCTGGCGAGCAGGCGGTCGACGAGCACGCCGAGCGCCCGGCGGAGCGTCAGCTCGTTGCCGACCGCCTCCGGGAACTCGAGCCGTTCGACGACTGCGGCCGGGGGGCGGCGGCCCTCGACCCGGCGCGCGCCTCGCCCGCGCGCCAGGCTCCAGGCCTCCCGCCCGTCCCGGCCGAGTCGTTCTGCGACGGCGGCGCCCGGGAGGGCCGCAAGCTGGCCGACCCGGCGCACGCCGAGATCCTCGAGCTCGCCGTGCCGCTCGGGCTCGAGCGGCAGCAGCGAAAGCGGCAGCGGCGCCAGGAAGTCCGGAATCGCCCGGCCGTCGTCGGCGACGACGACCACCTGGCCGGACCGCCCCACGCTCGCCGCCGCGAGCGCGGCGAAGCGACGCGCGGCTGCCCCCACCCGCGCGTCCCAGCCCGCGCCCACGGCCGCGAGCGCCCGCCGCAGCGCCGCCTCCAGCCCGCCGTAGAGCCGCTCCACACCCTTCGTCTCGAAATACGCTGTGCCGAGCCCGCCCGACTCCACCTCGAAGCCCACGTCCTCCAGCCGCCGCACGATCGCCTCCCATTCGTCCTCCGCGCACGCCGGATCCTGCTCGACGAGTACGAGCGAGGGACACATTGCGAGCGCCTCCCCCATGCGCATTCCCGGCTTGACCCCGGCCGCCTCGGCGGCTGCGGTCACCGGCCCGAGCAGCGGCTCGCTGCCGGGCAGCGGCGCGAGGGCTGCCGGCCTGAGCGCAAGACGAGGCCGGGCCCGCAGAGCGGCCCGCAGCTCGAAGCCGGGGATGACGATGGCAGCGATCATGCGAACACACGTTCTACACGAACACGCGTTCCCCTGTCAAGACTTTTTCGATACGGTGCGTCGGTGAGCGAGCACGAGCACGACGAGGAGGAGCGTCCGACCGAGTTCCAGATCCAGGTGCCAACCGAGCTCGAGGCCGGTGTCTACGCCAACTTCCTCAGCGTCTGGCACACGGCCTACGAGTTCACGCTCGACTTCGGGGTCACGCAGCCGCCGCAGGTCGAGGAGCCGGAGGACCCTGACGCACCCGTGCGCGTCGCCTGTCGCGTCGTCTCCCGCGTGAAGATCCCCGTGACCGTGCTCTTCGACGTGCTGCGCACGCTGAACGAGAACATGGGGCGCTACGAGGCCGTCTTCGGCGAGATCCGCCGGCCAGAAGGTCCCGAGGACGCAACGGACTCCACCGACGTCTAGCTGAGGGCTTGCGTAGCGATTGGCGAACGAGCTACGGCTTCGCCGTCAGGAGCGGCGCCTGCGACCACCGCGGGGAACGATGTACATCAGCGCGACGAGGGCGACGATGATCACGGCGGCGATGGCGACGATGGCGACGGTGGAGACCGCGACGATCACGCCCCTTCCATTTCCTGCGGACCGCTGGTGAAAACCTGAGCTGCGAGGCGCCACCTGCGGCAAGCGTCGCGAGCAGCGCGCCACAACGATTCGCCCAATCCTCCCGCTAGACCGGCGTCGCAGGAAGGCGGCGGAACTGCGGCGGGAGGTACCACCGTACCGCTCGCCCGAGCCTCGTACGCTTGCAGAAGCACGAGTCGTCGCACGCGCAGGTCGGGCCGCGCGGGTTGTGCAGGCGTGCGAGCAGCTTGCCCATCACCCCGTTGGTACGAGAGCGAGCTCGGCGGCCGCTCCGACCATGCCGGTGAAGCGCGGCACCACGTCGAGCGCGTCCACGCGCGCGCACCAGGCGAGGTCGTCCTCGAGCCCGGGCGGGCCGTACGTCCGCGCCAGCAGGCCGTCCAGCGCCTCGGGGTAGGCGCGCGCCACGAGCTCCGCCGCCTTGGCGCCGTCGCGCCGCTCGGCGTCCAGCAGCTGCACGATCCGGCCGGCGCAGTAGGCGTCGTCGAGCGCGAAGGCGCCCTGAAAGCCGGCGCAGACGATCGCCACGTCCTCCCCGCTGTCGGCGGCTGCGCGCGCGACCGCCGAGAGGTTGAGCAGGCTGCCCGCGAAGACGAGCTCGGCGCGCCCAGCCGCCGCGAGGATGGCCGCCGTCCCGTTGGTGGTCGAGAAGATAACGGGGACGTCGCGGCCCTCGAGGAACTCGCGCGGCGAGGCTCCCACGTCGAAGCCCTCGATCCGAACGGCCTCGCGCTCGCCGCCGAGCAGCCCCTCTCCCAGCTCTTCCCGAAGGGCACGCGCCTCGTCGATCCCCGGCGCGCAGAGCACCCGCGGGTACCCCGAGGCGAGCGCCTGCGCGATCGTCGAGGTGGCGCGCATGACGTCCACGACGATCGCGACGGGCGCGCCGGCCCGCTCGGCGGGCGTGAATGCGACGTCCACGCGCACGACGCCACTACGCTACTTCGCGTGGCCGAGACCCTGACGTGCTACCGGCACCCGGACCGCGAGACGGGCGTCTCCTGCTCGGAATGCAGGCGCGGCATCTGCCCCGACTGCATGGTCTTCGCGCCGGTCGGCATCCGCTGCCCCGACCACGCCGGCCAGGCGCGCGGCGCCGCGAAGGTCAGGCGCGAGGTGCGGCGCGCAGGCTACGAGGGGATCGGTGGGATCGTCACCAAGGTGCTCGTCGGCCTCAACGTCGCCGTCTTCTTTCTCAACCTCGCGCAGGGCGCCTCGCTCAACCGAAACGGCGGCGACCTCTTCTTCGACGGCGCGCTGATCGGCCGCGCCTCGTTCGACGGCGTGAACCTCTCCGGCGTGGCCGAAGGCGAATGGTGGCGGCTCGTGACCGCCAGCTTCCTGCACGGGAACCTCCTGCACCTGGGGATGAACATGCTGATGCTCTACTGGATCGGCACGCCCGTGGAGGAGGCGCTCGGACGCCTTCGCTTCCTCGCTCTGTACTTCGTTTCCGGCCTGTGCGGATCGGCCGGCGCGCTCGCCCTGAGCGGCCAGACGGCCCTGACGGTGGGCGCCTCGGGGGCGATCTTCGGCATTCTCGGCGCCGCTCTAGTCTTCGAGCGGCAGCGCACGTACGTGCTCGGCGGCAGCGCGATGGGGATCATCGTCATCAACCTCGTGCTGACGTTCGCCATTCCGAACATCTCGGTCGGCGGCCACGTCGGGGGGCTGGTCGGCGGCGCGGCATGCGGGCTCGCCATGTCGCGCTTCGGACGAGCGCACGCCGCCTACGGCCGTCCGGGCGTGCTCGGCTTCGCCGGCGTTGCCGCGGTCGGGATCGCCGCGCTCGCGGTCTCCTACTTCACGGTTCAGACGTACTAGTCAGAAGCGTCACTTTCGACGATCCTCTCGCGGCCGGACGGGGAGCGTTGACTTCGGAGGGGACAATCGCCGCCGGCTAACAGGGAGGCGATGCAAACGGAACGGGTAGGCGTGCGCGGGATGCGGTGGGGACCGGCGGCGGCGGCAAGCGGAGCAGCGTTCTCCGTGGTCGCTCTGATCGCCTTCCTGCTCGCGCTGGGACCGGACGATACTTCCGGCGTTGGCGTCTTCTACTACTACGCGCAGCACGACACGGCTGTGAAGTGGCAGGCGGCGGTCTTCGGGCTGGCGGCGGTCCTGCTGCTGTGGTTCGCCGGCACAGCCAGCAGCGCCGCGCGAAGAGCCTAGCCCGCTTTTTGGATCCAAGTGAGTGGCGCGGCGGCGCGCAATCCGCCGCGCCACTCGTTCGCCTACGCAGCCGCCGGCGGAGCAGGCTCCTGCGGCAGGGGCGCCCGGAACAGGAGCACGCTCGTCACCACCGTCCAGAGCAGGCCCACCGGCACGACCACGTAGATGTACCCGCCGCCCGGCGACCAGAAGCCCTCTTCGGCCCAGTTCGTGCCGTGCAGGACGAGGATCACCGCCGCAGCCAGGCTGCCCCACAGGTACCAGGCGGGCATGAGCCGTGCTCGGGTGAGTCCCGCGCCGACCGCGACCAGCGCCCCGGCGATGGGGAAGGAGCTGAGGTTGTCCGCGGCGAGCGCGAGCGTATTGAGCGCGTAGGTCACGTCCTCGCCGGCCGTGTCCGCGACCTTCACCGCCAGCGCCCCGCCCACCGAGATGGTGATGAACTGCGCGCTCACCCAGGCGGTGATGAGCGCGATCGTGGACGCCGCGAGCCTGCCCTCCCCCGCCGTGCGCAGCGCATTGGCCACCGCGCCGACGAACCAGAAGAGCGCGATGGCGGCGAACCCGAAGAGCACGACCGCCGTCAGGATCCGCCCGCTGCCGTCCTGGTAGAAGGACGCGGCCTCGGCCGCTGAGTCCTCCACCTTCGGCTGCTCGCCGAAGATGCCGAACGCGACCCCGACCAGCACGACGAAGACGACTCCCATACCGCGTGCCCACCGCTCCCACTTTGCATCGTTCACGGGACCTCCTTGTCGGGACCCCGAGGCGATTGTCTGACCTCGCGTGTGCCGAGTCAAGCCGCAGCCCGCTAGCCGCCTGCCACCGCTGCCTCCACCCCCGCCTCCGCCAGCGACGCCTGCGCCGCCGCCAGACGCGCCAGCGGCACCCGGTACGGCGAGCAGGACACGTAGTCGAGCCCCAGCCGGTGGCAGAACGCCACCGACGCCGGCTCGCCGCCGTGCTCGCCGCAGATGCCCAGCTTGAGATCCTTGACCGCGCGGCCGCGGTCGACCGCGATCCGCATCAGGTCGCCCACCCCCGACTGGTCGAGCGTCTCGAACGGATTGCGCTCCAGGATGCCGTCGTCCAGGTAGACGGTCAGGAACTTGCCCTCCGCGTCGTCGCGCGAGAAGCCCAGCGCCGTCTGCGTCAAATCGTTCGTGCCGAAGGAGAAGAAGTCGGCGTGCTGGGCGATCTCGTCCGCGCGGATGCACGCACGCGGCAGCTCGATCATCGTGCCGACGAGGAAGTCGAGCTCGCCCTCGTCGGCCGCCGCCGCCAGCGTCATCGCCCGCAGCCGCCGGAGCTCCTCGGCGAAGCCCACAAGCGGGTGCATGATCTCGACGAGCGGCGCGTCGCCCCTCCGCTCGCGCACCGCCAGCGCCGCCCTGATGATCGCGCGCACCTGCATCTCGTAGATCTCCGGGAATTGGAGGCCGAGGCGGCAGCCGCGCGTGCCGAGCATCGGGTTCGACTCGTGCAGCGCGCGGATGCGGGCGGCCATGCGCTCGTCCGCCGCCTGCTCCGGCGGCGGCAGGAACTCGTGGAGCGGCGGGTCGAGCAGCCGGATCGTCACCGGCAGCCCTGCCATGGCTTCGAAGATGCCCTCGAAGTCGGCCTGCTGCATGGGGAGCAGCCGCTCGAGCGCGTCGAGGCGGCCCTCGACGTCCTCGGCCATGATCATCTCGCGCACGACGGGGAGGCGGTCGTCGGCCATGAACATGTGCTCCGTGCGGCAGAGGCCGATCCCCTCCGCACCGAACTCGCGCGCCTTCGCGGCATCGTCGGGCGTGTCCGCGTTCGCTCGTACGCGCAGGCGGCGCAGGTCGTCCGCCCAGGCGAGCACGGTCTCGAAGTCCTCGTTGATGCTCGGCGGGACGAGCTCGACGGCACCGATGATGACCGTGCCGTTGCCGCCGTCGATCGTGATCGTGTCGCCCTCGGCGAGCTCGTGGGGGCCGAGCGTGATCCGCCGCGCGTCCAGATCGATCGACAGCCCCTCGCAGCCGGCCACGCACGGCTTGCCCATGCCTCGCGCGACCACCGCCGCGTGGGAGGTCATCCCGCCGTGCGCGGTCAGCACACCCGCGGCCTCGATCAGCCCGTGGATGTCGTCGGGTGTCGTCTCCCAGCGGACGAGCACGACGCTCTCCCCCGCCCTACCGCGCTCGGCGGCCGAGTCGGCGTCCAGCACGATCGCTCCGCACGCCGCGCCCGGTGATGCATTGAGCCCCCGCACGGCGACCTCGAGCTGAGCGCTCGGATCGATCATCGGGTGCAAGAGCTGGTCGAGCTGGGCGGGGTCGATACGTGCGACCGCCTCTTCGCGCGAGATCAGGCCCTCGTCCACCATGTCCACCGCAGCCTTGAGCGCCGCGGCGGCCGTGCGCTTTCCCGTCCTCGTCTGGAGCAGGTAAAGCCGCCCGTCCTCGACCGTGAACTCGATGTCCTGGAGGTCGCGGTAGTGCTCCTCGAGGCGGCGCACTGTGTCGAGCAGCTGCTCGTAGGCTTCGGGGAGAACCTCGCGCATGCGCTCGATCGGCTCTGGCGTGCGGATGCCCGCGACGACGTCCTCGCCCTGGGCGTTGGCGAGAAACTCGCCGTAGATTCCGGCCTCACCGGTCGACGGGTCGCGGCTGAAGCAGACGCCCGTGCCGGAGGTGTCGCCCTTGTTGCCGAACACCATTTGCACAACGTTGACGGCCGTGCCGAGATCGTCCGGGAGATGGTGCGCGCGCCGGTAGAACTGCGCCCGCGGGTTCTGCCACGACTCGAAGACGGCGGTGACGGCCCGCGCGAGCTGCTCGCGGGCGTCCTGCGGGAATGGGGCACCGGTCTCGCGCTCGTAGATGGCCCGGAAGGTCACGACCAGCCCGGCCAGGTCCTCGTCCGTCAGCTCGACGTCCTGCTCGACCTCGCGCCCGCGCTTGAGCTCGGACAGCGCGCTTTCGAAGCGCTGGCCATCGATCCCGTCGACCACCTCGCCGTACATCTGGATCAGACGTCGATACGAGTCGTAGGCGAAGCGGCGGTTTCCGGTAGCCGCGCCAAGGCCCTCGACGGCCTCGTCGTTCAGACCGAGGTTGAGGATCGTGTCCATCATCCCCGGCATCGAGACGGCCGCGCCCGAGCGCACCGAGACGAGCAGTGGGTCGGAGGCGTCGCCGAAGCGCTTGCCGGCGCGCTCCTCGAGCGCTGACAGGTGCTCGTCGATCTCGCCGGCGAGCTCCTCTGGGACGCGTCCGGAGGCGAGATAGCCCCGACAGGCCTCGGTCGTGACGGTGAAGCCGGCCGGAACCGGCACGCCGAGCGCGGTCATCTCTACGAGTCCGACGCCCTTGCCGCCGAGCAACTCACGCCCGCCCGGAGCCTGCTCGTGGAAGCCGTAGACGTAGCGCATCGCGGCCAGATCTTCCCACAGGGCCGCTGCGATACTCACGCGCGGTGCAGAAGAGGCACATCGTGGCCATGGGCGGGTACACGCTCGGAACGGCGCTCGAGGACTACGTGCTCGGGCTGGCGCGCGGGCGCCGCGTGCTCTGCGTCCCGACCGCGGGCGGCGAGGATCCGTGGTGGATCGTGAAGGTGTTCGAGTCGCTGAGCGGGCGTGCAGACGTTTCGCTGCTGCTCTTCCATCCCTGGCCCCCGGAGAATCTGCGCGAATACGTGCTCGGCCACGACCTCGTACTCGTGCCGGGCGGCAACACGGCGAACATGCTCGCGATCTGGCGCGCGCACGGCCTCGACAAGATCCTCCGCGAAGCCTGGGAGGACGGCATCGTGCTGTGCGGCTGGAGCGCCGGAATGATCTGCTGGTTCGAGGCGGGCGTCACAGACTCGTTCGGGCCCGAGCTCGCGGGCATGCGCGACGGGCTGGGCTTCCTCGCCGGCAGCGCATGCCCGCACTACGACGGTGAAGAGCTACGCCGACCGCGTTACCACGAGCTGGTGGCGGGAGGGTTCCCGGGCGGCGTCGCGGCCGACGACCACGTGGGTCTGCACTACGTGGGCACCGAGCTCGCGGAGGTCGTCTCGGCGCGCGAAGGCGCGAGCGCCTACGGCGTGGATCGGGCATGCGGCGAGGTGCGCGAAACTGCGCTCGATGCCCGGGTGCTCGAGTGAGCCTCGCAGACGGGTGGGAGCGCAACGCCTCGGAGTGGGCTTCGCTCGTCCGCTCGGGCGGCGACCGGCTGTACGAACGCAACCTCGTTGCGTTCCGCGAGCTCCTGCCGCCGCCGGGCCGCCTGACGGTGGACGTCGGGTGCGGCGAGGGCCGGCTCGCCCGCGAGCTGCGTGTCGGCGGCCATCCCGTCGTCGGAGTCGACGCGTCGGAAACGCTCGTCGCCCTCGCTCGCGAGGCCGACCCGGACGACGACTACCGAGTTGCGGATGCGGCGGCGCTCCCGTTCGCGGAGGGCGAGGCGGACCTCGTGATCAGCTTCATGGTGCTGATGGACCTCGAGGATCTCGACGGCGCGCTACGCGAGGCGGCGCGCGTGCTCGAGCCCGGCGGCCGGCTCGTCGCCTCGCTGGTGCATCCGCTTGCTACGGCGGGCGACTACGCCGGCCACCGCGCGAGCTTCCTCGTGGACCATCCGTACCTCGAGGAGCGTCGCTTGCAGTTTCCCCTGGGCGCGTCGGAGAGCACGACCGTCCACCGGCCCCTGAGCCGGTATGTGATTGCACTCGCCGAGGCTGGGTTCGTCGTCGAGCGCCTGCACGAGCTCACGGCCCGCCCGGACGCACTGGTGCCGTTCTTTCTCCTCCTCCGCGCGCGCCGGTGACCATGCGCGAGCACTGGGACCGCCAGGCAGACGCGCGGGATGCTCGGGTGCGAACGACCGGGCACGATTCCTTCCGCGCGGAGTCCAACTTTCCGGCGTTCCTCGAGCTGGTGCCACCGCGATGAGCTCGAAAGCCGGCTGGGAGGAGGAGGCGCGAAACTGGGCCGCCTGGGCACGCGCGCCTCGCCACGACTCGTATTACCAGTTCCGGCGAGCGTTCTTCGACGATCTCCTGCCCCCGCCGGGCCGCGCCACGCTCGAGCTCGGCTGCGGCGAGGGCCGTGTCGCACGCGACCTGCGCGATCACGGCCACCGGGTGACGGCGATCGACGCCTCCCCCACGCTGCTCGTGCTCGCGCGCGAGGCCGATCCCGATGGCACATACGCGCTCGCCGACGCCGCTGACCTGCCCTTGGAGGACGGCAGCTTCGACCTCGTCGTGGCGTACAACTCGCTGATGGACTTCGACGACCTGCCGGGAGCAGTGCGCGAGGCCGCCCGGGTGCTCGAGCCGGGCGGGCGCTTCGCGATCTGCATCACGCATCCGGTCGTGGACGCGGGACGCTGGGAGAGCCGCGATCCGGCTGCGCCGTTCGTGATCAGCGGTTCTTACTTCGGTCGGCGACCGTACGGCGAGACCTTCTCGCGCGGAGGGCTCACGATGACGTTCCACGGCTACGTCGCCTCGCTCGAGCACTACGCGCGGGAGCTCGAGGATGCCCGCTTCCTGATCGAGCGGCTGCGGGAGCCGGCCATACCCGAAGCAGAGGTGGCCGCCGACCCGGGCGAGGAGCGCTGGCTCCGCCTGCCGAACTTCTTGCACATCCTCGCCATCAAGCCGTGAAGCGCGTCGCGGTTATCGGCAGCGCGAGCGGCAACGGCAAGACGACGTTCGGCCGGGAGCTCGCCGCACGGCTCGACGTCCCGTTCGTGGAGCTCGACGCCCTCAATCACGGCCCGAACTGGACCGAGGCGACGCCCGAGGAGCTGCGCGCCAAGGTCGAGCCAACGGTCGCGCAGGAGGGCTGGGTGATCGACGGTGGGTATCGCAGCAAGCTGGGAGACCTGGTGCTCGGCAGCGCCGACACGGTCGTCTGGCTCGACCTGCCGATCCGGGTCTGGCTCCCACGGCTACTCAGGCGCACCTTGCGGCGCATCCGCGGCCACGAGAAGCTCTGGAACGACAACAAGGAGAGCTTCCGCACCGCCTTCTGGGGCCGCGAGTCGCTGTTCGGCTTCGCGCTGCGCATGCACTTCGCCCGCCGGCGCCGCTACCCGCACGAGCTCGCCCGCTTCCGCGTGGTCAGACTCCGTACGAGCGGCGAGGTCGACGCCTTCCTTTCCGCAGCCGGCGAGTCGGAGGACGAATGGGTGGGACGCGCCGGGCTCGCCGGGCTCGCCGCGTTCGACGAGGCCGAGGGCGGCGAGCCGCTGTGAGGGAGGCGCGGCGCGGCCGGCGGATCGTCC
The DNA here is from genome assembly GCA_046262315.1 of Gaiellaceae bacterium. GTDB lineage: Bacteria > Actinomycetota > Thermoleophilia > Gaiellales > Gaiellaceae > JACVRM01. Next base: position 29,314 of record JBHEMZ010000133.1, read on the forward strand.
GGCTCTCGAGCGAGGACCGCGTGCTCTTCCCCGGGAGCGGGATCACGAAGGGCCACCTCTGGGACTACTACGCCGCGGTCGCGCCGGCGATCCTCCCCCACCTGCGCGACCGGCCCTTCACGATGAAGCGCTGGCGGGGGGGCATTCGCGGCGGCTCGTTCTTCCAGAAACAGGCCCCGAAGGGCATCCCCGATTGGATTCCCACGCGCCAGTTCCGCACGCAGCCGCGCGAGGGTGGCGCGCGGCTCGTTGACTTTCCGCTCGTCCAGGACGAGCTCGCGCTGCTCTGGATGGTGCAGATGCACTGCATCGACATGAACGCCTGGTACTCACGCGTGGACAAGCCTTCCCGGCCGGACTTCGTGCTCTTCGACCTCGACCCGCCGGAGTCCCGGCGCGGCTTCGAGCAGGCGGTCGAGGTCGCTCACCTCGTCCGCGGCGCGCTTGCGGAGGTCGGCCTCGAGGGCTGGGCCAAGACGAGCGGTGCCGGCGGCCTCCACGTGCTGGTGCCGATCGAGCGGCGCGCTACGTTCGGGCAGGCCCACGAGTTCACCGAGCGTCTGACGAAACTCCTTGCGGCGCGACATCCCGGCCTAGTGACGGCCGAATGGCTGAAGGCAAAGCGCCGCGGCGTGTTCGTCGACTACCACCAGAACGGCGCCGGCAAGACGATCGCGTCCGCGTACTCGGTGCGGCCGAAGCCAGGTGCCCCAGTCTCGACGCCGCTCCGCTGGGACGAGCTGGTCGCCGGACTCGACTACCGCGACCTGACCATGAGCGTCGTCGAGGAGCGCGTCGAACGGCACGGCGACCTGTTCGAGCCCGTTTTGCACGGGGTTCAGCGGCTCGCGCCGGCGCTCGCCGCGCTTCGCAAATCCACGGCTGCTCCGCCAAAGCGGGGCCGGCGCGCGCGTGCATAGAGTCGCGGCCGTGCAGCCGCCGCCGATCAGGACGAAACGTCTGGAGTTGCGCCCCATGACTCCCGCCTTCCTCGAGCCCCTGCTGGCCGGACGGCGCGAGGACGCCGAAACGGCTCTCGACGCCTCACTGCCAGACGGGTGGCCGGACGCCCACGACACGGGGTTTCTGCGGCTGCGCCTCGACCAGATGCGCGCAGAGCCGGCGCGCCTGGCCTGGCCCGTGCTGGCAATGGCGCTGGACGGCGCCTTCATCGGGCATCTGGGCTTCCACGGCCCGCCGGGCGTCAACTCGCTGCGCCGAGGCGATGCGGTCGAGATCGGCTACTCGGTGCTGCCGCCGCACCGCCGCAATGGCTTTGCGACCGAGGCGGTCGAGGGCCTGCTCGAGTGGGCCGAGCGCGAGCGGGACATCCGCGTCTTCATCGCTTCGGTGGCGCCCGACAACGAGCCGTCGCTCGCCATCATCCGCAGGCTTGGCTTCGTTCACGTCGGCGAGCACTGGGACGAACAGGACGGGCGAGAGCTCGAGTTCCTGCTCGAGTTACCCGCCGCAAGTCCGGCCTGCTGACGCAGGCCATGACGACTTATCCCGCCGCAAGTCCGGCGCGCTGGCGCGCGCCATGACGACTTGCGGCGGGTGGTCGGGAAAGCGGCAGACGCGCTTCCCGCGTTGTGGCTGCGGCGGGACAAGCCCGCCTCCGCCGATGAGGAGAAGCAGCCCGCCCGCTCGTAGCGCAGCGCGGCGCGCGCGACCGAACGGGTCACTCGCCTTCGGGGACATGCCCCGCACTCGAAAGCGGGGCGCGCCTTCCACACGGGGTCGAGGACTCTCAGTACCCGACGACGAGCACGACGAACGTCAGCGACGTAGCCCCGGCGTGGCCCGTGACCTCCCAGCAGCCCGGGCTCGGGAAGTCGATCAGGCTGGGTACAAGCCCGCTCGTGCCGAGCACGTCGCCGGCGCTGCCGCGGAGTAGTGGACCGACCCCGTCGAGGCTCCGCCCCTCGATCGTGATGACGACGTCCGCGCTTCGCCACCACCCGAACTTCGCCGCGAGCGACCCATCGGCGTCGCGCTGCCCGTCACCGGGCGCCAGCACACCGCGTGGCCACAATCCGACGGCGAGCGCCCCGTTCCCGTGCCACACCCCCGCCGGCTCGCCCGTCGGGGACCTGCCGTTCGGAACGGTGATCGGGCACGAGGTCTCGGCGGCGAGCGCACGCCGCAGCGTCTCCCGATCCCGCTCCCTGCTCGTCAGTCGGCTTGCGAGCGCGGCCTTTTGGTCGCGCAGCTTCGCGCGGTCCGCGCGCAGGCGCTGAACCTCGGCCTGGAGGCGCGCGACCTGCCGCTCCAGTTTCGCCGACGGATCCGGCGGCGGCTTGCCTCCGCCCATGGCGACGCCCGCCGCGATGGTCGCGGCGACGAGCACGGTCAGGGCGAGCAGCCGGCGCATCTCTCCGCCCCCGAAGCGTACGCCTGCCGGCGCGCCGGCGCCATTGCCGTTTCAGGCGCTCCGCCGCGCGCGGAACTCGGCGAGCCACGCGAGGCCGCGGAGGCCGAGCCAGAGCGGCGTGAGGATCACGTAGAAAAGCGCGATCGCGGCGGCGAGGCACGCGTACCAGAGCCCCCACCGCCACACCGGCACCGGACCCTTGGGCGCAGTCGCGGTCACGCCCCCACCACGGGGGCCTCGCGGCGGCGCTGCTCGAGGAGCTGGAGGACGCGCGCCGCCGTCTCCTCGATCGAGAGCTCGGTCGTGTCGATGACTGGACAGCCGAGCCGGCGATGCACCGCGGTGGCCTGGTCCAGCTCGTCGTAGATCTCCAGCAGCTCGGTGTAGTTGCGGTTCGAGCCCCCGAGTCGGCGAGCGCGCTCCTGGCGAATCTCGGCCAACCGCTCCGCGCCGATCGTCAGGCCGACCACCTTCTGCGCATCGATCTCCCACAGCTCGCGCGGCGGCTCGATGCCCTTGACGATGGGAATGTTCGCCGTCTTGTGGCCGAGGTAGCCCAGATACATCGAGAGCGGCGTCTTCGACGTGCGCGAGACGCCGACGAGAACGATGTCGGCATCCGCGAGCCCGGCCGCCACGCCGTCGTCGTAGCGCACGGCGAACTCGATGGCCGAGATGCGGCGGAAGTAGTGGTCATCGAGCACAGGTCTGGCCCCCGGCCGCATCTGAGCAGGGCGCCCGGCCACACGCGCAACCGCCTCCAGGGGCTGGCCGAGGATGTCCGAGTAGTGCACGCGCGCGCTGCGACAGAGGGCGCGCATGGCGGAGCGGAGCTCGGCGTCGACGAGCGTGTAGAGCACGACTGCGGGCCGGCCCTTCGCGCGGTTGACCGCCAGCCGCAGGTCGTCCACCGTCTCCACGCGCGGATGGCGGATCTCCTCGAACGACTGCTCCGGGAACTGTGCCTCGAGCGCCTGCACGAGCCGCGCAGCGGTCGCGCCGGTCGCATCGGAGACGAGGTGGAGCTCCACGATGCCCGGCGCAGCCACGGCGTCATTGTGCCCGCGCCGCACGTTAACCGGCTCCTGACGAGGATCTCATGCAGCTCTTCGGTAGACGTGCGACTCTTCGGCCTTGCGTCGGTACGCGTTTCCCTGGAGATCGCGCGGGCGGCCCTTAGCATGGTCGACTGTCCTTCTGGCGCTGGCCGCCGGAGCAAGTCCTTTCTCGGCGGCGGCCGCACCTCCGCGCCTGGAAAATCCGAACCCCGCGGACCTGGCGCGGGCAGCCAACATCCGTGACCGCATCCTGCCTCCCGGGGCACCCGTCACCCGTTCATTCGCGACCTGGGGCGGCAATTACATCACAGCAACCGGAGAGACGGTGAGCATCACGGTCTCGGACACCTACCCGCAGGACCCGGCCCGGCCGCAACGCTGGGCCGACTTCCCTCGCGACGCTCGTCCACGGCCCCGAGCTCTCGCAGCTCCAGGTCTACCTGGCTCCGCTCCGCGAAGTGCAGGGAGCCTGCGGCGTGTTCGCGCTCGCCTGCTACAGCCCCGTGGAGGGCAGGATGGTTGTCCCCGGGGAGGACCCCGCCGCGCAGACGTCTGTGGAGTCCGTGCTGGCGCACGAGTACGGCCACCACCTGGCAGCCTCGCGCCTCAACCCGCCGTGGGAGGCCGTCGCGTACGGTACGAAACGGTGGGCGTCGTACGAACAGATCTGCCGCGATGCCCAGGCCGGGCTGGTCTACCCCGGCGCCGAGGACTTCGGCCGCTACCGGCTGAATCCCGGCGAGGGCTTCGCGGAGGCCTACCGCGTCTTCAATGAGCGGCGTCTCGCCCGGCCCGAGGCTCCGTGGGAGATCGTCTCGCCCATCTTCTATCCCGACGCGCCGGCGCTCGGGGCGCTGGAGCAGGACATCACTGCGCCGTGGCGCTCGAACACCGTCTCGACCGTGCGCGGCGGCTTCAGCCGCCCCGGCACACGGACGCGCACCTACGGATTCACCGCCATGCTCGACGGCGCCGTCTCGGCCACGCTGCGGGCTCCCTCGACGGCACGCCTGCGCCTCGAGCTGCTGAGCTCCGGAGGCTCTCGCATCAGCCAGGCCGTCGTCGCCGGAGGCGGGAAGGTTGCACAGGGCATCGCATGTGGCTCGCGCTCGTTCGGCGTGCGCGTGACGCGCCTCGCGGGGTCCGGCGAGTTCCGGCTCGTGCTCTCGCGCCCGTAGAGCGCCCGACAGCGTGGCTCCCCAGCCTCGAGGAGCTTGAGGCAGATCAGATCAGGCTGCGGCCGATCGCGAGGAAGGCCTCGGGATGGCGGATGTGACGGCGCAGCGGGGCGGGGGCTTGCAGAGGCGCGCTCACCCGTTCACTCGTCCGGTGGCGAAACCCAGTCCATGGCGACGCGCCACTCGCTGCGCAGCACGGCCGCGTAGACCTCGCCGTCTCTCGCCTCCCCGTGCGTGGCATCGAGGATCGCCCGAGAGCGCGCAGCCCGCGCCGTCAGACCCGGCTTCCGCTCGACCTCGGCGAGCAGTTCCCATCGCCCCTTGTCCACCTGGCGCAGAACGACGAAAACCAGCCGCAGGGGGTCTCTGCTTGCTGTCTGGCATCGGCTGCGCTTGTACCACCACCGAGGCCGGCTGTCACCCCCTGGACACGCGTGTTTTGGTTAGGCGCTCCGGAGTGCGGCACCAGCGGAGTCACGTGGCGCTAGAGCGGCAGCTGGGAGAAGTCGCCGAGCGCGCCGAGCGTGTCGCGCACATCGAGTAACAGGCGGAGGCGGTTGGCACGCACGGCGCTGTCATCGGCCATCACGAGCACCTCGTCGAAGAACCGCGCGAGCGGCGCGCCGAGCTCACCGCCCGCTGCGAGCGCCTCCGCGAAGTGGCCCGCCGCCAGGCGCGCCGAGATCTCCGCCTCGACCCGCTCGAGGGTCTCGACGACGGCCTTCTCCGCCTCGTCAGACAGGAGGCTGCGATCGACTGCCGCGGCAACGCCCTCCGCCTTTCCGGCGAGCCGCTCCGCGCGGGTGTAGGCCGTGTGCAGCACTTCGAGCTGCTCGCGGTCGAGCGCCTCGAGCGCGAGTCCCAGCCTCGCGACCGCACCGAGCTCGGTGACCGCCGAGCGTCGCGCCGCGCGCACGAACTCGACCGACACGTCGAGCAGGCCTTCAAGCCGCTCCGCGACGAACTCCGCCACCTCGGCCGGTTCGAATCCTTGCTCCAGATCGGCCCCTTGCTCCACCAGGAGCTTGTGGCTGACAGCCACTAACTGCCGTACCTCGAGGCGTAGGTCCGCCTCGAGCGCGAGGCGGCACAGGCCGATGGCTGCACGGCGTAGTCCGTACGGGTCACGCGAACCCGTCGGGCGCTGGCCGAGGGCGAAGGCGACTGTGAGCGTGTCCACCTTGTCCGCCGCGGCAAGCGTCTTGCCCGGCTCAGTCGACGGCAGCGGCCCACCGGATGCGTCGGGCAGGTAGTGCTCCTCGATCGCCGCCGTGACACCTTCGGGGAAGCCGGCCAGCCGTGCGTATTCACCACCGATGTAGCCCTGAAGCTCGGGAAACTCGCGCACGAGCTCCGCCGCCTGGTCGGCTTTCGCGAGCCGGGCGGCCTCCCGTGAGGCGTCGCCCCCGCCAAGCGCGTCCACGAGCCGCACGAGCCGGTCGCTCTTGCCCGCGAAGGTGCCGGCGCCGCGTACGAAGACGATCGAGCCGAGGCGGGCGGCGAGCCCCTCGATGCCTACGGCCACGTCACGCTCGAACGTGAACGTCGCGTCCTCCAGGCGGCTCTCGAGCACGGTCGCGTGGCCGGCGCGAACCACGTCGGGGTCGCCGCCGTTCGCCACGACGGCGAATCGGGAGCCGCCCAGCGGGAAGTACCGCTGGTGCGACTGCATGGCCGTGACCGCGACACGGTCGGGGAGCTCCAGGTAGCGCTCGGCGAACGAGGCCTCGACCACGAGCGGCTGCTCCACAAGGTGAACGACCTCGTCGAGCACACCCGCCGGATCGCTCCAGCCGCCGATGTCGTCGAGGCCCTCGACGATCAGGCGCCGCCGCTCGCCCGCGGCGGGCTCGACGCCGGCTTCGCGCAACACCTCCGCATACCGCTCGGCATGCGGAACGTTCACCGGACCGGGCGAGGTCCACCGGTGGCCCTGCGTCTCCCGCCCGAAGTCCCCCGGCACCGGCTCGTCGTCGAGCAGCGCCACGCGCCAGCGGATCGGCCGCGCGAACCGCTCGCGCTCCTGGCCCCAGACCATCGACTTCGTGAACGACAGCTTCGTCTCAAGCGACGGCAGGCTCGTCTGGAGCATCTCCAGGATCGGCCGCGGAGGCTTGACGACACCGAGCACTCCGTCGCGCTCCTCGAGTTCCCGGGTTTCGACGCCGTGCCTACGCGCAAAGCCCTCAGCCGCCTTCTCGCCGGCACGGAGAGGCGGACCCGCGACCCATTCCTCCGGCGTCAGCGCAGGCAGCTCTCGCACGAGGAACGCCAGCCGCCGCGGCCCAACGAAGAGCTCGGAGGGCTCGATGCCAACGAGCGTGTGCACAAGGTCCGGGAGTTGAGTCTCCGCCTCGTAGACCGCCGCCGCAGGCAGCTCCTCGCAACCGATCTCGACCAGGAGACTAGGCAGCCGCGCCGACCCCCTGGCGCTCGCCCGCGAGCGACTCCACGTACGCCTGCGAGACGAGGCGCGCGAGCGTTCGCACCCGCCCGATGTACGCCGCCCGCTCAGTAGCCGAGATCGCGCCGCGCGCGTCCAGGAGATTGAAGGTGTGGGAGGCCTTGCACACCTGGTCGTACGCCGGCAGCGGCAGCCCCCGCTCGACCAGATGGCCACACTCTGTCTCGTGCTCGCCGAAGCGGCGCATGAGCACCTCGACGGGCGCCTCCTCGAAGTTGTAGGCCGACCACTGACGCTCGTTCTCGCGGTACACGTCGCCCCAGGTCACGCAGGGCGCCCACTCGAGGTCGAAGGCCGTCCGCTTGCCCTGAATGAACATCGCGAGCCGCTCCGTGCCGTAGGTGATCTCGGCCGGCACGAGCTCGACGTCGAGTCCCCCGAGCTGCTGGAAGTACGTGAACTGCGTGACCTCCATGCCGTCCAGCCAGACCTCCCAGCCGAGCCCCCAGGCGCCCATCGTCGGCTGCTCCCAGTCGTCCTCGACCAGCCGAGGGTCGTGGCGCTCGAGATCGACGCCGATCGCGCGCAGCGACTCCCAGTAGAGGTCGAGCACATCGTCGGGCGACGGCTTGAGAATGACCTGGTACTGGAAGTAGTGCTGGAAGCGGAACGGGTTCTCACCGTAGCGGCCGTCCGTCGGGCGAATGACCGGCTCGACGTACGCGGCGCGCCAGGGTTCCGCGCCGAGGCAGCGCAGGAACGTGGCCGGGTTCGCAGTGCCCGCGCCGAGTTCTGTGTGGTACGGCTGCATCAGCACGCAGCCCTGCTCGGACCAGAAACCCTCGAGTGCACGGATCATGTCCTGGTAGTTCGGAGCGGCCATGGGAAGGCATGGTAATCGGCGTGCAACCCGGCAACTCCGCCGGGAAAACCGAGCCGGTCGTCCCCCGTGGGGGTCCGAGTAGCATCGGCAGGGATGCTGCCGTGGCCTCACGAGCTCGCCGGACGTCTGGACGAGCACGTGATCGCGAGCGAGGCGCTGCGTGGCAACCCGCTTGGCGACCCGCACGAACGACCACTCTGGATCTACGTGCCGCCGGGGATTGACTCCGACTCCGAGCGCCGTCTCCCGGCGGTGTACGTGATCCAGGGCTTCACCGGGCAGCTCGACATGTGGCGCAACCGCGTCGCGCTGCGCCGGAACTTCCTCGAGCTCGCGGACGAGCTCTTCGCGTCCGGCGGCGCGCCTCCCACGCTCCTCGTATTCGTCGACGCGTGGACGTCGGTCGGCGGCAGCCAGTACCTGGACTCGCCCGGTACCGGCCGGTACCACACCTACCTGTGCGACGAGGTCGTCCCCTGGGTGGACGCGCGCTACCGGACGCTCGCCGCACGGGAGCATCGCGCAATCGCGGGCAAGTCGAGCGGCGGCTACGGCGCGATGGTGACGGCGATGCTACGTCCCGACCTGTTCGGCGCGCTGGCCACGCACGCGGGAGACGCGCTCTTCGAGACGTGCTACCTCCCCGACTTCCCCATCGCTGCCCGGACGCTCCGCGACAACTACGAAAGCTCGTGGGACCGCTTTTGGGCCGAGTTTCGGACGCGGCCCGCATTCTCGCGCGAGGGCGACGACAAGCTCTTCGAGCTCTGGGGCTACGCGGCTGCCTACTCCGCGGACGACGACGGTACGGTGCGCCTCCCGTTCGACTCCGCTACGGGCGCGCTCGTCCCGGACGTCTGGGCGCGCTGGCTGGCCCTCGACCCGGTGCGCATGGCGCCCGCGCACGCCGACGCGCTGCGCTCCATGCGCGCGATCTGGATCGACGCGGGTAAGCGTGACCAGTGGTTCCTCGACCTGGGCGCCCAGGCGTTCCAGCGTGCGCTAGACGAGATCGGCGTCGGCGAGCCTGTCGTGCGGTTCGAGCTGTTCGACGCGACGCACATGCTGATCGAGTACCGCTATCCGCTCTCGCTCGCGTTCCTCGCCGAGCGCCTGTCCGAGGCGGCGAGCCCCATTTTTGCCGGGGAGCGCTCATAGTGAGATTCATGCGACGAAATCGAGAAATGAATGAACTGAACGGAGCGCCGCTGCCCTTCGACTTGCGTGGCGACGGCCCGGAGGAGACGAACGTCCGGTCACTGCCCGTCGACCGTGCGAACGGGGATGCGCGCGAGATCGGCAACCGCTGGCGCGCCCTGCGGGAGGCCGAAGACGCACTCGAGGCGGAGCGGGAGGAGCTGCAGCAGGGCCTCCGCGAGCTCGACGACCGCGCGCAGTCTACCGTCGACGAAGGCACTGACACAGCGCGCATACGGGCGGAACTCGAGGAGCGCGAGGCGCTCATCGCGCGCCGTGCGCAGGAGCTGGCCGCAACCGAGCGGACGCTCACCAAGGAGCGCACCGCGTTCGAGCGGCAGGGAGGCCAGCTGGAAGCGCAGCTCGAGGCGGTGGCTGAGCGCGAGCATGATGTAGTCGCCGCGCGTGCCGAGCTGGAGGAGCGCGAGCGCGCACTTGGCCGCGACCGCGCCGTCGTGGAAGGCGAGCTGGAGGCGCTCGAGCGTCGCGCAACGCAGGTCGACGCGGACACGAAGCGCCTCGACGAGCAGCGTGCGACGCTGGCAGGGCGCCAGGACGAGCTCGACCGTCAGAGCGCAGCGCACAGCCGCCGCACCGCGGCGCTCGCAGAGCGGGAGGACGCGCACGAGCGCGCGGCGAATGAGCTCGCGGCGGTGGTACGCGAGGCGGACGGCCACGCGAAGGAGCAGGGCGCGCGCGACCAGGCGTTGCGCGAACGCGACGCAGCCCTCGCTGCGAGCGAGCTAGCGGTCGCCGCTCGGGCGGCAGAGGTCGACGAGCGGGAACGAAAGGCCGCCTCCCGGGCCGAGAATCTCGAGCAACGCTCCCGCGCACTGGCTGCCGAAAGGCAGGAGCACGACAAGGCGAGCGCAGAACTCGCCGCCCGCCAGGACGAGATCGAGACAGAGCGAACCGCACAGCACGCCCTCGGCCAGCAACTCGAGCGCGAACGCGCGGAACTCCAGCCGGCACGGACCGCCCTGGAAGCACGCGC
>JBHEMZ010000134.1:0-27655 GCA_046262315.1 Gaiellaceae bacterium
CCACGTGCGATGTCTGCCGCGAACGCAGCCGACTGAGCGCCGCGGTGCTCTCCGTGCGGCCCGGCGGCGGCGGCCTGCGCGTCGTGGCGCGCGGTCTGCGAAACCCCTTCGGGTTAGCCGTGGATGCGGAGACGCGACGTCTATACGCGACCGACAACGGCCGCGACAAGGCCGCAGCGCCCGCGGAGACGCTCGTCGAGATCCGGCCCGGCCGCTTCTTCGGTTGGCCTCGCTGCTGGGCGAGCGCGCGACTGAAGCGGTTAGTCGGCCGCTGCGCCGGGGTCACGCGGCCGCTCGCCTTTCTCGAGCCACACTCCTCGGCCGACGGCCTTGTCGTCTACCGCGGCGACTCGTTCGGCCCCCGGTATGACGGCAACGTGTTTGTTGCCCTCTGGGGTGAGTACCTGAGCAGTCGCCACGGACGCCGAGTCGACCGGGTCGTCCTCCATCAAAGCGGCGACCCGCGCAAGGCTCGTGTGACGCCGTTCGTCCGCGGGCTCGACCATCCCCTTGCCGTGACCGTCGACGGAGAGGGCGCGCTGCTCGTCGCCGATTACGGGCGCGGCATCGTGTATCGCATCCAGGCAAGCAGCGCCTCCTAGACTCGGGATCGTGGCCGCTCTCGCCCGCAGCGCCGTCCTGCACCTGAAATCAGCGCGCCGGCTCGCCCGGCCGCGGCCGCTCCGCCAGGCGCTCGGGGGCGAGGACCGGCTCGTCTTCGTGCTCGGCAGCCCCAGATCGGGCACCACGTTCCTGGCAGACGCGATCGGCAGCGCGCCCGGGTTCGTCGACCTTGGCGAGGTTGCGGCGCTCAAGGCGGCCATTCCGGCGCTCGCGGCGCTTCCGCCCTGCGCTGCGGCCGAACGGCTCCGCCGGCTGCTCGGGGTGACGCGTGCGGTTGGACTCGTACGCGGCCTCCGCGGCGTCGAGCAGACTCCGGAGACCGCTTTTCTGACCCAGGCGCTTGCCCGCGCGTTTCCGCAGGCGCGGCTCGTCCACGCGCTGCGCGACGGGCGCGACGTCGCCTGTTCGCTGCTCGAAAGGGGTTGGCTGGGCGGCGCCCGCGGGGCCGTCGACGACGCCGGGCTGGCGTACGGCGCTCATGCGCGCTTCTGGGTCGAGCCCGAGAGGCGCGAGGAGTTCCAGACCGCGAGCGAGGCGCGGCGCGCGGGCTGGGTCTGGCGGGCGTACGTCTCGGCGGTGCGGCGTTCCGGAGTGCCGGTGCACGAGGTGCGCTACGAGGTGATGACGGCCGATCCGCCTGCCATGGCGGCGGAGCTGGCGGAGTTTCTGGGCGCCCCGGAGGCGCCGCTCGCGCGAGTGCTCGGCGAGGCGCACGCGGGCTCGATCGGCCGCTACCGGCGCGATCTCACCCCGGCGCAACTCGCGGACGTCGAGGACGAGGCAGGTCCGCTTCTTCGCGAGCTCGGCTACGCCTGACACCGGGCGCCGGCAGTCGGCGCAGACTCGTTCCACATCCGGCACACCTCAAGGGTCAGACCGAGGGCATGGCCGGCGCAGACGGCTGTGGAGCGATCGTTACGCTTCCAACCCGTGTACGTTTGAGCGGCGGCCCTCGGATTCGCCGAGTACGATGTTCGGCCCCGGCGGGGGCCACGCCCTCGCCACGTTTTCGATCCCGCACTATCCGGAAGGAGAGGGTGGTGGCGACCACGCTGGAACCGCAGGCGCGAGTCGATCTCGAGGAACACGGTCTGGTACCGCGCGGGCGCGTCCACTGGCGACCCACCACGGCGATGCTCTACGAGCACACTCTCACGCGCGGTGAGGCGCGGCTCGCCGAGGGCGGGCCCCTCGTCGTCGACACCGGCCGGCACACAGGCCGGTCGCCCAACGACAAGTTCATCGTGCGCGAGCCGGGCTCGGACAGCCGAATCTGGTGGAGTGCGGTCAACGCCGAGATCTCCGAGGACCGCTTCGACGGTCTTCGCGACAAGGTCACGTCCTACCTCGAAGGCGCCGACGTCTACGTCGTGGATGCGTTCGCCGGCGCCGACCCGGGGCATCGCCTCGGCGTGCGGGTTGTTACAGAGAGCCCGTGGCACGCCCTCTTCGCCAAGACCCTCTTCATCGAGCCGACCGAGGCCGAGCTCGCGCGCCACGAGCCGCAGGCGCTCGTCCTCCACGCCCCCTCGGTGGCCGCCGACCCCGCCGCGGACGGCACGCGCAGCGAGACGTTCGTCGTGCTGCATCCCTCCCGCTGCGAGGTGCTGATCGGCGGCACGTGGTACGCCGGCGAGATCAAGAAGTCGATCTTCACCGTCATGAACGATCGGCTCCCGCTGGAGGACGTCTTCCCCATGCACTGCTCGGCGAACGTTGAGGACAACGGCAAGGTCGCCGTCTTCTTCGGCCTCTCCGGCACGGGCAAGACGACTCTGTCGGCCGATCCCGAGCGCCACCTGATCGGCGACGACGAGCACGGCTGGGGCGATGACGGCGTCTTCAACCTCGAGGGCGGCTGTTACGCGAAGGTGATCCGCCTCTCCGCGACGGCCGAGCCCGAGATCTACGGTACGACGCGGAGCTGGGGCACGGTGCTCGAGAACGTGGTCGCCGACGAGCGCGGCGTGCTCGACTTGGACGACGACTCGAAGACCGAGAACACGCGCGCCGCTTACAAGCTGGAGCAGATCGCCAACGCGCTCCCCGCCAAGCGCGCCGGCCATCCGAGCTCGATCGTGTTCCTGACCGCGGACGCGTTCGGGATCCTGCCTCCGATCGCACGCCTGAGTCGCGATCAGGCGATGTTCTACTTCCTCTCGGGCTTCACCGCGAAGCTGGCGGGCACCGAGATCGGCGTCAAGGAGCCGCAGCCGACCTTCTCGGCGTGCTTCGGCGCACCGTTCCTCCCCCAGCCGCCGGCGGTCTACGCCCGCATGCTGGGCCAGAAGCTCGACGAGCACCCGCACGCGAGCGTCTGGCTTGTGAACACCGGCTGGACGGGTGGGCCGTACGGCGAAGGCGAACGCATGCCGATTGCCGCCACGCGGGGGCTGCTCCACGCCGCGCTGTCCGGCAAGCTCGAGGGGGTCGAGTACCGTGAGGACGAGCTCTTCGGCTTCGATGTCCCCGTCGAGGTGCCGGGCGTCGACGCGCGCCTGCTCGACCCTCGTTCGACCTGGCGGGACGCGGGGGCGTATGACCGCAAGGCCCGTGAGCTGGCACGGATGTTCCGCGACAACTTCGAGAAGTTCGACGCGGACCCGGCAGTCGCAGCCGCAGGTCCCGAGGTGTAGGTCCGCCGGCCGGTTTACCACCTGGCGTTCTATCGCTAATGTGCTATATAGCAGATGAGCGAGCCGCGCCCTCGAGGTAAACGACGTGGCAGATCACTTCGACATACCAATCCGGCACCGGAAACCCAAGTATGGTCTGCGGTCGGCACCGTCAGTGCTTCTCGGCGGTGTCCTCGCCGCGCTCCTGGCTCTCGACGGCGGCTGGGTCGGGGATCGCGCGTACGCAGCGTCTGAAGACCTCGGTCCCACCGGCGCCGCGCTGCACGAGGCCGGTGCGGCACTACTGGGAGCGCTCGTGGGGCTCGCGGTTGCAGCAGCGCTCGTAGCGGCGTTCGCGCAAGCGGGACGCGCGTTCGCAGCCGGACTGGCGGCTGCGCTGGCGGGATTCCTCTTCCTGCTCCCGCTCTTTCTCGCGTGGGTCGATGACGCTGGGATCGGTGCGGCCGCCGCGTACGTGCTGGTGCTCGGGCCACAGGCGTTGATTGCAGCGTGCGTTGGCGCGCTCGCGGGCGTCCTCGTGCAACGTCTGCGGCGCGGCCGCCAAGGCGAGGAATCGCCCGATGCGCGGCTCACCGTCTGACGCGGGTCGCATTCCGCCGCCAGTTCACGACGCTCAGTACGAGAGAGGGCGCGTTCGCGCACGGCGAAGAGAGGGAAGTCGCCTGCGGTCGCGAAAGGGGGAATCCGATCAGATGCTGAGGAAACTGCGTCCGAGCCCGAGTATGGCCGTCGCCTTGCTGGCGCTCTTCGTCGCGCTCGGTGGGACCGCCGTCGCGGCGGCCCCGCCCGTCAAGCGGGCGCTTTTCGCGCAGAACGCCGGCAAGCTCCAGGGCAAGACGGTCAAGCAGATCGCCGCCATGCCGGGGCCGACGAACAGCGTGGTCAGGCTGCTAGTGACCCGCACCGCCGACTTTGCGCTTGCGGCCGACGAGCAGAAGGACGTGTCGGTCTCCTGCCGCCAGGGCAGGGCGCTCTCGGGCGGGTTCAGCTCGCCCGGCACCGTCACCGCCGCCGACTCGCGCATCAGCGATCCGCAGACGTACTCCGTATACTTGGTGAACGGCAACGCCACCGCGGCGACGTCGGTCACCGTGCAGGTCGTCTGCATCCTGTAGCGCGCTAGCCGATCGGCTCGCCGAACACCGGGCAGGGCGGGGCCGGATCCGGGGCGATGAACGCCGTCCGGCCCGACAGCGGATTGCAGCACTCGACGTCGGGACGGCCGCTGGTTGCGCAACCTGCCCCCGAGCAGGCGCGAACAAAAACGCGCTCCGGCTCCCCGTCGACGATCTCGACGTACCAGCCCGACACCTCGTCGAGCAGAGGCGCTACGGAGCGGAGGAGCGGGATGAGTGATGGCGCAGAAACTCGTGCGGTTCGTCGCTCCCGACTGCGACAGCGAGTGCGGAACCGAGCGGCTGGAGGTGGTCGAACCGCTCCACTGTGCCGCCGCACTGCGCGACTGCCCGCAATAACTCGTGCTCGATATCCAGCACGCGCTCGGCGGATAGCGGCCGGCGCTTGAAGCGACGGCCCAGCCCGAGTCTTCGAGGCGCAGCTCCTCGATCCGGGTAGCTGGCAGCCCGGCAAGAATCTCCCGAAGCAACCCCTCCTGATGGGCCGAAGCACCTGCGATTTCGATCACGACTCGCTCCTTCTGTAACGAGACCCCCGCAAGACCGCATTGTGTAGCGTGGCATCGAGGTGGAAGGTCCGCACGACGTCCTCGTCGTAGGCGCCGGCTGCGCTGGCATGCGCGCCGCGATCGAGGCATTCGACGCCGGCGCGGACGTGGCACTGATCTCGAAGATCCACCCCACGCGTAGCCACTCGGGCGCCGCCGAAGGAGGCATCAACGCCGCGCTCGGCAACGCCTCCGAGGACGACCCCGAAAAGCACGCCTTCGACACCGTCAAGGGCGCGGACTACCTGGGCGACCAGGACGCGATCCAGGTGCTTTGCGACGAGGCGCCAGAGGACGTCTACCAGCTCGAACGCTGGGGGGCCGTGTTCTCGCGCACCGAGGACGGCCGCATCGCGCAGCGCCCCTTCGGCGCCGCCGGCGAGCCGCGCACGGCCTACGCCGCGGACATCACCGGCCACGTGCTCGTCCACGTCCTCTACGAGCAGGTTATGAAGCGGCAGCTCCTGACCTACGAGGAGTACTTCGCCTGGAAGCTCGTGGTCGACGACGACCGCTGCCAGGGCGTCATCTGCTGGGACATCCTGAACGGCGGCCTGAAGACGATCGGCGCCAAGACGGTCATCCTCGCCACGGGCGGCGCCGGGCGGCTCTACACGGGCACGACGAACGCCTACGCCTGTACGGGGGACGGTATGACGATGGCGCTCCGGGTGGGCGTGGCGCTGAAGGACATGGAGATGATGCAGTTCCATCCCACGACGCTCGCGCCGACCGGCGTGCTGATCACGGAGGGCTGCCGCGGCGAGGGCGCCTACCTGCTCAACTCCGAGGGCGACCGCTTCCTGAAGCGCTACGCACCGAACGCGATGGAGCTCGCGAGCCGCGATGTGATCTCGCGTGCCGAGCAGACCGAGATCGACGAGGGCCGCGGCGTGGACGGCAACGTCCTCCTCGACCTCCGCCATTTGGGGCCAGAGAAGATCCTCGATCGCCTGCACGGGACGCGCGAGCTGTCGATGGTGTTCGCGGGCGTCGACCCCATCCACGAGCCGATCCCGGTGCGGCCGGGCGCGCATTACCACATGGGTGGTGTGGACACCGACGTCTGGGGCCTCACTGCGCTCGAGGGCCTCTACGCGGCCGGCGAGGTGGCCTGCGTGTCCGTCCACGGCGCCAACCGACTCGGCGGCAACGCGCTCATGGAGACGATCACCTTCGGCAAGCGCGCGGGCCGGCACGCCGCCGAATGGGCGCTCACGCACACCACGGTCGCCGTACCACCCTCCGCGGAGGTCGACTCCGAGCGCGAGCTCAAGCAGCTCTTCGACCGCATCGAGGGCGAGCGGCCGTGGCAGATCCGCGATGAGCTGGCGCAGACCATGCACGAGAACTTCGGAGTCTTCCGCCGCGAGAGTCAGATGCAGGAGCAGGCACGGATCGTCGAGCGACTGCAGGAGCGCTACGAGCGTGTGGTCGTGGACGACAAGGGGACGCTCTTCAACAACGACGTCACGCAGGCACTGGAGCTCGGCTTCCTGCTCGAGCTCGCGGACTGCATGATCGTCTCAGGGCTCGCGCGCAAGGAGAGCCGCGGCGCGCACGCCCGTCCCTATGACTACCCGGACCGCGACGACGAAAACTACATGCGGCACACGCTCACCACGCTCGACGAGAGCGGCCGCGCGCAGCTCGACTGGAAACCCGTGACCGCTACCAAGTGGCAGCCGATGGAGAGGACCTACTAGCCCTCGCTGGCTGCGCCACCGAGGGCTAGATGGAGAGGAGACGATGAGCGAAGCCGCAGTCCGCACCGAGGCGCCGACGATGGAGGTGGCGCTCAAGATCTGGCGCTACGACTCACGCACCGGCGAGCGCGAGCTGAAGACGTACGAGGTCGAGGCGCCTGACTGGTCCACGCTCCTCGACGTGCTCGACATCGTCAAAGACAGGGTCGACGGGTCGCTGGCCTACCGCAAGAGCTGCCGCATGATGATCTGCGGCTCGTGCGGCATGCGCATGGACGGCGCGGCGGTGCTCGCGTGCAAGACGCGCATGTACGACATCGTCCAGGCCCGCCACGTCCCGGTGATCTCGGCCATGGGCAACCTGCCGATCGTCAAGGATCTCGTCGTGGACATGGAGCCCTTCTGGGCCAAGATCCGCGCGATGAAGCCGTGGCTCCAGCCCGGGTACGAGGAGCCGCCCGAAAAGGAGTGGCGCGCCTCGCAGGAGCAGATGAACGTGATCCACAAGGAGGCGCTCTGCATCCAGTGCGGCTGCTGCGTCTCCGAGTGCAACTCGATGGAGTCCGACCCGGAGTTCCTGGGGCCGGCGGCGCTCGCGAAGGGCATGCGCTTCGTCGGCGACCCGCGCGATCGGGCGCAGGTCGAGCGCCTGAACTCCTACAACGAGGAGCACGGCATCTGGGACTGCACGCGCTGCTACTTCTGCAACGAGCGCTGCCCGAAGGGGGTCGACCCGCGAGACGCGATCGCCAAGCTCGGCGCGGAGTCGATGAAGCACGGGATCGACCACGACATGGGCGCGAAGCACGCCAAGTGGTTCGTGACCTCGGCGAAGACGACCGGCTGGCTGCGCGAGACGGAGCTCGTGCCGAAGACGCAGGGTGTCGTCTCGGCGATCAAGCAAATGAAGTTCGCCATGGGCCTGCTGCGCCACGGCAAGGTGCCGCTCCCATTCCCGCCGCACGTCGCTGAGGAGGTCAATGAGGCGCGCGCGCTCTATAACGTGGTCAAGCAGCAGGGCCGCGACGGGGCCCTCGGGCACGTGCAGGGTGAGCGGGCGCTCGCGCGCATCGAGCACACGGACGCTGGAGGGGCGCGGCGCGACGCGCCCGAGATCACGCCGGGCGAGGAGCCGGTTCCGCGCAACGTCGGCGAGGATCCGGACGGAGAGCGCGCCCGGTGAAGACAGTCGCGTACTACCGAGGGTGTCTCGCGTCGCTTTCGGCGAAGGAGCTCGACACCTCGACCCGCGCGCTGGCGCCCAAGGTGGGTCTAGAGGTAGTGGATCTCGAGACGGTCACCTGCTGCGGCGCCGGCGACATCCACGAGGCCGAGCCTGACTACTACCTGCACCTGAACGCGCGCATCCTCGCGTACGCCGAACAGACCGGCTCGGACACGCTGATGACGGTCTGCAACGTCTGCACGCTCAACCTGCGGCAGGCGAACTTCATGCTGCAGAACGACGACACGCTGCGCGACCGCGTCAACACCAACCTTCAGGCCGTCGGCGTGCCGCCCTACTCGGGGGGAACCGAGGTCAAGCACCTGCTCTGGCTGATCGCCGAAGGGGAGGGCTACGAACTGCTCAAGCAGGCGGCCCACAAGGGGCTCAAGGGGCTGCGGGTGGCGCCGTTCTACGGGTGCCAGATCCTGCGCCCGTCGAAGATCATGGGCTTCGAGGATCCCGACCGGCCGTGGTCGCTGGAGGCGATCATCCAGGCGTGCGGCGGCGAGCCCGTGGACTACCCGGCCAAGATCAAGTGCTGCGGCTTCCCGATCATCCAGGCGCGCGAGGAGACGGCGCTCGGTGAGTTGATCCAGCCGATCGAGCAGGCGCTCGAGCGCGGCGCGGACGCGATGGTCACGCCCTGCCCGCTCTGCCACCTGTCGCTCGACGCGTGGCAGTCGAAGCTCGAGGCCTCGACCGGGCGCAAGCTCCAGCTGCCCATCCTGCACCTGTCGCAGCTGATCGGCGTCGCAGCCGGCCTCGAGGAGTCGGAGCTCAAGTTCAAGCGCCACGTGGTGTCGGTGCAGCCGGTAACCGAGAAGCTCCGGGTCTAGCCGCGGCTTCGAGGGGGGCCGCGGCGTTCCCGTGTTGCGCGGTCATCCCGGACGCCGCGGGCTGCGGAGCCAAGCCGAGCTGGCCCCATCAAGCTCCGCTCGCTGCCTCCTTTGCCGCCGCGGAGCCGCCCGCCGGCGGCGATCATCCGACCCTTCCGGCCTGGCGCGGGCAAGGGCGCCGCGGGGACCTGTCCCGTAAAGAGCGTGTAAATCCTCGGGCAGTCCGTTGGTGTAGGGCGCAGGTTGCTACCCGCTGCGGGATCTACTTACTGGAGGGGCGCACTCCGGCGCGGCGCGGCTTCGGCCGCCGCCGCGCCGGACCTGTTCTCGGGCTGACGCTCGTGCGCCCGGTAGCGATCAGCACGCGTTTCCGGGAGCGCCGCATGCTCACGGCCGCGCTGCTTGGAGCTCGCCGAGGAGCGTCTCGACGTGGGCTCGCCGCTGCTCGCCGCCCGCTGATACGCGGCCCTACACTTCAGGCCATGGCGACGCGAGTCGCGGGGTTGACCGGAGCGACGATCGAGCTTGTGCCGACGGTCTGTCACACGTGCGTCTGGTGGCAGTCGCGCGCCGGGCGGGAGACCGACAAGCGCCGGTGGATCGAGAAGGTGGAGGACGCGTGGGGTGCCTGGGGCGCGATCTACCGGGACGACGACGGCGACGTGCTCGGCTCCATGCAGTTCGGCCCGGCGGAGCTCTTCCCGCGCGCTTCCGACCTGCCGGCCGGCCCGCCGTCCGACGACGCTGTCCTCGTCACCTGCGCGTACCTCCTCGACCGCTCGAGCCCCTGGGTGATGCAGTCGCTTTTCCTGACCGCGATCGGCGAGGCCAAGGGCCACGCGGCGACGGCGGTCGAGGCGTTCGCGTACCGCTACCCCGAAGGCGAGTCGCCCCATGAGCGGTTCCACGTCCACAAGACGGTCTTCCCGCACGACTTCCTCTCGGACTTCGGTTTCCAGGCGGTGCGTCACGCGGGCCGGGTCGAGCTGGCGCGCCTGGAGCTCGGCGGGCTGCAACCGGTGGCGGAGGGCCGCCGCGCCAGCGTGATCGAGCTCGTCGCGGAGGCGTTCCAGCCGGCGCCGGTGCCGCAGAGGCCCTGAGCTCTCCCGGTCGGTCATCTTGCGCCCTTTCACGAGGCGAAGCTCGCCGAGGAGCGGGCACAGATAGAGCGCAGAGTGCGCCGTGTCCACCGCCTCAAGTTCGGTCGTCTGGGTCGTTAGCGCGCCAGCGCGAGCACGACGCGCAGGCCGCGCTCGTCGCCCGGCCAGAGCTCGCGGACGATCTCCCGTCCTGCGACGCGCGCGACGTAGGCGAGTGCGGCGGCAATGAGCAGGGCGTCGTCAAGCTGCCCGAGCACCGGGATGAAGTCCGGAACGAGGTCGATCGGCACGGCGAGGTAGGGGATGAGGGCGCCCAGCGCGAGCTTGGCCCGGCGCGGGACGCGCGGGTCACGCAGCAGCCGCTTGACCAAGACGGCGCAGTCCGGCACGAACGCCGCGATCGTCCGAGCACGGTAAAGGCGGCCGCGCGCAGGCGCTTCCTCGACCTTGTCGCTCAGAGAGGCTGGGCGCGCGGGCGCGCCAGTCTCGACTTTGTGCCTTTGAGCCACCAAGTCGCTCAGGCGGCCAGCGCCTGGCGCGCGAGCAATGTCTCGGCGATCTGCACGGCGTTGAGCGCGGCGCCCTTGCGGAGGTTGTCGGCGGCGAGGTAGAGCGCGAGTCCGTTGTCGCCGGCACGGTCGGGGCGGATCCGTCCGACGAGGACCTCATCGATGCCGGCTGATCTAGCTGGGGAGGGGAACTCATCGACCCGAACGCCCGGCGCGGCGGCGAGCAGCGCGCGAGCCTCTTCGGCGGCCAGCGGGCGCTCGAGCTCGACCCAGATTGCCTCGGCGTGCCCCACCATGACCGGCACGCGCACGCAGGTCGCGCTTACCGGCAGCTCCGCCAGCTCGAGGATCTTACGCGTCTCCTCACGCAGCTTCGTCTCCTCGTCGAACTCCTCGCCATCGAAGTCCCAGTCCATCGCGAGGTCGTGCTCGTCCGGCGCTTCCTCGCGCAGACGCTGCATGCGGCCCGCTCCTGCGCCCGACGCCGACTGGTACGTGGCTACGCGCACGCGTGCGAGCCCGGCGGCGTCGTGCAGCGGCTTGAGCACGCAAGCGAGCGGAATCGTGCAGCAGTTTGGCGTCGCAACGATGCCCAGGTGCTCGAAGACGCGCTCGCCGTTCACCTCGGGAACGATCAGAGGCACGTTCGGATCCATGCGGAAGGCCGATGACTTATCGAGACAGACGGCGCCGCTTCGCACGGCGTGCGGGACGAGCTCGCGGGACGCGCCCGTACCGATCGCGAAGAAGGCGACATCGGCGTCGAGCGAGGCGAGTGCCTCGGGCGTCGCCTCGTCGACCGGGTGGCCGTCCAGCTCCTTGCCCGCCGACCGGGCCGAGGCGAGATATCGCACGTCCTCGCAGCCGCGCTCTCGCAGAATGCCGCGCAACACGGCCCCTACGGCGCCCGTCGCCCCGACGACGGCGATGCGAGCGTCACGCATGGGTGCGTTCTGCCCCTTCCTGGTCGAGCTCGAACGCCGCGTGCAGCGCTCGGACAGCCCGCTCCACGTCGCCGCCGGGGATGTGACACGCGATCTTGATCGGCGACGTGGTCACCACCTCCGGCTCAATGCCGAGCTCGTCGAGGGTCGCGAAGGCCTTCGCGGCTACGCCCGGATGGCTCTTCATTCCCGCGCCGACGACACTCACCTTCCCGAGGTCGTCGCGCGACGACCAGGCGGCGCCCAGCCGCTCGAGCACCGAGCTCACGTCCGCACGGTCGGTTTCCGGCGCCGAGAAGATGATCTCCGAGCCAGTCTGCACGATCGTGTCCACGTTGACGCTCGCCGCCGCCAGCTCGGCGAAGAGCCGCGCTGCGCCGGCGCCGGTGACGCGGTAGAGCGTCTCGTCGAGCGCGTGCGTGACGCCCGAGATCATCGCCTTCTCCAGCATGCGCTCGTCCTCCTCGG
This sequence comes from Gaiellaceae bacterium, assembly GCA_046262315.1. Lineage (GTDB taxonomy): Bacteria > Actinomycetota > Thermoleophilia > Gaiellales > Gaiellaceae > JACVRM01. Next base: position 11,736 of record JBHEMZ010000134.1, read on the forward strand.
TCACCCACGTGCCGTCCGCGTCGCCGAAGGACGAGCGTACGTGCAGCGTCACGCCGTGGTTGCGCGCGAACTCGACGGAGCGTAGCTGGAGCACCTTCGCGCCGGAGGAGGCCAGTTCGAGCATCTCGTCGTACGAGACTGCGTGCAGCTTGCGTGCCTCGGGCACCACGTGCGGATCCGCCGTGAAGACGCCTTCCACGTCCGTGTAGATCTCGCAGCGATCGGCGCCCAGCGCTGCGGCGAGCGCGACCGCCGTCGTGTCGGAGCCGCCGCGGCCGAGCGTCGTCACCTCGTAGTCCGTGGACACCCCCTGGAAGCCGGCGACGAGCACGATGCGGTCCTCGTCGAGCGCCTGGTGGATGCGACGCGCGCGGACGTCGACGATTTTCGCCTTGCCGTGCGTCGTGTCCGTGACGATGCCCGCCTGTGAGCCCGTCAGCGAGATCGCCTGCCGGCCGAGGTCTTCGATCGCCATCTCGGCTAGCGCGCATGAGATCCGCTCGCCGACGGAGATGAGCATGTCGAGCGCGCGCGGCTTCGGGTGCTCGGACATGCCGCGGGCAAGGTCGAGCAGGTCGTCGGTCGTGTCGCCCATCGCAGAAAGCACGCCGACGACCCGGTTGCCGGCATCGCCCGCCGCGACGAGCCGCCGCGCCACGCCTTTCAGCCGTCCGATGTCGCCGACGGAGGTGCCGCCGAACTTCATCACCACAGTGCCGAGGTGCGCGCGCTGCGCATCGCCGGCGACGGTTGGGACCGCCTCGAAGTCGGTCGTCGTCACGCCTGAGAGTGTAGGAGCCCGCGCGGCGAGCGCCTGGCCCCGCGAACTAGTTTCGGCTCACTTTCGTGACACCTGCGTGCGACCTCAGCTGATATAGGGGGTCTGACCCCGAAGGGCGGCCGCACCGGCCACCGGGCGAAACGCAGCGCTCGGGCAACTGGCGAGACTCTTTCGCCGTCACCCGGTCGCTCTTGATTCGTTCTCGCTCCTGCTCGTTTTCTCACGGCTTCCTCGTCCAGCGGGCGGCGGCCGAGAAGCCTCCGCAGCGGGTCCATGAGGCCATTCGATCGACGGTACGCCAGAACGACTCACATGTCGCGCCGGCCTGATAGGGCTCGGCCAAGAGTGACCTCGTCGGCGTACTCCAGATCTCCCCCCACCGGCAGGCCGCTCGCCAGCCGGGTGACGCGCACCCGGTTGCGGAGCCGGTCGGCGAGGTATGCAGCGGTCGCCTCGCCCGTCATGTTGGGGTTCGTGGCGAGCACGACCTCCGCGACGCCGTTCCGTTCCACGCGCTGCATCAGCTCGTCGATGCGCAGGTCCCCGGGCTCGACGCCGTCGAGCGGGGACAGCGCTCCGCCCAGCACGTGGTAAAGGCCGCGAAACTCCGCCGTCCGCTCCAGAGAGATGAGGTCGACGGGCTGCTCGACAACGCAGATGACCGAGCGGTCGCGCCGCGCGTCGAGGCAGATCGCGCAGACCTCGTCCTCGGTGAGGTTGCCGCACTCGCGGCAGAAGCGGACACGCTCCTTGACGTTCGAGATCGCCTCCGCCAGCGCCCCCGCTTCGTCTCTCGGGGCGCGCAGGATGTGGAACGTGAGCCGCTGCGCGGTGCGGGTGCCAATCCCCGGCAGTCGCGTCAGCTGCGCGACGAGATTCTCGACCGCAGGGGACAGCACGCGGCCCAGCGTAGCCGTCCCCGGCGGACGGGCCAGGTTCTGGCGTAGGGTCAGCGCCCGTGCCGTCCCGCGAGCGCCTCGAGAGCTACGCCGAGCTGATCGTCCGCGTGGGCGCGAACGTCCAGCCAGGACAGGACGTGGTGGTACTCGCCTGGGTCGAGCACGCGCCGCTGGCGCGAGAGGTCGTGCGGGCTGCCTGGCGCGCCGGAGCCCGCTTTGTCGAGGTGACCTATCGCGACGACCACGTGCGCCGCGCGCTGGCCGAGTACGCCTCCGACGAGGCGCTCGACTGGACGCCGCCGAACGCGCTCTCGCGCCTTCAGGACCTCGCCGACCGCCGCGTCGCCTACATCCAGCTGTACGGAGATCCCGAACCGACCGTCATGCAGGGCATCGATCCGACCCGGGCCGGCCGGGCGCAGCCGCGCGCGGCCAACGTCCTGCTGCGCCGGCTCTCGAACGAGGGCCACTGGTCGAAGACCGTGGCCGCGTGTCCCACCGAGGGCTGGGCGCGGCAGCTCTACGGGGAGTCCGATCTCGAGCGCCTGTGGGACGAAGTCGCCCACGCGGTGCGGCTCGACGAGCCGGACCCGCAGACAGCCTGGCGCAAGCACATCGCCGGCCTGAAGGCTCGAGCCCGGACGCTCGACGAGCGCAGCTTCGACGCTATCCGGTTCAGCGGCGGCGGCACGGATCTCACCGTCGGCCTCCTGCCGCGCTCGCGCTGGATGGCGGCCACGGAGAAGACGCACTGGGGCCTCGAGCACACGTCCAACCTGCCGACCGAGGAGGTCTTCACCACGCCCGACCGCCGCCGCGTGGAGGGCGTCGTGTGCGCAACGCGGCCGCTCGTCTGGTACGGGTCGATTGTCGAGGGGCTCGAGGTGGAGTTCGAGGGCGGTCGTGCGGTGGAGGTGCGGGCTGAGAGTGGTGCGGACTTCGTCCGCGCGCAGATGGCGACCGACGAGGGTGCCGCGAGGCTCGGCGAGGTCGCGCTCGTAGACGCGACCTCGCGTGTCGGGGCCGCGGATCGCGTCTTCTACAACGGACTGCTGGACGAGAACGTCGCCTCGCACGTGGCCTATGGCTCGGCGTACACCGCCGCCGTCGAAGGCGCGAAGGAGCTCGACCCCGACGCTCTGCGCGAGCTGGGGGTGAACGTCTCGAGTGTCCATGTCGACTTCATGGTCGGCGGGCCGGAGGTGGACGTGGACGGTCTCGCGAACGGCACCGCCGTGCCGGTCCTGCGCGAGAACCGCTGGGTGCTGGGAGGCGAAGAGCTCGTTCTAGAGCCCCGGTAAGCCGAGGCTGCCCAGGTCGGGCATCGAGGCCCCGAGCTTCGACTGCGCCAGCTTCTCGGCCGAGCGCAGAGCCTCGTTGACGGCCGCGAGGATCATGTCCCCGAGCAGGTCGGGGTCGTCCGGGTCGATGGCCGCAGCCGCGATCTTGACTTCGAGTAGCTCGCCCGAGCCGGACGCCCTGACGGTCACCATGCCGCCCCCCGCCGAGGCGTCCACGGTCTCCTTGGCGAGTTCTGCCTGGGCACGCTCCACCTGCTCTTGCATCTGCGCGGCCTGCTGCATCAGCTTGCTCATATCGAAGCCGGTCATTTATCCACCTCGCGTGCGTCGAAGGTCTGCTTCATCAGCTCGAGAATCCTCTCCTCGCCGGCCGGCTCGTCCGCCGTCTCGTCGGGAGGCTCGTGCTCGCCGACCGTGAAATCGAGCGTCAGGCGACGGGCCGTCACCTCGTAGAGCGCCTCGCGGAGGAGGTCGGCGTTCTTCGTGTCCTCGGCAAGCTGGCGGTGGAACGCGGCGGCGCCCGGGAACTCGACCGTGAGCATGTCGCCCGTCAGCGCAGAGGGGCGCCCTTCGCGGTACACCGAAGCGGCCGGAATGGAGCGCTGTTCGAGCACGGGCAGCACACTGCGGCTCCAGGCCTCCTGGAGCTGTTCGAGCTCGAGCGGCGGGCCGGGGGGCGCTTCTGTGGGCTCAGCACGGTCCGCGGGCGTCTCCCGAACCTCGGGCTTCCGCGCGCTGCTAGGGCCCCCCTGGCCTTCGAGCTGCTCCAGGCGGTAGGAGAGCGACTCGCGCTCCAGATCGGCGGCGGGGCGCGTCACTTTGACGATCGCCAGCTCGAGCGGCAGCCGCGGGTCGGCGCCTTGGCGCAGGTCGTCGAGAGCGACAGCCAGCAGGTCGCAGAGTCGGATGACCGTCGGCTCGCCGAGCTGGTTCGCCTGCGCGTGGAGGCGCTCGCGCGTCTCTGCGGTCAGCGGTAGCGAGTCGGGCACCTCGCCCATGTGCTGGACGAGCAGCACCTGGCGCAGGTGCTCCAGCAGGTCGGTCACGAAGCGGCCGAGGTCCTGGCCCTGCTCGGCGAGCTCCTCGACGAAGGTGAGCGCTCCCGCCGGGTCGCGGTCGACGATGAAGTCACAGAGGCGGAAGAGCGCCTCCTCTTCCACAGCGCCGAGCAGCTGGAGGACGGACTGCACGCCGACTTTCCCCTCGGTGGCCGCGGCGAGCTGATCGAGTGTCGAGACGGCGTCGCGGAAGCTGCCGCGCGCCGAGCGGGCCACCAGCGAGAGCGCCGCGTCGGGCGCCTCGATCCTTTCACCGTCCGCGATGCCCCGCAGTAGTCGGACGAGTTCGGGCAGCCGCGGTCGCGCGAAGACGAACGTCTGGCAGCGCGAGCGCACGGTCGGCAGCACCTTCGCGAGGTCGGTGGTGCAGAAGACGAAGAGGAGGTGGGGCGGAGGTTCCTCGATCAGCTTCAGGAGCGCGTTCCAGGCCGCGTCGGTGAGCTGGTGCGCCTCGTCGAGGATGTAGACCTTGTACCGCCCCTCGACCGGCTGGAGCACGACGCGGTCGCGGATCTCGCGGATGTCGTCGATGCCGCGCTGGGAGGCCGCGTCCATCTCGATCACGTCGAGCGACGTGCCCTTCGCGATCGTCACGCACGAGTTGCAGGTGTTGTCGGGCGTGGGCGTGGGGCCCTGCTCGCAGTTGAGTGCCTTGGCGAGGATTCGCGCGAGAGAGGTCTTGCCGGTGCCGCGTGGCCCGGCGAAGAGGTAGGCCTGCCGCACGCTCTCAGCGGCGATCGCGTTCCGCAGCGTGCGCACGACGGGCTCCTGCCCGACCACCTCGTCGAAGTCCTGCGGCCGGTACTTCCGGTACAGCGCCGTAGACACGCAACAAGCCTACGCGAGCCCGCACCAGGCCCCGCCGCGCGGGTCCCGCAAATTGCGAGAACGGGACTTCTCCCAGCGCTCGTTGACTTGAAGAGCAGATTTCTGACGGTCCATACAGTTGTGGCGAGATGCAAGACCTCGCTTTTTTCACGAGTAAGGACGCATGGAAGGGCTCGTTCTACGAGTTGGCGATCGAGCTCGGCCCGCGGTCGGACGATCGACTTGCCGCAGCCTCGGAAGTGTTGTGGCGGCACGGCACGCTCGATGGCCCGTACGAAGACAGCAGAAGCGAGCCGTGGCAGCAGGAGAAGGTCTCGCCGGCGCTCATCGCTTCTCGAGACCTGATGCACCTATTCGGCGTCGCAAGACTATTCGACGGGCAGCAAGTGGCTTGTGGGAGCGTCGCGCTTCGTGAGGATGAAAGCCGGATCGACTGGCTCGATCTGTATATCCCGCTAGGGGCACTCGAGACGGTCTACAACCTACCCGTACAACGAGACCTGGAGGAGCTGGGCGGAACCGCTCGACCACTGGTTCGCAGACATCGGCCGCTCGGTCTACGAGGAGGTGCCGTTCGCGCTCGGTCTCGTCGGTGAAGAAGTCAGTGGTCAAACGCACGCCGCCGAGGTGGCCGCGCAAGGAGTGCCCGAGGAGCGAGCGGCGCCGCTGCTCTTCCCGGACGAGCAGGGGCGTTTTTGCTGGTATCCGGCGACCAAGTGGTGACCCGTTTTCGAGGGAATCCGAGGCCGATGCCGGCTTCGCCCGGCGTCGGCTCGCGAACGCAGACGGTCGCCCGGAAGCGCACCCGCCGTCGAAGATGGGCCCGAGGTGGTGCCGCCGGTGCCCGCTCCGGTCAGGCCGACCCGCGGCACCTGAGAGGGTCTCCTTAGCGCTGCTTCCTCCCGGACCTGACGCGGTTCGGAGGCTCCCAGTGCGCGGAACCTGACCTTCGACGCGAGCGCCCGCCAGCCCGTTCCTCGGACGCCACCCCCTCGGGAGGGGATTCAGCCTCGCTAGAGCGGCTTGCGAGTACAGGGAACCGCTAGCTCCCCGCCTAGCGCGACCGGGCTCGGCCGATGGTAGCGTGTTTGCGACTCGTGCCAAAGGGCACGTAGGATTCGCAACATGCGAATCGGCGATGTGATGACGGCTCGCGTGGTGAGCGTGAGACCGGAGGAGACTGTCGCGGTCGCGATCGCCCGCATGCTCGAGGCAGGCATCGGGGCAGTGGTCGTCTGCGAGCCGGACGGCACCCTCGTCGGGATCTTCACCGAGCGCGACGTGCTACGCCTGGCCGGTGATGGGGCGAACTTCGACGAGCTGCGGGTACGCGAGGCGATGACCCCGCGCCCGGCAACGCTCTCGCCCGACGACGAGATCGTGGCGGCGGCGCGGCTGATGGGTACGCGGCGCATCCGGCACGTGCCCATCGTGCAGGACGGCCGCGTTCTCGGCATGGCTGGGATCCGTGACGTTTTGGGCACGCTGGTCGAGCGCCTCTGGCGGGGTCACGACGAGCAGGCGCACGACACGGCGCGCGAGCTCCTGCGCCGCCCCTAGCGAGCCACGCGGAACGCCGGGCTAATGAGGCGTAGGGTCTCGTTCGAGCCGGCCGCCCGCACGCGAAGGACGAGCCGGTAGCGCCCCGGTACGAGCGGCCGGCGCGGGAACCGGATCCACCGCGTCCGTCCCTGCCGCATGGCTCCCCGGGTGGAGAGCGCGCGCTCTCCCCCGTCGCGCATGATCGAAGCGCGGTATGTGACGGTCCGCCGCACTCGTAAGCCGATCCGCCAATCCACGTGGCGGGCCGCGAATCGCGCTCGGCGTGGCCAGACGACGTGCGTGACCGGTGAAGCGGGCGCCCAGACTTTCCGCGGACGGTGCGCCCTGCGTGCCGTGTCTACCCCGACCGCAGCCGAGACGCCGATCGGCGCGATCACCTCGTCTGCCGCGGGCGGGGTTGCCGGCGGCGCAGTGGCCGACGGCGGGTAGCCGAACGCCGCGCAATCCACGCGTCCCGCGCGGACGTCCCGCAGCGCATCGCGAAACGGAGCGTACGACCCCTTGGGCGTGCCGTCCGCCCAGAGCAGGCCGGACTGCCAGGCGCCGAGGTTCGGCTCGTCGCGCACCAGGAAGTTGAAGAACGCGGACACGTACGGCTGGCAGTACGCGAGCGCCAGCCCGTCGCGAAGCTGGGTCGACTGGTCCGGAGCCGGGCTCTCGGCGTCGGGAAGAAGTGTCCAGGGCGGGGCGGCGACGTCGTCGGGAATCGTCCGGGCGGACGGGGAGCCCGTGTACGCGTCGCGTTTCTCGGCGTCCGGCGTCGTCTCGAAGCCTTGCTCCGTGTACCAGATCGGCACCTCGACGGCGCCGGCCGGCGCCCCCGGGACGGACTGGGCGGTGCCCGCGAAGCCGTCCTGGAGCGCGTCCACGAGCCGGTTGACGTCGCCCTGGCCGATGCGCTTGGGCCACGTGTGTGTCCGCCACGGCCGCTCGTCCCAGTGCTCCGGATACGGGTGGTGCGCGACGGTGTCGAAGATGGGGCGTTCCCGGCCGCTCGCCCGGTACGCCTCGCCCATCCGCCGGATGAAGAGGGTCGGCGAGTGGGCAAGCCGCCACGGGTGGCTGGGCTCGTCGAAGCCCCACGGCGACGTGCCGGGCGCGATCACGTTCACCCCCGGGCGCGCGGCGTGGAGCGTGTCCCAGCACTGGGAGAGCAGCGCCACGTACTGCGCCGGGGCCGCCGGCGTCCCGTCCGGGTTCCATTGCGGCGCCCAGAAGTAGGAGAGGTTCGGCTCGTTCCAGATCACCACGTCGTTGACGGACGGCCAGCGCCCCAGCAGGTCGGCCACGTAGCCGCAGTACTCGGCGCGGGCGGCGTCGGTCGTGGGCGTGCCGTACCAGGAGCTCCAGACCGCGACCACGGCCCGCAGTCCGGTGGAAACGGCGTTGTCGAGCAGCACGGCTTCGTACGGTGGTACGGCAGTCCAGCCGGGATCCCAGCGGACGGTGACGGCGGCGGCCTCGAGCCCGAGGTCAACTGCTGCCGCACGGGCGAGGGCGGGGTCGTGTCTGAACAAATCGTCGTTGGCGCCGACGAGCAGACCCTCCCGCGCGCCGGCGGGCTGTGCGAAAAGCGCTGCTGCCAACGCCGCGAGGAGCGCTGTCAACAGCCGTCTCGAACGGGGTGACCGCCGGTGCGCCGCGCGTGCGATTTTCATCCGCCGCGTCCGATTCAAGCACGACCCCGGCGCGCGTCAAGTCTGCCGCTCGAAGTCCGGCTCGCTCCACCGCTCGAAGTCCGGCTCGGCTACGCCGAGCCATGACGACTTCGAGCGGGTTGCTTTCTCCGGGCGACGTTTGGTGAGCGGGTGCCGGCGGAGCCGGCACCCCGGCGAAATGACACTGGCTAGCATGTGGCCTAGCTCTCGGGCGTGTAGCTCAGCGGGAGAGCGCCCGCTTCACACGCGGGAGGTCGCTGGTTCGATCCCAGCCACGCCCATGACTGACACTGCACGAACCGCAGTCGTTAGCCGCCGTCCTTCTTGAGTCGGCGAGAGCGGTCGCGATTCCGGGCGCAATCGTGACGATGAGGTCGTCGTCGGTGACAAGCCGGATCGCCTCCGACTCCGCCAGGGCGGCATAGGCCGCGTCGTAGGCTGTGACGCCGTGGGCTGTCCATCGAGCGACGCCGGGTTCGGGCTCCCTCAGTTCGAATCCCAGCTCATCGAGCGCGGCTGCGAGCTCGACCAACGCGTCCTCATCCCACTGCCAGCGGCGGCCCAGACCGCCATCGGTGTTGGAGTGGAAGAAAGCTACGGTCACAACCGGAAGAAAGCTACGGTCACAACCGTCTGGTCTTGCGCATGGGACCTCTCCCCGCGTGAGAGAGCCCCTCGCGGCCGGCGAGCGTGGACATCGCGGGGTGCGAATGAGACATGGGGCGGCCGCAACCGGCCGCCCCCGCTCCTTCGCGCTAGAAGATGGACGCGAAGATCGAGAGCAGCGCCTTGAACGGCGTCAGGTTCGGCGGGTTCGCGGTCGGGGTGCGCGCCACCTTGAAGACCGCGCAGGTGCCCGCGTCGTTGACGGCAGCTTCCGCGGGGAAGACGACGGTCGGCGCGAACCGCGCGTTGATTGCGTTCCAGGTGCCCTGAAACGCGTCGGCCGCGAGGGAGGTGGAGCACGCGCTCAGGACGGCGGCTGCGTCGGCGCTCAGCTGGGCCGTCTTGACGTCCTTCTGAAGCTTCTTGACGTCCTTCTGGAGCTTCTTGACCTGCGTCTGGAGCGTCCCGACCTGCCTCTGCAGCTTCCTCTCAGTCGGCGTCGCCGCGCCCGCGGAGGCCGCGAGCACGAGACCGGCGAGGAGGACGACCCCGATTGCGAGCGTCCGTCGCATCAAAACCTCCTTCGTAGCCACCGTGGCGGCCGAGTGGTACACGACTGTGCCGCCCGGCGCAAGCGGCGCGGGAGCCCTGGTAGGTTGGCGCCGTGTTGCTGGCGCTCTCGACTGGGCAGCGGCTCGGCTTGTTCGGTGTGGCGGCGGTGTTCATTCTCTTCTCCCTCGCGTCGTCGTTCCTGTTTCCGCGCTATCAGCCGGACTTCCCCGGTCGGGGCCTGCGCTTCTTCGTCGTCCTAACGGTGCTGCTGACGTTGGCGATGCTCGGTGCGGTCGAGCTCTTCGCCGTGGAGGATCACGAGTCCGAGGAGCCCGCGGCGGCTGAGACGACAACGGGCGAGACGACGACGACCGCCGAGACTACGACGGCCGCCGAGACGACGACGGCGCCGGAGCAGCCGACCGGCTCGGCCGAGGCCGGGAAGGCGGTCTTCTCCTCGGCAGGCTGCGGCGGTTGCCACGTGCTGGCCGAGGCGAGCGCGAACGGCAGCGTCGGCCCGAACCTCGACGAGACCCTCTCCGGCAAGGACGCCGACTTCATCCGGGAGTCGATTGTCGACCCAAACGCAGAGGTCGCCGAAGGCTTCCAGCCGGGCGTCATGCCCGAGAACTACGGCGACGATCTCAGCGAGAAGCAGCTCGACGACCTAGTCGCGCTCCTGACGGAATAGCGGAACCCCGCGGCTCGACGGGACAGGTTTCCATCCCCTGAAGGGACCGTCCCTGCCTCTACCGCCGCCGGAGGGGCAAGGGAACCGGAGGTTTCCCAAGTAAGACGCCGTCGGTGAGACCCAGCCCCCGCGCGCCGGAGCCCGGCTTGTCCGGGCGCGAGGCTCACGAGGCAATCAGGCAGGCGCTGGAACCGAACCGCGAGCGGCCGGCTCCGCCAACACCCGAACCCTGAACGAACGCCCGCAAGGAGGGGGCTCACGGGGGAACCAGGGGTTCACCCGTGAGCGCGAGCGAAGCGAGCGCAAAGGCGGAGAGGGCGGGATTTGAACCCGCGACCCACCTTTCAGCGGGTACGCGATTTCCAGTCGCGCTCCTTAGGCCACTCGGACACCTCTCCGGGGCGCGCCATGATAGCCGGGGAGGGGACTAGCTCTGGGCGCGCCGCGAGTAGCTCCAGCGGCCGCCGGCGCGGGTGTGGACGCCGATGCAGCAGTAGCCGCGCCCCTTCGCGGGAACGAGCAGGCAGTTGAAGTGGCGAAAACGGATGCCGCGGCCACTGCCGGCGACCGCCGAGCAGTACACGCTGCGTTTGCGCTTCACGATCCGGCCGTCGCCGAGCCGCAAAGGCGCGCTTTTGACCCAATGCTCGGCCTGCGCCTTCGTGCGGAGCGGCGCGCCGGAATGGGAGGCCGCCGCCGGTGCGATCAGCGCGGCGGCAAGGGCGGCGAGCACGACGGTGCGCAACATCGTCTTCATTCGCCGGTCACGCCCGTTCGGTTCGTCAGGAATACATCGGGTCGGCACCTCGTCTGGGCTGCATCGAAAGCCGTCGGGGTCATCGACGCGCTCCGATGTGCTACGCGCCGCTCTTCGCGGAGCTGGAGGCGGCGGGCCTGCCCTCAGAACCCTTGCCTCCGACCGCCGCAGAGCGGGATCCGCTCGACTTCCTCGCGGAAAACGTCCGCTACGCTTCCGCCGCGTGAAGGTGCTCCCGAACCACGGAAAGAACCTGACTGCCCTGTTCGCCGCGCTCGCGGCGACGGCAATCGCGACGGCGAGTGTCGCCGCGATGAACGCAACGCCGAAGGTTTCAGCCGGCCCTGGCACGCGGGCCGCCACTGCTGTCCCGAACATCGTCGTCGTGATGACCGATGACCAGACGGTCGAGCAGTTGCGTGTAATGCCGAACGTCCGCCGGCTCATCGGGGATGCGGGCGTCGTCTTCGAGACCAACTTCGCCTCCTACCCGCTGTGCTGCCCTTCGCGCGCGACGTTCTTGACGGGTCAGTACGCGCATAACCATGGCGTCCTCTCCAACCGGATGCCGACTGGCGGGTACCCGAAGCTCGACCATGCGAAGACCCTTCCTGTGTGGCTGCGGGCGAGTGGGTATCGGACGATCCACCTCGGCAAGTACCTGAACGGCTACGGCGGGCAGAGCGCGACGCAGGTTCCTCCCGGATGGGCTGAGTGGTACGGCTCGGTCGACCCGACCACCTACGACTACGTGGGCTTCACGCTCAACGAGAACGGAAAGCACGTTAAGTACGGGAACGCTCCAGCCGCCTACCAGACGGATGTCTACACGCGCAAGGCGAGCGAGATCATTCGACGTGTCTCGAGCGAACCGGCACCGTTCTTCCTCTCGGTTGCGTTCCTCGCTCCGCACTGGGGACGGCCACGGGATCCAGACGACTCCAGGGGCGGGTATACGCCGGCCCCCGCGGCGCGCCACCGGGACAAATTCGCGAAGGAGCCGCTTCCGCGGCCACCATCGTTCGACGAGGCCGATGTCGCCGACAAACCCCTTACGGTCCGGCAGAGACCGCGCTTCACCGCCGTGCAAGTCCGCGCGATGACCGAGAACTATCAGCAGGAGCTCGAGTCGCTTTTGTCCGTCGACGAGGGCGTGGCGCAGATCGTGGCCGCGCTCGACCAGGCCGGCGTGCTCGACCGCACCGTGATTTTGTTCACGAGCGACAATGGTTTTCTCCACGGCGAGCACCGCATCCGAGAAGGGAAGAACCGGCTTTACGAGCCGTCGATCCGAGTGCCTTTGCTCGTCCGGGGGCCGGGCTTCCGTCCCGGCACTCGCGTGCGGGAGCTGACCGCCAACATCGACCTGGCTCCCACGATCCTCGACCTGGCAAACGCCGTGGCGACGCGGGAGCTGGACGGTAGGTCGCTCGTGCCGCTGCTGACTGATCCGACCCGACGCATGGCACGGCAGATCGTCATCGAGCGACCTGCTGACGGCCCGACGAACGAGCTCTTTTCCGCGCTACGAACAAACCGATACGTCTATGCCGAGTACACCAACGGCGACCGAGAGCTCTACGACCTGCGCCGCGACCCGCACCAGCTCAATAGCGTCCACGCCGCCTCGCCGTATGCCGCGATCGGCGCCGATCTCGCTCGCCGCCTCGCCGTGCTGCGCAGATGCATAGGCGCCGCGTGCCGACGTCTGCCCAGCTTGGCTCTGCGCACCACGCCCACCGCTCGCTGCGTCGGCTCGCGCCTTACGTTGAGTGTCGGCGGGTCCGAGACGGCATCGATCGGTTACGTGGATTTCCTGATCAACGGCCGTCGGGTCGCCCGCGACCGGCGCGCGCCCTACCGCGTGGTGCTCCCGGCTCGGCGACTTCCTCGCCCGTCTGCTCGGATACGTGCTCGCTTCGTTCTCAGTCTCGGCGACGTGCTGACGCTCGACCGCCGCGTGCGTCGTTGCAGCTAAGCGGGATCGAGTCTGCACGACGTTGTCCGCTGCCTGCTTGAGCGGCGGGCTGGGTACGATGCCCGGAGAGCGAGCGGCGAGAGGAAACCGGCTGGTTAACACGACGTCGTCCAGTCGTCGGCGGGCCAACCGAGTCACGCGCTTCGGCGCGACGTCGACGTATCCCCGCCCACGGCGCGCTCGAGGTCGACCTGGACGTCGCGGCGAGGCATCGCCTTGTGCGACGTAAGCGGGCATTCGACGACACCGCCTCGTTATGGGTAGAGTCCGCTCGCTAGGGAATCGATTCGCGGCGCGCCTAGCTGTTCCCTCGTTCGAAGGAGGCGTCTTCATCAGCTCGAGCAGCTTGCGTCGGCGGATTGGCCTTTCGGCGGCAATCGTCCTCGCCGCGGGTCTCGCGGCGGCGTTTACGCCCGCACCAGCCTCGCCGGCGCCGCTCTCCGACAAGCTCGTGCCGGCTCAGGGCGCGCTTTTTGGCATATTCTCCGGACAGGGACGCTATGGCCGCACTTCGTACCAGGAGATGCTTTACCTCGAGGCCCTTGTAGGGCGCGGCTTCGACATCGACCATCAGTACTACCGCTGGGATAAGCCTTTCCCGAGCACCCACGACAGAGAAGCGATCAACATGGGTCGCATTCCCGCGCTCGCGTGGGCAGCGTATCGGCAAGACGATTCGCCGGTGCGCTGGGCGAGCATTGCGAACGGCGCGTACGACTCGTTGATCCGGGCTCGTGCGGACGCCGTCAAGGCGCTCGGCGCGAAGGTCATGTTCACCTTCCACGTCGAGCCGGAGGACGACAAGCTGCTCGGAACGTCGGCGGAATACCGAGCTGCCTGGCGCCGAGTCGTCTCGATCTTCCGCGGCCGCGGCGCCACGAACGTCGTCTGGGTCTGGAATCCCATGACCTACACATTCGATCCGTGGGCCAATCGGAACCCTGCCGACTGGTACCCGGGTGACGACGTCGTCGACTGGATGGCGGCCGATGGCTACAACTGGTTCGGGTCCAACCACAACCAGGACCAGCGTTGGCGCTCGTTCGCCGACATCTTCCGGAACTTCTATTCGTGGGGCAGCGCGCGCGGGAAACCGCTTGCGGTGTTCGAGTTCGGCGTGCTCGAGGACACGAGGACGCCGGACCCGCAGCGCAAAGCGCAGTGGTTCAGGGAAGCACAGGCGACCGTGAAGAACTGGCCGAAGCTGAAGGCCGTAATGTATTTCAACTCCTGGAGCTGGGATTTCGAGTCCTCCGTGCCTTCGCTCAACGCCTTCAGGACGTGGGCGAACGATCCCTATTTCAATCCGCGTGCGACGACGCTGTCCAACGACACGACGGCTCCCGTAGTCACGGTCACCTCGCCCCTGGACGGAGGCCAGGTCGCATACAATTCCGCGGTGGAGATCGCGGCGATCGCGACCGACAACACCGGTGTCGCCAAAGTCGAGTTCCGGGTCAACGGGACGCTTCGCTGCACAGACACGTCCCCGTTGTACACGTGCATCTGGTGGGTGTGGACGAAAACGGGAACGAACAACGTTATTCAGGTGACCGCCTACGACAAGGCGGGGAACCGGGCGTCGGACACCGTCACGGTGACGACGAACTAGCTGTCCCATCCACGATCCGCTTGCCGTGATCGCGTTCTGGACCGAGGAAGACGAGTGACCCGCGCGACGACGCCCGTGGCGGCGGCCGCCCGCTGGTCGGGATGGAGCTTGACGTAAGGCGAAGGCGCAGTCTGGTCGTCTACGACCGCGTGAGCATAGTCGTAGCGATGCGACTCGCAGGCGCAACCAGTTGCGCGAGCGCTGCGAGCGATCGCCGATGACGGCCAACTCCATGATCTGCCCGCTGTGCGCATCCCGGTTTCAGCGGCCTTCGTGGGACAACTTTCGAACCCGGCCGACACTGGTGGGAGCTCGCGGCGCTCCTCTGTCGAGCGTGAGCGACCGGGCACCGCGTCGGGTGAAGAAGTTGGCTGTAGGCTGGCCCGCTCGTGCTCCTCGCGGGGTGGCGGAATGCGCGAGAAACTGAGTCGTCAACGCTCTCTGTCGCGCAAGTTGCGCCTGACACCGAGGAGGACGAATGCCCGTGAAGGAAGCAAGCTCGGAAGAGACACCGTACGGCCGCTACATCACGTCGGACGGCTGGTTCGTCCTCAACCTCGCGGACGCGCTCGCGGTGCGCTTCGAGCAGAACGGCGCGCTGTACCCGCTCGAACCGCAGGAGTCGCCGTTCGGCGACCTCGGCGCGCACGTCCGCGTCGTCTGGCCGGGCGAGCCGAACGCGCTCTACCACTCGGAGGGCGTGCAGGAAGGGTTTTTCGTGCTCTCGGGCGAGTGCACGCTGATCGTCGAAGAGGAGGAACGGCCGCTGCGGCAGTGGGACTACTTCCACTGCCCGGCCGACACCCGCCACGTGTTCGTGGGCGGCGGCGCCGGGCCGTGCGCGATTCTGATGATCGGTGCGCGGAAGGAGATGGAAACGGGGCGCTACCCGGTGAGCGACGTCGCGGCGAAGTACGGCGCGTCCGTCGCGAAGGAGACCAGCGACCCAGACGAGGCGTATGCCGACTGGCCGGGCGAGTACACGCCCGTGCGCCTGCCATGGCCGCTCGACTCCAACGCGAAGCCGTGAACGTTGAACCTACGCGCGTTTACGCGAAACGTCGCTTCGGCCAGCGTTCGGGACTGTCACCTGAGGGAACGCGGCCGAAAGGTGTTCCTGTCAATCCCGGTGCGAGACGAGTCGTCCTCCACGGCGAGATGTCATCGCCGAGCGTGTAGCGTCCGCGGCCGTGACGCGGTTCGTCGTCGACTCTGACACGCTGCTCCGGATTGCCGCTGGCGAAATCGAGATCGCCGCTGACCACAAGGTCGTAGCGCCGACGCTCGTGCGCTCACAGGCTCTCGCAGCGCTGTACGAGGCCGCCCGCCAGGGTGAGATCTCGGCCGCCGAGGGGATCGAGCGGGTGATGCGGATCAACTCGTTGAAGGTTCGGTTCCTCGGCGACAGGGCGCTTCAGCGCCAGGCGTGGAAGGTCGCAGACCAACTGGGGTGGGAAACAACTTACGACGCTGAGTTTGTGGCGCTGACGCAGCTCCAAGCGGACGCCTTCGTTACATCTGATGGCGATCTGGCGCGGGCGGTGTCCGGCCTCGTCGAGACAACGACGATCGACGCTCTGCGCGCGGGGTGAGCGGACCGGCGCGGCGAGCGCCGAGTGGGCGAGTTGTTCAGGAA
>JBHEMZ010000135.1:0-35532 GCA_046262315.1 Gaiellaceae bacterium
TCTGGAACCTCCCAGATCGTCTCCAGCGACTTTGCTGCATCGTTCTTCGCTCGAGGCACTCGCGCCTCCCTTCGCTCGAACTACTGCAACACCCCCCTGCTTCGAGCGAAGAGGCGCGGTTCCTCTTTTGAGATAGTCACTTAGGACGGCCCTCGCTACGGGGCGAGGCGGCCGTTGGCCACGAACGCCTCATGCGTGATCGGCATCACCTGCTCGAGGAAGGACTCGGCCGCCGCGGCATACTGGCGGATCTCGTACTGCGCCTCCTCGTGGTTCCGCAGCGAGCAGAAGTGCATGAGGCTGCGCGGATTGCAGCTCCAGTAGTACTTCGTGTACGTCGAGAGCGGCAGCACCGCCCGCGCGACTTCCTTCGCCACGCCGCGCTCGAGCATCCGCTCGTACGCCTGGAAGGCGCGCTCGGCGTTGTCCTGAATCTCCTGCCGCGCCGTCGTGCGCGTCTCGTCGTCGACCGGCTCGAAGGAGTACGCGCCCGGCTTGCCGACCTGAGTGCGCACGAAGTCGGGCACGTAGAACTCGGCCTCCATCTTTGAATAGCGTCCGCTCCATTCGTTGTAGCTGTGGCCGGCTCTGTGTCGATGGTGCTCGCGGACGACGAAGAGCGGCGCCTTCACCAGGAAGCGGAAGTACCCGTGCTCGAAGGGCGAGCCGTGGCGGTTCCGCATCAGGAAGCGGATCAGGCCCGCGTCGCGCTCGCCCAGCTCGTCGGAGGCCTGGTTGAACGAGACCCGCGCGCCGTTCACGACGGCAAGGTCGGACGCGAGCGCACCGTCGAGCGCGAGGAAGCCGTGATCGAGGACGCCGACGACGTTCGCGGTTAACTCTTCGGTCGTGAGCAACACGCCAACGAGTGTAGAGGGCCTGCATGTCGGCACCTCGGGCTGGGCCTATCCGTCCTGGAAGGCCGGCTTCTACCCGGCGGGACTCGACAGCCGCGACCTCCTGCCTTTCTACGCGGAGCGGTTCGACACCGTCGAGCTGAACACGACCGGCTACCGGCTGCCCGCGGAGGAGCAGTTCCGCCGCTGGGGCCAAGCAGTGCCCGACGGCTTCCGCTTCGCGCCGAAGCTTCCGGGCCACCGACCGCAGATCGCGGCCGAGTTCGGCGCCCGCGTCCAGCAACTCGGAGACCGGCTCGGCCCCGTGCGCGTTGCGCTGACGAGCGCCCGCGACGAGGGCATGCTCACGCTTCTGGTCGGCTCGCTCGATCCCTCGCTCCGCATCGCGTTCGACCTCCAACATCCCTCGTGGGCAGGCGTCGAGCCGATGCTGGCGGAGGCCGGCTCCGTCCGCGTCGACGATCTCGACCACCCCTCGCCCTTCCGCTACCTGCGCTTCCGCGACCCGCCCTACGACGACGCGGCGCTCGCCGAGCTCGCGGCCCGCGTGCGCGGGCCGCTCGGCCGCGGCGAGACCGTTTTCTGCTACTTCCGGCACGAGGATGAGCCGACGGCTCCGGCGTACGCGGAGCGGCTACTGGAGCTCGTCGGGCGGAACCCGGGAACGCCCCGCGGGACGCCCGCCCGCTAGGCGGTCGCGACCTCGTTCAGGCCGTCGGCGCCCGCGGGTGCCAGGTGTAATCCATCCAGGAGAAGCGAGTCTGCGGCAGGCGACGACCGATTCGGCGGCCCGCCGCAAGGACTACTCGTACTGGAGCGCCTCGAGCACGTTCAGCCGTGCCGCCCGGCGGGCGGGTAAGAGCGCGGCCACGATCCCCACCACGATCGCGACGACGACGAACAGCTCGAGCTGGAGGATCGGCACCGTGAACTGCACCTCGAACTGGCCGAGCGCACGCGTCACCAGCGCCGCCAGGAAGATCCCGAGCGGCAGCCCGAGCGCAGCGCCGAGCAGCGCCGTGATCACGCTCTCGAAGCGGATGAGCCCGCGGGTCTGCCGACGTGTCATCCCGACCGCGCGGAGCATCCCGAGCTCTCGCGTGCGCTCGAAAACGCTGAGCACGAGCGTGTTGATGATCCCGAAGATGCTCACGATCACGGAAAGCGCGAGCAGGATGTAGAGCATCGACAGGAAGGTTTGGAACTCCGCATCCTCCTTGTCGATCCACTCCTGGCGCGTCTGCACCCGGGCGTCCGGGAACTTCGCGACGGCGGCCTCGAGCCCCGCCTCCGCCTCCTTCGTCGGCTCCCCCGCCACGTTCACGAACGTAAAGCGGTTTCGCTTGCGACCGAAAGCCGAGTCGAAGGAATCCTTCGAGATCGAGACCGAGCCGAGCAGCGGGTAGAACGGCGACGGCTCGTAGATCCCTTTCACCGTGAACGTGTGCGTCTTGCCGCCCGGCGTGCGCAGCTCGAACGAGTCGCCGCGCGCGAGGTTCTCGTCGTCGGCGAACGTGTCTCTGATGATCGCGCCGTCGTCCCCCAGCCCGGCGAGCACGGCGTCGGAGCCTTCCTTCCAGTCGAACGAGTACGCCTGCGTGATCCGGTCGGCGTCAATCCCGGTGACCTCCTGCCCCGAGCCGGCGACCCGGCCGATCTCCCGGCGTACGTCGGTGACGAGCTCGGCCTCGGGCCACCGCGCAGCGGCGTCGCTGGCGCCCGCGACGAACGGCGTGTAACCGTCCTCCGAGGTGATGACGAGATCGGCGTGGATTTGCTCGGTGATCGCATCGCGGTTCGATTCGCGGAGGCCCTGGCCGAGCACCGCCACGAACGTGACGAGCGCGATGCCGATCATGAGCGCGGCGGCAGTCGCCGCCGTGCGGCCCGGGTTGCGGCGCGAGTTCTCGCGTGAGAGCTGCTCGATCGACGGCTCGCGCGCAAATGTCGGCCGGCCCCAGATCTCGTCGCGGCCGCGCGACCGGAGGAAGAGCAGGATGGGGATGCTAAGAGCGAGCACCGCGGCCGCGAGCACGCTCGTCGCCGCCACGAGCCACGGCACAAGCAGGAGCCAGGAGGGCAGGCCGTCGAGCTGCCACAGCACGGCGATCAATGCCACGCCGTACGCGAGCGGCAGCAGCACGCCGCCGGCGATCCCCAGGGCACGGCGGCCTCCGCTCAGCCGGCGGCCCACGATGCCGTCGGAGAGCAGCCAAGCCGCGAGCAGCACCGGGTAGTAGACGGCGCTCAGTCCGAGCATCACCATGCGCGCCGCGGGGGCGAGGCCCTGGACGAGCGGGCGGACGAGCTTCGGCGACAGCAGCGCGACGCCGAAGAAGAGGGCGAGGACGCCGCCCGCGATCGAGAGCAGGCGCTGCACGACGTCGATGTCGCCGGCGAACAACGAGTAGCTGAGCAGCGCCACAGCCAGCACCACGAGCACGCCGGCCAGGTAGGGCGTCACGCGCGAGAAGCGGCCCGACGGCAGCGTCGCCCCTTCGCGCACGGCTGAGATCGGCGGGACCCGCGTGGCACGCAGCGCGGGCGCGAGCCCGGCCACGAGGGTCACGACCACGCCGACAGCGAGCGCGACGATCACGGTTCGTGTCGAGAAGACGAGCCCCGTCGTCGGCAACTCGATCTCGAGCAGGCGGAAGAGCCAGTTGAGGAGCTTGGCAAGGCCGACACCGAGAAACAGGCCGATCACGGACGACAGCGCGCCGATCACCAGGGCCTCGACCAGCACGGACCCGAGCACCTGGCGCCGCGACGCACCGATTGTCCTCAGCGTCGCGAGCTCGCGCGTCCGCTGCGCGACCGTGATCGACAGCGTGTTGAAAATGACGAACGCGCCCACGAAGAGCGCGATGAAGCCGAAGGTGAGCAGGAAGTAACGAATGAACGCGACGAAGCCGGCGATCTCCTGAGAGTCCTCGTTCGCCTGCTCGGTACCGGTCCGCACGGTGACGGTCTTGCCGAGCTTTGCTTTCAGGTCGCGGGCGAGCTCGTCCGGCGACGTCCCCGGCTTCGCGGCCACCTGGATCGCGTCTAGGTGCCCCTGGCGGTCGAGCAGCTCCTGCGCGGTCGCGACGTCGAAGACGGCGAAGGTCGCCCCGCCGAGCGACTCGACGCCGCCGTACTGGGCGATCCCGACGACCTCGAAATCTCGTACCGGCTGCAGCGTCGCGACCGCGACGCGGTCGCCCACGGAGAAGCTCTCGTCCTTCGCCGTGCCGGCGTCGATGACCACCTCGTTCGGTCCGGTTGGCCAACGCCCGCCATCCTTGAGGTCGAGCGGGTTGAACCGCTGGATGCTCGCATCGATGCCGAAGCCAAAGGTCGGGGCGTTCTTGACGATCGGGTCGCCGTCGCGGTCGATGATCTTGACAGCGCTGTCCTCGAAGATGCCGCCGGTGGCGACGTCGACCGTCGAGACCTCGCGCACCTCGTCGAGCACCGAGGCGGGGATCGGCGGGCTTTCCGCGGCCTCGCCCTGAAAGTTGATGTCGGAGGATGCGGCCGAGACGACGGCGTCCGTGCCCGCGTAGGACTCGACGAAGATGCGGTTGAACGCGCGGTCGATCGTGTCCGTGAGCACGAGGCTCCCGCTGATCATGGCCACGCCGAGAACGATCGCGACCGCGGTCAGGGCGGCGCGGAACTTGCGGCCCAGCAGGCCGCGGAGCGCCACGCGAATCATGACTGGCCCGGCGGGAGGTGTTCGTCGGTCCCTGGCGCGCGAAAAGCAAGCGCGGCTAGGACGCAGGAAGCGAACCTATTGAGCAATACGGGCGCGACTGAGGACGACGGATGTCGCCGCGTTGCAGCCGCTGGCGGCTCGGTGAGCGCCGCCAGCCGGGTCACCTCGCGAGCTCTTCGAGCGCTTTCAGCACGTCGTGCTCGGTCGCGCGGCCGAGATCCTTGACGATGCGGCCGTCCGCCAGAAAAAGCACCCGGTCCGCGATGGCCGCGGCGTAGGCGTCGTGCGTGACCATGACGAGCGTCTGGCCGAAGTCCTGCACGGATTGCCTCAGCAGCTCGAGGATCTCGGAGCTCGTCCTCGTGTCGAGGTTGCCCGTCGGCTCGTCGGCGAATACCACCGTCGGACGCGTGACGAGCGCCCGCGCGACCGCCACACGCTGCTGCTGGCCGCCCGAGAGCTCGGAGGGGCGGTGCGAGCGCCGGTCGGCGAGGCCTACGCGCCGCAGGAGGTCCTCGAAGAAGTCCTTGTCCGGCTTCTGCCCCGCGATCGAGAGCGGCAGCACGATGTTCTCCTCGGCGGTCAGCATCGGTAGCAAGTTGAAGAACTGGAAGATGAAGCCGATGTGGCGCCTGCGCACCTGCGTGATCTCGTTGTCGGACAGCTCGCCGAGGCGCGTGCCCTCGATGGTGACGTAGCCCGCGGTCGGCAGGTCGAGGGCCGCCAGGATGTGCATGAGCGTCGACTTTCCGGAGCCCGACGGCCCCATCACGGCGGTGAGACGGCCGCGCTCGACCTCGAGGTCCACCCCGCGCAGGGCGTCGACGGCGGCGTCGCCCTCGCCGTAGCGCCTGACGACGTCATGGGCCGTGACGACGGCACCGTTGGCGGTTCCCGCCCGCCCTACGGGCTGCGTCACTTGCTCGGTCGTCATCGCGGCTCCGTTCCTACCTAAAAGTGAGTAAGGGCTCGCCAACCTACCAGACCGCCGAACGCGGTCAAGAGGCCGCGCTGCGAGAGATCCGGAGCCGCTCGCCGACGGCCTACCTGCGCCGCAAGAGCCTCCCAGCGGTGGGAATTAGTCGCCTGTCCTCCGCCGGCGTGGGCGAATCACCACTCCCTTCATGGGGGCTGGCGAAGCTCTTCCAGCCTCGCGACGTTGGCCGCATGAGCGGCGCCCGACCCGTACTGGGACGCTTACTTCTGCTCGCTCGCGACTGCCGGCGGCGACCTCGACTGGGAAGCGCGTTGGGTCGAGCCCTTCCTGCCTGCCTTGCGCGAGGCGGGGGCGCAGAACCTCCTCGAGCTCGGCTGCGGCACGGGACACGACGCAGCCCGGCTCGCCTCCGAAGGCTTCTCACAGCGCTCGACCTCTCGACTGAGGCGATCCGGCGGGCGGGCGAGCGCTATGGCGACCTGGTCGACTTGGCCGTCGCGGACGTGACGCAGGGTCTGCCTGCGCCCGACGGCTCGTGCGACGCGGTGATGGCGAACGTCTCGCTGCACATGTTCCCGACCGCGACCACGAGCTCTTCGACGACGTTGCACCGCGTGCTCCGCCCCGGAGGCCTTTCCTCTTCCACGTCAACGCGCAACGCGCGCGCGGATCGAGAGCTGCGCGCCCGCCGACGATCCGTGGCCCGCGCTCGAGCCGAACTATGTGCTCGAGAACACCGGCCAAGCCGTGCACTTCTTCTCCCGTGACGACCTGCTCGAGCTCCTCGACGGCTTCGAGACCGAGTTGACGCACGTCGAGAGCACAGACCGGGAGACGGGAGAGCCGTTCAAGCGCGTCTGGCGCGGAATCGCGCGCCCTCCGACAACCATCATAGGCTCGCAAACACGTCGCGGCGGTAGTACGGTCGCGGCAACCCAAAAAGGAGGGTACAGATGTCGGTCCTCTCGATGATGAGGATCCAGGGCGACGCCGACGAGCTGGTCGCCAAGATGCGCGAGACCATCGAGCCGGTCGCGCAGCGGAAGGCCCCCGAGTACGGCGGCATCTCGTCAACGGTCGTGCGCACGGATGACGGGATCATGATCGTGAACATGTGGGAGACCGAGGAGGGGCGGCACCGCATGTCCGAAGACCCGGAGGTGCGGGGGGCGCTTCGCGACGCCGGCTTCCCCGAGCCGCACTTCGAGGCTTACGAGGTGCTCGCCTATCGGACGCCGACGGGCGCGGGCGTCACCTCATAGCCCAACCAGGACGCGCGGGTCGCCGTCTCGCTCCGCTGCGCGCTGCTGACCGGAGTGTGCGGCGGGGACGGCGACCGGCCGTCGAGCTGCCGCCTCCCGCGCCGGTCGCGTCGGGTTGCCGCACTCGGGATCTCCACAGCTTCGCGCGTCAGCGCGACGCTTCTTCGCTCGCCCGCGCGAACCTATTCGCGGATTCTCAGCCAACTCACAGGAACGCGTGTTACGGTGCCGCGATGAGCGCCGCTTTCGCCGCGCCGTCCATACTGGTCGTCGATGACGAGCCGTCGATCGAGAGCGGCGGCTCCGGGCTCGGGATCTCGATCGTCGCCGCCGTCGCCGAGGCGCACGGCGGCGCGGCAACGGCGGAGGCCGAGCCGGGCACGGCACGGCCTTCCGCAACACCCTCCCCCTCGCCCCCGAACCCGATCCGAACGGAGGAGCCGCATGACCGACGAGACGTACACCCGCGCTCGCCTGCTGTAACTCGGCCTGGCGCTGCCGCCGCTGGCGGCGCTGGCCGCGCAGGCGGACCTCCTGCTCGGCGACGCCGCCGCCGGCCTCCCGCTCACGCCGACGCCCGCGATCGCCGACCTCGATGAGGACCCGACGCCGGCGCTCACGGAAGGCCCGTACTTCAAGCCCCGCTCGCCGCGCCGCCGCTCGATCGTCCCCGCCGGAGCCGGCGGCACCCGGCTGACCCTTTCTGGCCGCGTGCTAACCACACGCGGCAGGCCCGTCCCGAAGGCGCTCATAAGTTTCTGGCAGGCCGACGCCGGCGGCGCCTACGACAACTCCCGGCTACCGCTTCCGCGGACACCAGCTCACGGACGCCCGCGGGCGCTACACCCTGTTCACGGTCGTGCCGGGCCTCTACCCCGGCCGGACAAGGCACATCCACGTCAAGGTGCAGGCGCCCCGCGAGCCGGTGCTGACCACGCAGCTCTTCTTCGCGGGGGTCTCCGGCAATGCCTCGGACGCGATCTTCGACCCCGAGTGCCTCGTCCGCGGCTGGCGCAAGGTCTCGGGCCGCCGTCTCGGTCGGTTCGACTTCGTGCTCGACCTCGACTGAGACACCTCGTGGAGGAATCGGCACACAATCGTTCCAACCCCGGGGTCAGACCCCGGCCGTGTCCCGCAGGGACACGGCCTTGGTCCCGAGAGCGTGCCGGATGTGTCGCGAAGACGTCGCTGTCCGCGGCGTACGGGCGCGCTCCCAGGAGCTTCACAGCCATCGTGGGCGCCGCGATCTCCCGCATCGACGAGGCGGCCGCCGAGGACGATGTGGACGCGGACGACGCCGCCGATCTCAAGGACGACGCGCGCGACAACCTGCGCTTCGCCATGGCGATCAGCCGCACGAAGGCGGTCGCGTCGAGCCTCGGCATCACGACGGCCAAGCTGAACACCGCGTTCCACGCGGCCCGCAAACCCTGATCATCGCGCGCATCGACAAGGCGGTCGCGAACGGCGACCTCAACGTCGATGGATGCGGCGGAGCTCAAGGAAGAGCTCGAGGACGTCCAGCTCCCGGGCTACAAGGCCGCGGGCTTGGCGGCTTCGGCTTCGGCGGCCACGGGCGCCACAGGTAGGGCAGTCCCCCGGCCCGTGCGAGTGTCCGCCTTCGGGGCGGGTCCTCGCCTTACCGGCGCTTGCGGGCGCGCTCGAGCTGGCGGCGCTGGGCGCGGTTCATGCCTTCGGGCGGCGCATCCTGCTCCTGCACCGCGTCCATGTAGGCGCGCCGCTCGTTGGCCGTGAGCTGGGACAGCGCCTGCTGCGCACGCCGCGGGTCGGTGGTCGCGTTCATGCGCTCGAGCTTGCGGACCGCGCTCGCGAGCTCAGGGTTCTGACGCTCGAGCGCGGCCTGGGACGCCTTGCGGATGCCGCGCCCGATAAGCGGCAACCGCGCGAGGAACGTCATGATCGGTCGCAGGTACTTCCCGCCCGCCACGCGCCCGAGAATGACGAGCAGCAGGAAGAGAACTACGACCGCCGCGAGGACGAAGAGCGGGATCAGCCAGGGCGACATACGGGGAGGATGGTACCGGGGCCGAAGCCGCTTGACTCACAGCGGACGCGGCCGTAGCGTCGCGGCGTGCGCGGCGTGCGCGGCGTGCGCGGCGACGCCCGGCGCGTCTACAACGCGATGATCAACGTCCGCGCCGACGACGTGCAGGCAACGGCGCGCGCTGTCGAGGAAGCAGGTGGCCTCCCCTCAGCCGTTGCGCTCACACGCGTGGGGCGAGCAGGCGGCCTGGTTCGCCGATCCGGACGGCATGCGGTCGACGTCGCTCAGGCCGCAAACCAGTCTTAAGTTGCCCGAACGATCTTCGTGTTCACCCGTCCTCCTCGGGAGGCGCGATCCGGCTGCTCATCTCGATAAAGTCCCTCCGTCTCCCAGACGGAGCGGCACGCGTAGGGATTCCTTCCTCCCGCACGGGAGGCTTTTTTCTTCAGGCCATGCGCGCGCCACCGGCCGGCGATCGGCGGAGGCGGGGTTGCCCCGCCGCAGCCACGACGCGCGAAGTCGCGTGTGACGTCAAGCAGCGGAAGGGGGAGCTCGAGGGGGGAAACGCAGGTTCCACCCTCGAAGAGAACGAAGTCACGACGCTACGCGTTGTGACGAGTGGTTACCACTTGGATCGGCGCCCGCGGCGGCTCGTGTAGAGCAGCTTCGGGCGGGCGCGCTGCATGCCGGCCTGCTCGAACTTCTCGCCGTGGCCGAGGCGGCTGGCGACGCGGCTCGTGTCGGACTGCTGGTCCGGCAGGACGAACGTGGTCGCGGTGCCGCTGCGTCCCGCTCGGCCGGTGCGGCCTGTGCGGTGGACGTAGCCCTTGTCCTCGTCCGGCGGATCGAAGTTGATCACGTGCGTGACGTCCTCGAGGTCGAGGCCCCGCGCCGCGACGTCCGTGGCCACGAGCGTGCTCACTGCGCCGGTCTCGAAGCGTTCGAGCGCCCGCTCGCGCGCGCCCTGCGACATGTCCCCGTGCATCGAGACGGCCTTCACGTCGTGGCGGGTGAGCTTGGCGACAAGCCGGTCGGCTCCGCGCTTGGTGCGCACGAAGACGAGCGTGAGCGCGTCGGCGGCGCGGATGTGCTCGACGAGCGTCTCGACCTTCGTGTCGTGGGTGACCGCGACGAAGTTGTGGTCGATCTCGCCCGGTGCCCGGTCGGCGGGCAGCTCGGCCTCGAAGCGCGCCGGGCTGTTCGTGTAGAGCCGGGCGAGGATGCCGACCTCGCCGTCGAGGGTCGCCGAGAAGAACATCGTCTGCCGGTTGCGCGGCAGGCGACGGACGATCTTGTCGACCTGCGGCTGGAAGCCCATGTCGAGCATGCGATCGGCCTCGTCGAGCACCAGGATGCGGATGCGCGAGAGATCGACCAGACGGCGCTGCGCGAGATCCTCGAGCCGGCCGGGCGTCGCGACGAGCACGTGCGCGGACTTGGCGCGCTTGGCCTGCGCCGGCAGAGGCACGCCGCCGTAGACCGAGGCGACGCGGACACCCGTTGCCGGCGAGAGTGATTCGAACTCCTCGGTCACTTGCACGGCGAGCTCGCGCGTGGGCACGAGGACGAGCGCGGACGGCTTTGCGTCGTCGGCGTTCGTACGCTCGACGATCGGCACCGCGAACGCGAGCGTCTTGCCCGAGCCGGTCGGCGAGCGCGCCAGGACGTCGAGCCCGGCGAGCGCGTCAGGCAGGACGAGCGTCTGGATTTTGAAGGGATGGAGGATGGCGCGACCTGCGAGCGCATCCACGACGGGCGCAGACACGCCGAGCTCGCGGAAGGACAGCTGTGACAAGTTGTTCAACTCCTTTTCGGGTCGAGACTCGCCTTGCCTCGAAAATCCTCGAAGGAGGAACGAGAAGCTCATCTCACTGGGCGGCCGGATTGCCGTCCCGTTTGTCCACAGTAGCATCGGCCGCCGGCCGTCCGGGCTTGAGGGGCGGGCCGGCGACAATTTCCGGCCGGATCGAGGTTTCAGCCGGTCGAGTTCTTACCGCACTCGCGCCGAGAAGACGGCCGGAGCGCTCGGCGTCGTGCCGCTTGCACGCGCCGCGAGGCGGGCCGCAAAGCTGCCAGGCGCGTGCCGAGGAACTCCCAGCTACAGGTTGCCGTGCACCCCACGGAAGCTGATCTCGCGCGCGCCCAGCGTTAGCCGGCCAACCCGTGCTGCGCACGTGACACGAACCTTGCGCGGTGTTCGCCCCGCTTCGTCGCGAAACTCGACCTCGAGGCTGAACAGCGACCTGCGATCGGCCGGCTGGGACTCGTCCATGACCGCACGCGCAGAAGGCGCTGCCGCGGCCACGCGCCCTCTGCCAGCGTTCGGCCATCCTGAACGTCGATTACCCGCCAACCGGCGGTTTCGGGCGGCAGCGACGCCACCGAAACCGACGTGCTCCGCCTTCCAAGGGGCTTGCAGCGCATTTCCTTCGGGCTCGCCCACGTCAACGAAGACCCAGATCCGGCGGCCCTCATGCTCGATCTTCTGGATCGTCACGGTCCATGGGCCTACCCCCGCGAATAGCGAGCCGCGATCCGCGCGCCGACGATCGCGCCCGTCTTTTTGGCCCAAGAAACCGATTACGCGAAGCCCGTCCTCCGGGTTCGATGCCGTTCCGGCGTACGAGCGATGGCTAACGGTTGCAAAGCTCAAATGGGTTGCCTGCGCACGGCCCGGCAACGCTCCAGAGGCACCGGTCACCGCAATGGATGCTGTTGCCAACACGACACCGAGGAATGCAGTGCGAGGTTTCGTCATGCTCAGCTCAGTAAGACGCGCGCGAAAACTGAATAGTTGCATGACGTTTCCGGCCGGCTGACTGCATTCGACAGCCGCCCGGACGTCCTCGTGGCGGCCCGCGGGCGGATCTACGCGGGGGCCTGGCCGAGAGCCTCATCTACGGCCCGCCGGAACGACTTGGGGTCGACCGCCGGGAAGCGGTAGAGCTCCAGCTCGATCTCGTCGAAGTACGTGCGGAGCCGCTCGGGCTCGACGAGGCCGCTTGCGAGCATCGAGTGGACGTCTTCAACGTCCTGAGTGTGACCACGCTCGAGCTTGGCGAGAACCTGGGAGTACGGGTCGAAGTGGCGGAACGTGAGCCTGCCCTCACGCGCGACGAAGATGCTGCGCTCCGCCCATCCGTCAGGCAGCGGGATGAAGTCGCGGGGAGAGGCGAGCTCGACGTTGATCCGGAGCTCCTCCTTGAGGGCCGGCAGCGCGCGCAATACCTCGTCCTGCTCGGGATCGAGCGCGATGTCGACATCCAGCGTGGCTGCGCGCCAGCCGTGGAGTACCGCGGTTGCCCCGCCGGTCAGGTAACAGGTCCCATCCGCAGTCGCGACGCGGCCGAGAGCCTGCATGAACCGCTGGATGTGTCCGGCGTCCGCCGGCTCACGCATTGCGGGCGACGGAGAGCGCGCGCTCGAAGCTGACCAGGCGGCGCACGAGGGCGTTGTACCGTCCGTGCGCCGCATCTCCGTGCTGCTCCGCCAGCAGCTTGTAGAGCCGGTGCTCGGGCGAAGTGAGCGGGCTCTGGACAGCGATGCCCGAGGCGCGCAGGCGCGGCGCGCCGATCGAGACGAGCAGCGACTCGACCGTCACGTCGCCGCACCCGAGGTCTCGGAGTCCCTGCTCTACCAGCTCGGCACCGGGGAGATTGCGGAGCTCGACGGTCACGCACCCACCGCGAGCGACGCGCGCGTGCCGATCGCGATGCGCGGATCACCGGCCGGCGAGAGCCAGCGCAGCACGCGGACGAGGTCGGCGCGGCGGAGGCTGATGCAGCCGTTCGTCGGCCTTCCGGTCTGCGCATGCAAGAAGATCCCCGACCCGCGGCCCGCCACGACAGGGTGCATGTTGAACTCGACGACGGCGAGGTACGGGTACGCACGCCGCTCCTCCCACATGCCGGGCGTGAACGTTCGGAAGGGTGGACGCTGCCCGCAGCGCACGTGCTGGAGCGTGTTGTAGGCGGGTGACCGCACATCTTCGACCCACCAGTCGCCGCAGCGGAGCCGCCGGTAGCGGAAGCGAACGCCGGGATCCGGCTCGTTGCCGTACATCGTCGGATGGATGCGAAACGTGCCGATGGGCGTGGTGCCGTCGCCCTCGCTGCGATTGGGCCGGAGCCCGCTCCGGCCCACGCGGGCGGGGTACGGCCCCCCGGCCGCGACCCAGCACTCGCCGGAGCGGCGCCACGTGCGCAGCGTCGCGTGTGTCGTCCTCGCCGTGGCTGCTTCGACCGTGACGAGCTGCGAACCCGGCGGGTCGAGCGCGGACGCGACGTTCGCCGGGCACGCAGCGGCGAGAAAGGCTGCGGCGAGCTGGGCGAGCATATGACGAAGGGTATGTGTGTGTGACTAGGGGAAGTCGGAGCTCTGCGGATTCAGGTCGAGCTCCCCGCCGTCGCGGCAATCGGAGGTCACGCGGTATTCCGTCGCCGAGCCGCCTCGCCGAGCGTTCTCCACGAGCTGCTGCCGCATCATGCGGCGCGCGGTCTCAGCGCGGAGGCCAAGCCGGCGTCCGAGCTGGACGCCCGACTGGAGCGCGTAGCACTCGGTTGTCCCCTCGTTGCTCACGCCTGCGAGATGCCACGTCTCGTGCGCGAGAACGGCGATCGCCCGAGCGGTCCGGCTGAACGAGATGGCGCCCTCGAACGCGAGCCGGTAGAGGTCGTAGCAGCGCTCAGGCGTGAGGTAGGCAACGCCGCCGCCGACCTGGGCGACCCCGTCCGCGTGCTGGACGACGCCGACGCGCTCGCCCGCGTCGTCGCAGCGGATCTCGACCGGCTTCCGCGCCACCCGAGCGGCCTCGGCGGAGAAGCGCTCCGTCGCGCGCGCGCGCGTGTCTGCGCTCAGACCGTTCCACCCGCGCTCGTTCTCGACGTACCAGGCGGCCCCCGCGAGGACGGCGATCAAGCCGACGCCGGCGAGCAATCGTCGCACAGACGCCAGCGGACGGCGCTCCGGGATGTACGGCGTGGAGGCAAGCGCTTCGCGCTCGACCACCAGCTCGTCGATCTCCTCCTCGGTCTCGCCCGAGTACGGCAGCCAGACCTCTTCGCCCTCGCGTCTCACCAGCAGCAGCTCGTCGCTCGAGCCGCCGTAGCCGAGCTCCTCGCGGTCGACCGCCTGCGGGGCGCGGTCGCGTGTGGTGCGTTCACCGCGGCGGCGTGACGCTCCCAGGAAGAACTGCACCTCGAGGCCGAGCGCGATCAGGAACGGAACCCAGATCGGCACCGCGGAGCGGAGCCCCTCCGGGCCGGCGAGCCAGAGCAGCACGATCAGCACCAGCGCGATACGCAGGAGCACGGGGCGGCTGCGCAGCCTGTCCACACTCTCGACCGTAGCGGGCGTACCCTCTTTGCCGATGCCTGTCGTGGCGCTTTCGTCGGAGTCACGTTGGCGCTGAACGCGGCGCGACCCGCGGCGCCGCCGCCTCCCTTCTTCGCAGCGATCTCGCAACCCCGCTGGACGGATCTGCGCCACTCCTATCGGGCCGGCTGTCCGGTCCGCCCCTCGAAGCTCCACCTGTTGGCCGTTCCCTACTGGGGCTTCGACCGTCGCGTGCACCATGGCAGCCTCGTGATCCACCGCCGCGTGTCAACGCAGGTTGCGAAGGTCTTCCAGCGCCTGTACGCCGCCCGCTTCCCGATCCGGCGGCTGCGGCCAGTGTCGGCGTACCGCGGCAGCGACGACGCCTCGATGGCGGCCGACAACACGTCCGCGTTCAACTGCCGCCGCGTACCGGGCACGCAGCGGTGGTCGATGCACGCATACGGGCTCGCGATCGATCTCAATCCCGTCGAGAATCCCTACGTGGTCGGCGAGCGATTCAGCCCGCCCGCCGGGAGGCCCTACGTCGACCGCACGCCGTACCGTCCGGGCATGGCGGTCGAGGGAGGCGTCCTCGTCAAGGCGTTCGAGTCCGTCGGCTGGAAGTGGGGCGGCCGCTGGACCAGCTCACTGGACTACCAGCACTTCTCGACGAACGGCCGCTAGTCGGAAAGCGGCCTGCCGATCAGCCAGTGGTGGCCGTACGGATCCTCCACTCGGCCCTGCCGCAGACCGTACGGCTGGTCGGCCACCGGGAACAGCTCGGTCGCGCCGGCGGAGATCGCTCGAGCTGCGCCCGCATCCGGGTCCTCGACGATCAGGCTGAGGCGGACGCTCGTACCGCCGAGCGTCTCAGGGCTGAGGTTGAACGCCTCCGGGTTCTCGTCGACGACGAAGAACCGTTCCCCGCCGATCGAGAGCTCGGCGACGATCTGGCCGGTCGGCGTCTCGAGCCGGCTCTCTTCGCTCGCGCCGAACGCCTCGCCGTAGAAGTCGATCGCGGCGGCCGCGTCCCTGACCGTCAGCAGCGGCGTGATCGTCACGCCAGAACCGTAACGCGTACCTCCTCGACGGGCAGGTCGAGTCCGGGGGACGCCCATTTCAAAGCGTGATTCGCTAGGCGATGTTTTCGATGAGCCACGTAGATGAAGAGCGAGCGCCGGGGCGACCAGTTACCTCGGCAGCTCCGCCTCCTGATCCACGGTGACGGGCGGCGTGTCGTCTTCCAGGCCTTCGGCCGGCAGGATGCCGGCGGCTTCGGCGTCCCGCGCCGCGGCAGCTGCCTGCTTCTTCTCTTCCTTCTTCTCCTGCTTGCGCGCGCGCTTTTCCTGGACGGCGCGCTCTCGGGTCATTTTCGCCATCGTCTGCCGTTTCTTGTTGCTCGAGGCCATACAGCTCGTCTCCTTCTCTCGCCGCCATGCGGCGTTCCGGCGGTCGCTGGCGCCTACACGGTAGCGGCAGCGGCGTCGGGCCCCGCTCAAGGGGACGCCCTAGACTCGGAGCGTGACCGAGGTCGTCGTCCGCAGGAGCCGGCCCGAGGACGCCGAGCTGTTCCGCCGCATCCGGCTGGCAGCGCTCGCCACCGACCCCGCTTCGTTCGGCTCGACCTACGAGCGAGAGGCCGCCTACGACGATGACGTGTGGGCCGAGCGGGCCGCCCAGGGAGCCACGGGCAACGACTCCGCGACGCTGCTCGCCCTGCGCGGCGACGAGCCGATCGGCGTCGTGGGGAGCATGCGCGACGAGACGGAACCTGAGGTCTTCCTCGTGTACGCCATGTGGGTGGATCCCCAGGCGCGCCGCGAGGGTATCGGCCAGCGGCTGCTCGCCGAGATCGAGGATTGGATCAGCACCTCCGGCGGAACGGTCGTATCCCTGTCGGTCACGAACGAGGCGCAGGCGGCGCGGCGGTTCTACGAGAAATCTGGCTACAGGCCGGACGGCAGTTCTACGGAATCACGCCACACGGACGGACTTGTCGAGATCGGGCTTCGGAAGCTCCTTTCCCGCTGAGGCAAGCGCAAAAATGCTATATTGCTTGGGCGCGTAGACCTAGCGCGGAAGCCGCGGAGGCTCCGACTCTTCTCTTCGACTGCCACACGAGGCCTGATGCACAGGGAGACCCTGGCGCGCGGGTTCCCACCGCTTTCCGAATAGAGGAGCGTCACATGGATGCACCGACCACACACCGCCGCGAGGCTGCGCAAGACAAGCCCACGGAGACGATGTCCGGGACGAGCGCGAGCCGGGTTCCGGGTCTGAGCAGGCTGCCCGACCTGCGGCCACGCAGGCGCCTGTTCGGGCTGATCCGCGGTCGTCGCGAGGCCTAGCCGTCGATACCCCGGCTGATCCCAGGCGCCCCTCGCGAGCCGGCACGGTCTTCCAGTGCACGTGCTGCTCGTACGGGATCTGTGTCACGGGCGAGCTGCCAGCCTGTCCGATGTGCCAGCAGAACGACTGGCGGCAGAGCGACAGCCGCTACGCGGTAGCAGCGGGACCGCTCAGCGCCTAGGACTTCGAGGCCGGCGACCGTGTCGCCGTCCGCAGGTTTCCCGTGCCGCTCTGCACCGGGGGCTTCGACCGCAATTTCCGTACATGGTCAGTTGGTGCTTGCGCCGCATGGCTATGGCCGTTAGCGTCGCCGTGGCTAGCGACCAGGTGGAGCGCTCGACCCGGAGGAGGCAGAAATGGCAATCGCAATGATGGTGGACAACCCGCACGGTTCCGAGGAGATGTATGAGAAGGTCCGCGAACAGATGGGCCTGGAGGCGCCTGCGGGTGGCATCTTCCACTGCGCCGGGCCGAGCCCCAACGGTGGCTGGCGCGTCATCGAGATCTGGGAATCGCGCGAAGAGGCGATGCGGTTTCGCGACGAGCGCCTGTTTCCGGCCTTCGACGCCGCCGGAGTGCCAAGGACCGGCGTTGAGCCGGAGTTCTGGCCGGTGCACAACATCATGACGGCGTCCCAGTTTGCCGCCCAGAGCGGCTAGCCCGGGGGCGAAGCTAGGTACGCCGAGCGGTGCCGCACGACCCGCTCGGCTCCGAGAAACGCGGCGAGACGGGCGAGGGCTTCGTCGAGCCTCGACGTGTCGCCCCAGGCGTCGATCACCTCGAGCGTCCGCGTCTTGCGGTCGAAGCGCGGTTCGACGCGGCCCACCAGGCGGTCGCCGACCAGAATCGGCAGCACGTAGTAGCCATACTCGCGCTTCGCCGGCGGCACGTACATCTCGAGCCGGTAGCGAAAACCGAACAGGGCTTCCGCGCGATCGCGATCGTGGATCAGGCGGTCGAAGGGCGACAGCAGCGTCACCCCGTCGGGGACTGGTGCATCGCTCACGTCGGGGTGCGCAACCCACGCACGGTTTTCGAGGCGCACGCCGAGGGCACGAAAGCGCTGCTCGGCCAGCAGGCGCTCCGCCTCGCGCAGCGGCAGGACCTCGCTCTCGGGATACCAACGCTCAGCGAGGTCCCAGAGACGCTGCGAGCCGCGGCGCCCCACGACGGCGATCTCCCCGCGGGTGTGGAGCGTCTCGAGCATGCGGCCGACGTAGCGGCTTCCGTACCAGCGATGGTGACCGCGCTCGGCGCGCGAGCGATCCTCGAGCTCGCGTGAGAGCAGAGGCCCGCGCCGCTCGAGCTCGCGCAGCACGTAGCGCCGGAAGCCCGCGTTCTCCCGGAGGAACTGCCGCCTGCGGCGCTGGAACTCGTACTTCACGGCGCGCCGGCCCGCGCGCATCCGGGCGCGCAGCAGCGGCAGCTTCTCGATCGGCCAGATGAACGCGTTCCACTCGACGAGCTTCCGCTCCTCCCAGAGCAGGCGGTCGAGCTGGGCCGTTGCGAACGGCCCCAGCCGGCTCCAGAGGACGAGCTGCTGCGGCGGCGCGACCGTGGAGATCGGATCGAGCTGGAGAAAGCCGAGCCGACGCACGGTGTCGAGCACGCCCCGCGCCGAGCCATCCAGGAGCTGCGCCCGGACTGCGATACGCCGCGCTTGCTCAATGGTGACTGTCCGGACCACGGCGGACGATCCTAGTGCAGGACTCGCCGCGCTTGACACCTCCCGCACGTCGCCCATGCGTGATTGCGGTAGCAAGGACGAATCCATGCGGTCAACGTCTGGCGAATCGTCGGCGGGAAAGACGGCTCGTCTATGCGCCTCCCGAGGAGGCGGCTCCTCGGGGCTGCAGCCGGCCGAATCCTGCTGCAGCATGCCGCGGCCGTCGAGGTGCGTGACGCTGCGGGTCGGCTCGTGCGCTCGCTGCCGCTGCCTCACAGGAAGTCCTGCGCGCGACGCTCGGAGCGACTCAGGTAGTCGTCGAGCAGGGC
Source organism: Gaiellaceae bacterium (assembly GCA_046262315.1). Classification (GTDB taxonomy): domain Bacteria; phylum Actinomycetota; class Thermoleophilia; order Gaiellales; family Gaiellaceae; genus JACVRM01. The sequence goes on from JBHEMZ010000135.1 coordinate 18,422, forward strand.
TCGGCGCTCCGGGACGCGTCCCCGTCTTCGCGCAGCCGGAGCCGGAGCCGGCGAGGCTCGTGTACGCGTACCGCCTGATGAGCCTCCTCGAGGGCCGCGTGCAGTTCGTGCCGCGCCGAGCTTCGGCTCGGCTGAAGCTCGGACCGTCAGGCCTGGCCGGCTGAAAGGAGTGCGCTTCGAAGCAGCTCGGCGGCCGCGGCCAAATCGCTCCCCGTCTCGAGCCGGTAGCAAGCGACTCCCCCTGCGAGCTCGGCGAGAACTCGGAGATGAGCCTGTGACGTCGCCGGGTCGGTCAGGAGCACGTTTGGTGCGAGTTCGAGCAGCGCGTCCCTCATCGCCATGGGCTGGAGACGACTTCCAACGCCGTCGCCGATGCGCGGAATCACCAGCATCAACGGCCGACACTCGCGTTCGATCGATGCGCCGTAGACCTGCTCGACGGGGACCTGCCGCTTCGGCCAGCCCGCCCTCGGCGGCGTGTCGAGAAGCGGCCGCAACTCCGGAAGCAGGCGGATCGTGTCGTCGGTGACGTCGACCGGCTCCGGGAACGCAAGTCCGTTCAGGTCACCGTTGCGCCGAGCGAGGAACACGAGGTCGTCGCTGAGGAAGTCGCAGCCCGCGCGAACGAGCGCGAGGGCGAGGGTGGACTTCCCGCACCCGCTGGTTCCGGCAACGAGGAGGCCGCCGCACCCGGTACTCACACACGCTGCGTGGACGCTCCAGCGCTGCCGCCGCCGGAGCAGCTCGATCAGGGGAAGCGTGAGCAGGAGGCGGGAGAGGAGCCAGGTCTGGTCGCTCTGGGACGGCAGAAACGAGCCGAAGACGTTTCCTCGGTCCGCCTCGCACAGCACGCGTACCCGGCCGTCGTAGTCGATGTAGAGCGACTGCTCGTCCTCGAAGAACAGCACTTCGCCGCGCTCGGGCTCGTACACCGACCGGCCCACGCCCGGCGGCGGCTGGACGAGGTGGGCGGCGGCGCTCGCCGCAACCTGGTACTCGAACCGAACGTCGGCCGGCTCGCCTGCGTTCGTCGCGAAGTAGCGCAGCCGTTCGTCGAGCGACTCGGCGAGCGGCGGATGCTTGGCCGAGACGGCGATCCGGACGCCGTGGACGTCGTAGTACCGAAACGTCGTCGACTTACCCAGAAGCCGCCCGCGCCCGCCCGGTCGCGGATCCGGCGCGCCGTCTCCCCTGCGGAATGCTCGTCACCTCCGTGAACGTTCGCAACGGGTCGGTCCGCTCGAGGAATGGCCGCTCGTCCTTCACGAGCCAGCAGTGCCCGGCGATCGCCTCGTCGACCCGGCCAACCCCGAAAGCAAGCCGAACGTCGACACCGGCGCGCCGGAGGAAGTAATAGAGGGTCAGACCTCTCGTCAGACACCCCGGCCGGACGAGCGGTCGCCCGCGCCGGAGCACCCATTCGACGTGCGCGACGAGCTCGTCCACGTCCGCCGGCTCGTCTCGGGTTCGCACTGCTCCCGGCTCGACGAGCGCGCTGAGTGTTGAGAGCTTCAACCGCGCGAGTAGCGGCGCCAGCGAGGCGACGAGGGCGATTCGCAGGCCGAGCAGCGGGTGGCTAGCGGGGGTCAGACCTCCTCCCCCCCTCGACCCCAACGATGAGCCGGTCGTCTGCGAGCTCGTCCAGGAGCTCCTGGACGTCGCGGGCGAGCGTGTCCTCGGACGCGTCGTACTCGGAGGCGAGTACTGCGACGATGTCGGTAACGGAACGCTTGCCGTCGCAGAGGGCCCAGACGCGCGCGCCGACCTCGTTCAGGAGGAAATACTTGCCCGAATCGGGATCGAGGAGGACCTGATCCTCGCCCGCTTGCTCGAAGACGATCCGCTCAAGCCGGCGTGGAAGTTGCTGTATGGGCTCCGCGCTCGTCATCGGCATCCGGGAAAAGAGCGGGGCCGCCCCGCGGGGCGGCCCCCTCGTGAACGTGCGAGCTGGTGAGACGCGGCTCGCAGCGCTAGAAGCTGAAACGCGTGAGCTGTCGCAGAAGACCGAGCCGCATGAGCCGCGGCTTCACGTATGGGCGCATCTGCCCTCCCCCTTATCTCGTGCGCTCATGATGACCCTTTTCGGCTCGTCGAGCAAGCAGCGGTCCGCTCAGTCATGGATGACCACCGTTGCGTTGGCGCCGCGCCCTCCGTAGCCCCGGAGCTGGATCACGTTACGGCTGCCGCGCTTCATGGCCGACGCCACGCTGATCCTGCGTGTCTCTCCGGCCTTGAGCCCACGCACCTTGAACTGCCGGCCGTTCACCGTCACGTCCAGGCGCCGTAGCCCCGGACGACCGTTCGTGATCATCACCTTGTGCTCGACGGCCGGCAGGCCTCGGTAGGTCTGCACGCCGCGCTTGCTCACGGAGCGGCGCACGGTCGTGATCACCGGGTCGCAGTTGGTGACGTTGCCGTTCTGGTCCTCGGCGCGAAGCGCCAGCTGAGCAGACAGGCTGTTGTTGTTGCGGGTGGCGCGGATCACCACCGGGTTCTTCGTGCCCGGCGTGAAGCTGTTCCCCGTCACCGTCGCGTTCGTCTGCTTCGTCACCGTAATGCTCTTGAGGCCGCTACCCGTGTCCTGAACGGTAACTTCGATGAACTTCTTGCCGTTCGTGTCCGTACCAGAAGCGGTCAGCTGGCACGACGGCGGCGTCGTATCTTTCGCGATCGTGATCTCGCCGAATACGGCCAGGCCCGCAAGCTGTGTCTGGGCCTGACTCGCGAAGGTCGTGACGATCGCGCCCGTGGAGATGTTCACGCGCCAGATCTGCCCGTTGTTGATGTCACCGGTCCAGAAGGTCGTGTTGTCCGGATCGAGGCTGAGGGCGAACAGGCGTGACGACCCGGAGATGGGATAGTTTTGGATAACCGCACCGGCGGCGTTCAACCGGTACACCTGACTCGCACAGGCGACGAGCACCTCGCCGTTCGGCCGGATTCGCAACCCGAAGCACGGAGCATTCAGTCCGCCTGCAAAGTCCGCAAGCTGAGTCTTTGTGCACACGTTGTACCGCTTGATGGTCGAGCCTTCGGACGTGTAGAAGAGCGTGCACTGGTCGGCGGCGAGGTCGATGAAGTCACTGCCTCGATTCTCCGTCGCCACGTTGAAGCTGTCGAGCAACGCACCGCTGGAGCTGAGCTTGAGCACATCAGCGGAGCCGCCGGCCTGGCCGACGTAGATGTTTCCTGCGGCGTCAACGACGCAGCTTTCCGGGCTTAGGTTGAACCCGGAACCGAAAGGATCGATCAAGACAGCGCCCTTGCTGTCGAACTTGGTCATGTTGTTCGCCGAGAAATTCGTCGAGTAGAGGTTGCCGGCGTTGTCGAAGCACATGCCGGTCTCGTAGATGCTGCTGCTGGTCGTGTCCAGCTGCTCGATGAGCGTCCCACTCGGGCTGAACTCGTTGATCTTGCCGTTTCCAATTCCGGCGAAGACATTCCCCTTCTGGTACGGGATGTGATTCGCGGCGGCCGTCGTCGCCAGCGCCAGAAACGCCACCAGCGCGAGCATCGCGACGCCCGTGCTCCTGAGACGAATCGGCCGCGCCGCACCCGTCCTCGATCGCTTCATCGTGCCCCTCCCTCTCCCAGGTTGGACGCACTGCTGCGTCACCGCAACGCGCGAGGTGACCGAGCCCCTATTGGCCCAGCCGCTACCGCATCCCCGAACTCCCCACGCCATAGCTCTCCCCCTCGATCGCCGCAGTGCGTGGTACGCCGGCGATCGTGACAGATGCCACCGGCGGAAGCAACTGGCCGAATGGATAGGTGCGATGAACGGGGCGGACGCGAGGCGATCGCGCTTCACACTGCGGACGGACGCCCCACGCGCCTGAGCCGCGAAACCTCCCCGAAAACCTGGGGCGCACGCCACCGACAGAACGGCAGGAAGGTTCCCGCTCCGGCCAGCACCAGGATGGCGAGGCGCGGTCCAGCAGCGACGTTGCCAACCAAGAGCAGCCACTTCGAGACGACGATGAGTGCGAGCATGCCAAGAGAAGCCTCGGCTACTCCGCGCAGGTTGCGAGCAAGGCGACCGGCGGAGATCCCGACATGCATCGCCGTAAGCCGGAAATACAAGGGGACGAGCACGAGGTTGGCGACGAGATAGCCGGAAGCAACGCCCACGATGCCCCACGGAAGGCCGACCACGAAACCGACCATGCTTACGCCGAACGTCACCGCCGAGAAGCGAAGGAGCGCTCGCGTTCGGCCCATTGCGACGAGAATTTGCGCGTTGAGCGTTGTCAGACACTGGAGCAAACCGACGATCGCCAGGACACGGATGACGGGCACCGCGCGCTCCCAGCGGTCGCCGAAGACGACCGAGACGAGTTCGGGAGCGAACACCACGAGACCGAGTGTCGCCGGCACGCAGATCGCAGCCATGAAGCGTGTCACGCGGAGCCAGAGGGAAGCGACGCGCCTCGGGTCGTCGTGGAGGCGAGCGAGCGCAGGAAAAAGCACCGTTTGAACCGGTCTCGTCAGCTGCGAGAGCGGCAGCAGCATCAGGCTGTATGCGAAGGCGTATGCCCCAAGCGCCGCGGCGCCGAGGAACCGCCCGACCAGAAAGTTGTCGACGTTACGGTGCAGAGAGAACAGCGCGCGCGCGCCCACGATGTCTCCGCCGACCCTCGAGAGCTCACCGAGGCTCGCGAACGAGAAGCCCCACCGCGGGCGCCAGGGCAACATCACCCAGACGAGCGCAGTCGAGACGGCGGCTCCGGCGAGCTGGTACACAACGAGCGCCCACGCGCCATGTCCCTCCAGCGCTGTCCACACCGCCGCCGCCCCAGCCGTGATCCCCGCGAGAACGTTGATTGCCTCCAGCTTCCCGAACTCCAGCTGGCGACTCAGGATTGCCCGGTGCGTAGCGGCGACCGAGGCGAGGGCGAACGTCGCCGAGAGGGCGGCCAGGAGAGGACGCACTTCGGGCTCTCCGTAAAAGCGCGAGACCGGTTCCGAGAGCGCGATGCCTGCCAGCGACAGAATGAGGCCGGCGACAATGCTCGTCCAGAACACCGTCAAAGCATCCACCTCTCGGAGAAAGCGTCGTTGCACGAGCGCGGTACCGAGCGCCACGTCCGCGAGGACGAGGCCAGGCGTGACGAAGACGAGCGCCATCCCGACCACGCCGTAGTCGTGCGGGGTCAGGTGACGTGCGAGCACCACCGTGCTTGCCACACGAGCCACCAGCAGGACGACGTGCGAGCCCGCCTTCCATGCGAACCCTCGCAAGACGCGCGAGCGCAAGGACGCCGCCTCGCGGCGCGCGATGGGGTCTCCCCAGTCGGGGTGTGGGCTCTCTGACCCGGTTTCGCTTCGCGGTCCGGGGAAGCTCATGGTGCCTCCGATACGTTGTGCGCGACTCGCCCCGGAGCGCGCCGCTCCCGGCTGGTGTCAAGGATGACGGACATATGGGCAGGTGTCGACCGCCTCGTCGAGCGGGCATCCTCGCTGGCGGGCCTACGGGCACACCGCATCCAGCTGCTCGCTGCCAGGCGCTGGCGGGCGCTCGGGCGGGACGTGCCGGCGGAGCTCGCGGCCGACGAGCGGCGGGCGGCGATCGCGCATGTCACCACGCCCCTCCTGCTCCGGAGGATCCGCGACACCTACGACGGCCCGCTAGTCGTGCTCAAAGGCATCGAGGTGGCCGCGCGGTACCCGACTCCGGGCCTTCGCCCCTTCCACGACATCGACATCCTCGTTCCCGACGCGCACGAGGCGCAGCGGGCGCTCCTGTCGTCGGGGTTCGAGGAGGGCGGCAGGCCGGAGTTCTTCGAGGGTCTGCATCACCTGCGCCCCGTCGACCTGCCTCGCTTTCCCCTCTGGGTTGAGGTGCACAGTCGCCCGAACTGGCTCGCGCCGCTCGAGCCACCCTCGAGCGAGGAGCTCTTCGCCGTCGCGGTGCCGTCCTCCTGCGGCATCGACGGCGTGTCGACCCTTCCGGCGCCGTACCACGCCCTCGTTCTAGCCGTCCACGCGTGGTCTGGAGAGAAACGGACGGCCAGGTTGTCCCACTTCATCGACGTCGCGGCCATGTGCGAGGGGGTCGACGAGCGCGAGCTTGCCGCGCTCGCACGGCGCTTCGGACTGACGCGCCTGTGGGCGACGACCACGTCGTTCATAGATCTGCTGCTCGGGGATCCAGAGACGTCCCCGTCGGCGCCATGGGGAACCCGTTATCTGAGCGAGGTGCGAGAGCCAACCGTCAGCGAAGTTCACCTGCAGCGCTGGCTGCGGCCCTTTTGGACGCTTCCGCCCGGCCGCGCCCTGCGCCGGCTGCCGAGCGTTGCCCGAGAGGAGGTGGCGCCGAGCGCGGGCGAGCTCGCGTCGAAGATTGGCCGCACCGCGCAGACGATCAGGAACGTCTCCTCCCCGCTGTCCGAACACGAACAGCGGCTCGGTCGCCGGTTTCGCCCCGGTTCACGCCGGCGCTGATCCGGACGGTCGCGCGTCCTCTCTACGGTAACCTTCCTAGCAGAATCGCGGCCAGGACCTCGCGATCGATTGTTGCCGCCCGAAGCGACGCAGGCGACCTTCCCCGATCCCGCGCGACCGGAGAGCGCGGCGGCGAGCGCTCCCCCGCCCTCAGCCGCCGCCGCGCGCGCGCTGGCGAGGAGGCGGACGGCGGATGCGACCTCCTCGAGCGTCACGGCCGCAACGTCGTCCACGACCTCCTCGAGCAGGGGCCACATGCGCGGCTCGGATGCCCTCATCCTCGTTCGGCCCGACGGCTACGTCGCCGGTGCTCGATCCGCACGACCCCGCCGCGGTCGGGCGCGGTGCGCGTCGCGCTTGGACGGTCCGCGTGACGAGCCGGCCCGCCGAAGGCACCGCGTCGGTGCAGACGCTCGACCGTCGTCAGCGCGTGCTCCACATCCTCGCCCGGGAGCCGGACGGGCTCGCGGCCGGCGAGCTCGCGAAACGCCCTCGGCGTCCACCACGCGATCGTCTACCGCCCGCTGGGCACGCTCGCCCACCACCGGCTCGTCGTTCGAGCCCCGACGCCCGCTACCCCCTCGGGACGGACCTGGTCGAGCTCGCACCCGGGGTGATCTCACGCAACGAGCTGCTGCGACGTCGCGACGGTTGACATCGGATCGAGCTGGAGAAACCGCAGCCAGCGCACGGTGTCGAGCACGCCCCGCGCGGAGCCGTCTAGCAGCTGCGCCCGGACGGCGATGCGCTGCGCTTGCTCAATGGTGACTGTCCGGACCACGGCGGACGATCTAGGCGCAGGACTCGCCGCGCTTGACACCTTTCCGCACGCCGCCCATGATTGATGCGGTAGCGAGGACGAAGGGGCAAAGCAACTCTTGAGGATGAGACGGTTCTACGCGCTCGCGGCGACGCTCGCCACGGCGGCTTTGCTGCTGCCTGGCAGCGGGCGGCCGATGCCGGCTGCGCAGCGCAGCTTTGCGATCGCAGATCCAGTCACCGTGACAAAGACGGCGCCCGCGAACGCGACCGTCGGAGATCTCTTCGACTACACGATCACGCTCACCTACACCGGCGAGCTGACAAGCCCATCGGCCGAGTACACCGTCACCGACCCTCTGCCTCCAGAGGTCGTCTTCGAGGGCCACGGTCTTACCCAGGGCACCTGCACGACGCCGGCGTACGACCAGGGAGGCACGGTCTCCTGCGCTTTCCGATTCACGCCGCAGCTGAAGACCATCCACATCACGATCACGGTGGGCGCAGCCGCCGCGGGCACTCCGACGAACACCGCCCAGCTCTCGACGGGCCCGAGCGCGACCGCAAGCACCGCGATCGCCGCCGGCTCCGGGCCCAAGCCCACCTCCTATGCCTATCCCGCACCGGCCGGGTCCGTGAGCGTGGCGACGACCGGGCCCGAGACGATCAGGATGAATCCGTGCTGCGTGCCGGCGAGATTCGGCTACACGCTCGTCATGACCTACAACGGGCCGACACTGGGACCGCGCGGCGTGCGGGGAAGGTTCACCGACCGGCTTCCCGACCAGGTGATGAACCCGGGCATGCCCACGGGCACCGAGGGTGTCAGCGATTGCGTATTCACCGAGCCGGGGGTGCCGGCGCCGGTCGTCTCGTGCAACATCTCGTTCCTCGAGCAGCAGCGAACGCGGACGATCTCGATCGAGGTGCGACCGACGGGCAAGGCAGGAGTCGGGACGAACACGGTCGGGCTCTCGACCGGCGGGACCGCAACCTCGATGACCACCTTTATCCGCGAGGAAGCGCCGAAGCCTCCGGTGCACGTGCCCGACCCGATCCCCGGCCCGCCGGCTGCGCCGCCGAAGACGATCACGGCCACCTTCGAGAAGGACGGCCAGACGAAATCTCAGGCCATTGCGCTTGCCCCGGCCACAAAGACCGCCCAGATCGCGCTGAGTTGGCCCGACGCCGACAGCTCGTTCAACGTCACCGCCATCCAGCTCATCCCCGCCAAGCCTGGGCCGGCACCGGCACGGACGTTCTCCGCGCTGGGCGCTCTGGCGCCTGAGAAGCTCAAGCCGCGCCGGCTGCGGATCAGCAAGGTATGGACGCAGACGTCGCTCAACGTGACCGTGAAGGGCGTCGTGCGAGGCAGGCTGAAGTACAAGATCGTCGCCACCGAGCTCGAGAAGAAGACACGCATCACGGGCAAGATTCGCCAGAGCAAGCGCGGCTGAGCTCAAGAACTCGTTTCGAGATGCGAAGCGCTGTGCCGCCGGGACGCGCCGGCTGGAAGCAAGTCCGCAATGCTTCCGTCTTGAGGTGCACATGACCAGGCTCGCGATTCTCGGCCTCGCGCTGACAGCGGCCGTTGCTGCGTCCGCGGCGGCGCCGAACACCGGGACGATCGTATTCGTCAACAGCAGCGGCCTGCACGCGGTCGGCGCGGACGGAACCGGGTTGAGCCTCCTGCGCCGGGGCGACTGTCCTGCGGATACGCCTCCCCCGTGCCCCGACGCAAAGACGGCCAGCTGGTCTCCGGACGGGGCCCGCCTCGCGGCGGTCTTCGGCACCCAGCTGTATGTGTTCGACAGTCGGGACGGAAGCCAGAGGCTTCTCCGCACCGGTGTGGAGGTCAGCGGAGCGAGCCCGCCGGCGTGGGCACCGGACGGCCAGAGGCTCGCTTTCCTCGATCTCGAGGTCGTCGACGGCTACGGCACGTTGTCGGACCTCTACGTCCTGAACATCGAGATGGGAACGGTTCGCAGGCTCACGAACGGCCGTGAGATCAGCGACCCGTCATGGGCGCCGGCGCAGGAGATCGTCTTCTCGAGCGCCGCCGATCACCGTTCCGAGCTCGTCGTCGTCGACCCCGACAAGGGTGCTCAGCGACAGCTGACCTCGAGCGAGCGAGGCGTGGTGAACCGCAGGCCCTCCTGGTCGCCGACCGGAACAGAGATCGCCTTCGTCAACCTTCCCCGCGAGGGTCTCGGACGGCTTCAGGTCATCCGCGCAGATGGTGGCGGCTTGCGGACGCTTTCCGCCTTGCCGGTTGACGTCGCTTTTGGCCATCGACCCGTCTGGTCCCCTGACGGCTCGAGGATCGCTTTCTCCACGTGGATCAATGGGCGCCCCTCGCCGGTCAGCCAGATCGTCATCGGCCGCGATCTCTACGTGGTCGGAGCGAACGGTGCCGGCGAGCGGCGGCTCACGGAGAGCGCGGAGCGGGGGTTCACCGACCGTGACCCGACCTGGTCGCCTGACGGGAGTCAGCTGGCCTTCGAGAGCTACGACCGGGATGCCCGATCGAAGTCCTCCATCTACGCGGTCAACGCCGACGGCACTTGCGAGCGGCCCCTTGCCACCGTCCCCGGTTGGCAGCCGGAATGGCAGCCGACGGTCGGCACGGCGCCGACACTGCGGGACTGCATCGACCTGTCCGTGGTTGCGAAGAGCCCGAGGGCGGCCGGGATCGCAGGGCGCCTTCTCGTCACCGTCATGAACGATGGGACGCAGCCGCTGAGCAGGGTCCAGCTCGCAAGCGCGAGCACGGCGGCCACGGTGCTCGCCGCCACATCGCCTGTCGGATCCTGTTCGGCCGAACGCGGGGCGCTCGGATGCCGGCTCGGAGCACTCGGCCCCGGTGAGACCGTCGACGTGGCCGTCCAGGCGGAGAGTCGTGTCATCAGCCAGGCGGGCGGTCTGGTGCTCGGGGGCCGGGTGACGTTGTCGGTGCTGGTAGCCGGCGAACAGGAGGAGGTGCTCTCCAACAACCGGGTGGCCCTCGAGCTCTCCACCACGCGATGCACGACGAACACGGCGGGCGCGGGCATCCTCAGAGGCTCCGTTTTCGACGACACGATCTGCGGGCGGCGGGGTTACGACGTGATTGACGGCAACGCGGGGCGGGATGCCGTCAGGGCCGGCGCCGGCAACGACTTGATCGACGCCCGCGACGGTGAGCCGGACGACATCAGCTGCGGCTCGGGCGCAGACCGGGTGCTCGCAGATCGCGCCGACGTCGTGGCACCCGATTGCGAGCGTGTCCGCCGCAATCGACGGTCTTGACGGGCGCTGGCAGCCGCCGCACCGTTTCGCTCGCCGCCGCGAGAATCGGGTAGAGATGACCGCTCCGACGATCTACCCCGAGCTCAACGACGTCCTGCGGGAGTTCGTGGCGAGTGTCAGGACGATCCTCACTGAGAACTTCTGCGGCGCATACCTCCAAGGCTCGTTCGCGATTGGCGACGCCGACGTGCACAGCGACGTCGACTTCATCGTCGCGACCGAGGACGAGGTGAGCGACGCGCAGCTCGCCGCGCTGCAGACCATGCACAAGCGGCTCTACGCGCTCGACGTTTCGTGGGCCCAGCACCTAGAGGGGTCATACGTCCCAAAGGAGGCGTTGCGCCGAGTCGACCCGTCCCGCTCTCCGTACCTGTATCTCGACAACGGCGCCACGAAGCTCATCTGGTCGGACCACTGCAACACCGCGGTGGTGCGGTGGTCGTTACGGGAACACGGCGTCGTGCTGGCCGGGCCGGATCCGACAAGTCTCGTCGACCCGGTTTCAGCGAAGCAGCTCCGCGACGAAGCGCTGAGAGCGATGGACGAGTGGGTGCGGTGGGCACGCTCGCTCGCGTCGTGGAGCGCGCGCTCGCAGAACCTTCTCGTCCTTTCGCTCTGCCGCATGCTGCACACGCTCCAGCTCGGGACCGTCACGTCGAAGCGCGAAGCAGGCGAATGGGCGCTCGGGGCGCTGGACTCGGAGTGGGCGGGCCACATCCGACGCGCGCTGGACGACCGGCCGGACCCGTGGCAAAAGGTTCACCAGCCGGCCGACCCGCAGGCAGTCGAGCGCACCTTGGCGTTTATGAACTCTGCGCAGCAGAAGGCTGCTGCCCCGCATTCGCGTGCGGAGTGCCGCGCCTGGAGGGGCCCCGGCGGCCGGGCATGGTCCTCCGCCCGCTCGCCGAGGGTGACGCCGCGGGATTGTTGCGCATTCACACAACGCCGGAGGTTCGGCGCTGGTGGGACGTCCCGAACGAAAGGTTCCCTTTTACCGACGAGCCCGAGTCGACCCGCCTCACGATCGAGGTCGACGGCGCGGTCGCGGGATTGATCCAGTTTTGGGAGGAGCTGGATCCCAAGTACCGCCACGCGGGCATCGACCTGTTCCTGGATCCCGCCCTGCACGGTCGCGGACTCGGCACGGAGGCGGTGAGGCGCGTTGTGCGCCATCTGATCGATGACCGCGGACACCACCGCATCACCATCGACCCGGCGGCGGCCAACGCCGCGGCGATCCGGACCTACGAGAAGGTCGGCTTCAGGCCGGTCGGCGTCATGCGGCGCTACGAGCGAGACGTGGGCGGGGACGGCTGGCATGACGGCCTGCTGATGGGGATGCTCGCCGGCGAGGAATGAAGCCAAGCGACCAAGCGGTAGACAGATGAGCCGGGGGCCGGGCGCGCGACCAGCGCGCCCGGCATTCCGTCCCGGTGCCGCCTGGTCAGGCCGCCTGTGCGACCCACTTCATCGGGTCGCCGCTCCCCAGATCGGTGATGCCCGCCGAGTACAGGGCGCCGATTGCAAGCGTGCGGCGGTGCGCAGCGAACGTGAGCACGTGGGCGATCATGCCGCCGTGCGTGAACACCTCGGGCGGATCGCAGATCGCGTCGATGAACGTCTCGTCGAGCCGCCCCTGATCCGTGACCTCGCGGACGTGTGCGACGAAGGTCGGCCCGGCCTCCGCCAGCCGTGATCGCACGGAGCCGACCGTCTCGCCGTTCTCGACGCTGAAGTCGTAGGGGCGGCCGGCCAGCGCCGCGTTCCACATGTCCATCTGACCGATGAGCCGGGAGAGCAGCGACCGCAGCGTCGGCTTGCCGTCGACACCCTTCACGGAGACCTCGATGGGAGCGTCGAGCGGATCGTCGGACAACCGGGCTGCGCGGTCGACGATCTCGCCGATCAGCCAAACGTGGTGCTCGACCATCTTGAGCAGCAAATCCATGGAGCTCACCTCGTTTCGTGCGGGCAGCCTGAGGCCGCCGGGTGGATGGAAGTGCACGCCGTTGGGCGACTCGAGCTGCGCCCGGCCCGGCGCAGACCGCCAGGCAGAAGGCGGCACGGCGTACGCCCGCCGAAACGCCCGGCTAAACGCTTCGTTGGACGAGTAACCCGCCTCGAGGGCGATGTCGAGCACACCCGCGTCACTCGTCACGAGCCGGTAGGCCGCCCGCTCGAGCAGAACGCGGCGACGGAACCTAGCCGGCGTCTCCCCCGCGGTGGCGCTAACGACGCGATCGAAGTGAAAGCGTGACAGGTACACCCGAGCGGCCAGCTCGTCGCCGCGTGCCGCGTGGTCGTCGAGGTGCGCTGCCAGCGAGTCGACGAAGTTCACGAACGTGTCGCTCGAAGTTCCCATGGCTCCACTCTGACGCCGGCCGTCGCACGACTCTTGATCGTTCTTGCTGTCTTCTCTGCTCTTGCAGTGCGTCCTCGACGGCTTACGCGGCAGCGCGGGGGTCGACGCGAGCGCCGGCCTCCACCTGGACACGGGGTCCAATCCTTGCCCTCGCGCCAACCACTACGAGCTCGTCTCCGGCCTCACCGACCGCTGCATCGGCGCCGATTCGGACGAGCTCGTCGACGATTGCACGCTCCACCGTGGCGCCGCGCTCGATGACCGCGTCGTGCAGTACGACCGCCTCGCGCACGACCGCGCCTTCCTCGACCGAGACGCCCGGCCCGAGCACCGACCGCTCGACCCGTCCTCGGACGGTCGAGCCGGGTGACAGCCAGCTCGCGTCCACGCGCCCCGACTTGTCGACCCGGGCGGGCGGCCGCTGCACGGCGAGCGTCAGGATCGGCCAATCCGGATCGTCGAGGACGAAGCGAGGCTCCGGCTCCAGCAGCTCCATGTGCGACGCCCAGTAGCTCTCGAAGGTGCCGACGTCCCGCCAGTAGCCGTCCAGGTCATGGGCCCGCGCCCGCCCCTCGGCGACGAGCTTCGGCAGGAGCTCCTCTCCGAAGTCCCCGAGCCCTGACTCCGCGTCGGCGTCTTTGGCGAGCTCGTCGAAAGCCTCCAGCAGCTCGTGCGCGGCGTAGGCGAAGACCTCGGTCGTGACGATCTCGCTCGTCGGCTCGTCCGGCTTGTACTCGAAGCCTCTCACCTGACCCCCGGCGCCGACCTCGACCACGCCGTAGCGACCTGCCTCTTCGGGCGTGACCGTCGTCGTCACCATCGTGACGGAGGCCCCCGCCTCGAGATGAGTGTCGACGACGGCGCCGAAGTCGAGCTTGTAGACGTGATCGGCCGACAACACGAGGAGCACGTCCGGCGAGAAGTCGCGGATTGCCTCGCGGTTGCGAAAGAGCGCGTCGGCGTTGCCTTTGTACCAACCGCTCTCCCGATCGTCGCCGAGGTATGGGTGGAGCAGCCGCAATCCGCCGTGGGTGCGGTCGAGGTCCCAGGGCCGGCCGTTCGCCACCTGGCGGATCAGCTCGTGGGGCTCGTACTGCTGGAGCACCCACACGTCGCTGAGCCCGCTATGCGCGCAGTTCGAGAGCGGGAAGTCGATGAGGCGGTAGACGCCGGCGTAGGGCAGCGCCGGCTTCGACCGTTCGGCGGTGAGCGGCGCGAGCCGGCTTCCCTCGCCGCCCGCAAGGACGACGGCCAGGACGCGGGGCCGCGCCACCCCGGACTTAGTGCCCCTTTAGCTGATGCCGTCGAGCATGTATTGCCTGAAGGGGCAACTATGGCTTCGGCTCGTAGGGCTCGGTGTCCGGCTGCAGCGGCAGGTCCGACGAGATGCCGCCTGGCGGCGGGGCGTCTTCGGTGCGTTCGCTCCGCGTGGGCGGAACCTGGTCGACGGCATCGGACGAGCTGCGGTCCATGCCGAGGAGCTTCTTGATCGAATCGAGCAATGCCATGTGATCCTCTCTGTGGGAAGGGACGCGGAACCCTACCGATCGGCGTGACCGGCTCGAAGTCGCGCCGTCCCGACCGACATCGAGAAGCGTCGAGCTGCAATTGGCCGTCAGCCCGTGTCCTAGCTTCGCCCCAGCATGGACCGTCGCGACGGTTGCGTCCGAGTCTGAATCGTCGCTCGCGACGAGGACGTAGCTGCTGTGCCGTCGGACAGGACTACTCGGCCGCTGTCGGCGCAGCCGGCGGCGGCGGAACCACGCCGAGCTGCTGCATGAGACCCATCTGATCCGTCTCGTGCCAGTGCTCGACGATTTGTCCGTCGCGGACGCGCCAGATGGCGATGCCAGTGACGCGAATCTCCTTGCCCGTCCGCGGGAGGCCGAACAGCTCACCTTCGTGCTTCCCGTACGCCGTGATCCGCCCGACCACCTTGTCTCCTTCAGCGACGAGATCGTCGATCACCTGGTACCCGGGCGCTCCCTTGACGAACTCCATGAACGTCTGCTTCCACCCGTCCCGCGTCGGCGCGATGCCCGGGAACGGGTTGTGCTCGACGAAATCGGGCGCCAAGAACTCGTCGATGATGTCGGCGTTGCCTGCCTCGCACGCCTCGTCGATCGCCGCGAAATACCGGCGAATGGGCGCCTTGTTCTCTTCCGGGGACACGAAGGCTCCTCTCGTCGCGCTTAAGCCTGCCTCGGGCCACGCCGTCTGGCAGGTCCGCCCCGGACGTATCGTGACGCGTTCGGCGCTTGCCCGCCGGGGAGGTAAGTAGCGAAGGACGCGCCTGGCTGCGCTCGTCGGCGATGAGTCTGGCGGCGTTAGGCGGTCTACAGAACGGGCCGACGATTATCGGCCTTGACGCCGAGCCCCAACCACGCAGGAGGCACGATGGGAAAACTGACCTTCGACATCACCATGTCACTGGACGGCTTCATCGCTGGACCGAATCCAAGCCTCGAACGACCGCTCGGCGAGGGCGGCGAACGACTTCACGGGTGGCTCTACGGGCTCGCGAGCTTTCGGGAGCGCCACGGCCTGGAGGGCGGGACGACCAACGCTGACTCCGAGATCCTCGAGGAGTCGCTCGTCAGTTCCGGGGCGACGCTCATGGGCAGGCGGATGTTCAGCGGCGGACAGGGCCCGTGGAGTGAGGACGTCAATGCAGACGGTTGGTGGGGAGACGACCCGCCCTTCCGCATGCCCGTGTTCGTTCTCACCCACCATCCCCGAGAAACCCTGACCAAAGGAGGCACCTCGTTCACGTTCGTGACCGGCGGCATCGAAGCCGCCCTCGAGCAGGCTCGGGCAGCCGCCGGGAAAAAGGACGTCTCGGTGGCCGGCGGTGCGAGCGTTGCTCAGCAGTACCTGGAAGCAGGGCTGCTCGACGAGCTGCAGATCCATCTGGTGCCCCAGCTCCTGGGCGACGGCGTGCGACTGTTCGACAATCTCGACACCGAGCACATCGAGCTCCAAGGCGCGAGGGTGATGCACTCCCCGTCTGTCACCCACGTCAAGTACCGCGTCGTGAAGGGGAATGAGCTGGATATGGAGCGGCGGCGAACGGAGACGTCGAATGCACACGGCTAACAGCTCTCCTGCGTGGACAGCCGACTGCGCGGGTGACGATGGGCATCCAACGAAAGGAGTTGACAAAATTTCAGAATCGGCCCGACGATCCCTGCCTCCGATCTGGAGCGGGCCAAGGCGTTCTCTACGGAGAAGCTGGGCCTCACAGCGTTTGAGGAGGAGATGGGCGGCGTGGCGTTCGAATGCGGCGGGGACACCGGGATCTTGACGTTTCCGTCACCGAATGCCGGAAAGTGCCCGACCACTTACGCCGGCTGGGAGGTCAACCACCTCGAGACGCTCGTCGAGGGGCTAAAGGGCAAAGGTGTCGTCTTCGAGGAGTATGACACTCCGGACTACAAGACCGTGGGCGGCATCGCCACCTTCGACGAGGGGGGGAAAGCCGCCTGGTTCAAGGACTCCGAAGGCAACATTCTCGCTCTGTCCCAGATGGAGTAGAGGCTGATGTGCAACCTGCCCTCTTCCGGCCGAGATCGGGTGCGCGCACCATGACGGGGAACCCGGATGCAGGTCGCGGTGTAGTTGCAGTGATGTTGAAGCCCATTGCCCCCGTTTTCGTATTCCTGGCCCTCTCGGCGGGTTCCGCGCAGGCCGGGGGATGGGCGACCGCGGGGCTGGCGCCTCCGCCTGACCGCATCGCCGCCGAGGAGGTGTGGGAGGCGCAAATCACGGTCCTTCAGCACGGTCGCACGCCTCTCGCGGGCGTCGTTCCGACGCTGACGATCAAACGGGACGGCGAGGCGAAGACATTTACCGCCGCCCCGACCGACCAGACCGGCGTCTATGTGGCCCGCGTGAAGTTTCCCTCCAGCGGCGAGTGGCGCTACGAGGTCAACGACGGCTTCCCCACGGCCGCGGGACGAGTGCACACCTTCGGCCCGGTGCAGGTCGCGGCACGGCCCGCTGGCGGCGGGAGCAGCGTCTGGTTCATCGCAGTGCCTGTCGCTCTGCTTGCGGCGGCGGCGGGCGCAGTCGGCTTGCGCCGACGGTCGTCGGCACGTCCGGCCAGCGCCCCCGCTTAAGCCTCGATCCACCGTTTCTTTGCCGGGTGCCGTCCGTGGTGCCGTGCAAAGTGACCTCCTGAGCAGGCAAGACGGGCTGTGTGCGCAGCCGCGGGTCCTGCGCCCAGGAGGTCATCCATATGGTGACGACTCGGGAGAGC
>JBHEMZ010000136.1:0-4113 GCA_046262315.1 Gaiellaceae bacterium
CCGGTGCAGACCATCGAGGTAATGCGGAGCCCCAAGCGGGAACTCGCGCATGCCCTCACCGTTGGTCACGAAGCAGACGGCTTCGCCCACGATCGGGTTGCCGTCGACGTCGATCGCCGTGGCCGTGCAGATGAACGCCAGACCGTTGGTGATCGGCGGCACCGGACCCTTCGGGACACAGGTGACCGTCTTGCGGAACAGGTTGCCGACCGTCTTGGTGACGACGTTCGATGCCTGATCCTGCCCGGTCGTCTTCTGGTACGGGTAGCGGGCGATCGCCTGGATGTTGGCCGTGCCGATCGTCGCGACACCCTCGAGGTCACAGGCGTTGTTCAGGTTCGTGCCCACGCCCAGGTTGTCGAAGTAGAACCCGAGGCCGGGGTGGAAGTACGCCTGGATCTCGCCGTGCTCGTCCGAGTAGACCGTGATCGACTGCGGACCGCGCGGCAGCTGCCGGAAGGCCGGCTGGCCGACGAGACGGCGGTCTAGACAGGTCGTATTCCCGCCGAGTGCCTCACGCAGGATCTGCGTCGGCTGCCAGTAGTCGTAGAGACCCGGAATGGCATCGAAGCCGTTGGTGCCGACTCCGCGGTAGCCCGGGAAGTTGTTGCCGATCTGCGGGCCGTCCGTCCCGGAGGCCTCGGCGGCAGGTGCGTTCGTCGCCGGGATCCAGCGGGAGTAGTACGGCGCGTAGTGGTTGTGCGGCGCCCGTGCCTGCGACGTCGCGAGCGAGGCCGGCGGCTGGGTGACCGCGGGCGGCAGCGTTGCGGGATGCTCGCCCGAGAGCGACGAGCAGCGGCGATCGCGGGTGTACGGGATGCACTTGTACACGCCGATCGGGCCGGCATCGGAAATCAGCGTCAGCGAGCCGACACCGCTGATGTCCGTGGGAGCGCCCGAGTTCGGGGCGATCGACACGTCCACGCGGGCGGCAGGCATCGGCACGTCGCCGGCGTCGAGCTTCCCGTCCGGCAGCGACGTCTGGTCCGGCCGCTTCGGGTCGTACGGGCCGAACGTCCGGCCGCGGCTCAGGTCTCCCCACACGCGCGAGTACCGGCCGTCGCCGATGAAGATGCCGGCGCCGAGACACGCGTCCACCGCGTCGTTCGCCGCGAAGAACGGCGACGTCGGCGCGATCGTGCACGGGCCCTGGTAGCCGGCCACGGCATGGTTGGTATCCACGTGACCCTCGGTGGCCGCACGGTCGTCGTGGATGTCCCACATCAGCCACGGGTTGTCGCGGTAGCGCGGGTACGTGCTGGAGGTCGTCGCCATTTTCACGGCGAGGTCGTCCCAGTAGGTCGAGGTATCGCCGCTGCCCGCGACACCGCCGGTCTCGGCGGGAAGCCGGATCGATCCCGGCAGCCCGAGCTCGGTGAAGTTGTTGCCGAGCGGCAGGTTGCCGGAGATGTCGCACTGCACGCGACCAGCAGCACCACGCGCGAAGAAGCGGCCGTCCCCGAGCGGATCGCCCAGGTTGCCGCCGCCACCAGGATTGCTGGTCGAGGACAGCTCACGGCAGACCGGCGCGTTGAGCGACATCCAGCCCGCGAGGAACTGGTGCTTGAGGATCGGGTTGCCGGTGTCGTCGTCCGTGATGACGAGCTTGATCTGCGCCAGGCCCGCCTTCAGCGAGACGTAGTCGGCCTTGACGCAGCCCTCGTCGGCGTGCTCACCGTCACCGACGAAGAACTTGACCGTGGAGGGCTCGAGCGACGGCGGCTGGAACGGATAGCCCGACCAGTCCTCGACGATCCAGTCGACCGACTGGCCCTCGCCGGCGACAAGGTCCTCGTTGTCGAGCTCGTCGACGTTGATGTCCTCCGAACACTTGACAAGCCGCAGCTCCTCGCCGCGCCACGCCAGGTACGGGACATTCGCCGTCTGTGGATTGAAGGCCGGCGTCGTATGGGACGCCACAGCCGGTGAAGCCGCGAGTGCGGCCCCGGCCACGGCGACTACAACTGCCGCCAGCCCAAGCTTGATTCGATTCAACCTAGTACCTCCCCCTTGAGAGAGATTGACTCTCTCGGTTTCTTTTGCACTCCGGTTCCGGATGCCGGAGCGCACCTAACAGGCTGCGTGGAACGACCTCCCCGTCAGCTTCACCTCCCGTTCCGTGCGCGCACGCCTCGATCGGCGCACGCAACCAACCAGGGGTTCATAACACTCTGCCGCTCAGCTTTCAAGAGCCTGGCGCTGGAAATCGCCCGCACAGAGCGGAGTTGCGCCCATTGCCGCAAAGAGCGAAGGCCCGCGTCTCCCGCGGGCTAGCGATACTCGACGCCGGCATAGCGTGCGAGCTTCTCGAAGGCGTGGAACGCCTCGATGCGGCGAAACGTGCCCGAGCGGGAGCGCATCACGAGCGAGTGCGTGACCGCGCCCTCACGCGTGTAGCGGACGCCGCCGAGGAGCGCGCCCGACGTGACGCCGGTCGCCGCGACGAAGAGGTCCTCGCCGGCAACGAGGTCGTCCGTCGTGAGCACGCGCTCGACGTCGTAATTGGCCTCCTCCAGCTTCCGGCGCTCCTCGTCCGACCGCGGCCAGAGGCGGCCCTGGAGCGTCCCCCCGAGCGACTTCACGGCGCACGCGGAGATGACGCCTTCCGGCGTGCCCCCGACCCCCATGAGCAAGTCGACTCCGGTGGCCGGTTGCGCGGCGGCGATGGCGGGCGCCACGTCGCCGTCGCGAATGAGCAGGACCTTTGCGCCACAATCCCGGAGCTCGCGGATCAGCGACTCGTGGCGATCCCGCTCCAGGACGACGACCGAGACGTCGCTCGGCTTGCCACCCTTCGCCTCCGCCACCCGGCGCACGTTCTCGGCCGGCGGCGCGTCGATGTCGATCACACCGGCCGCGTCGGCCCCGCACGCAATCTTGTCCATGTAAACGGCCGCGCCGGGAAAGAACATCGTGCCGCGTTCGGCGAGCGCGATCACAGCGATGGCGTTCGGCTGGCCGAGCGCGGTCAAGCGTGTGCCCTCGAGCGGGTCGACGGCAACGTCGACCTCCGGGCCGTTGCCGCTGCCCACTTCCTCCCCGTTGAAGAGCATGGGCGCCTCGTCCTTCTCGCCCTCGCCGATCACGACGACGCCGGCCATGCTGACCGTGTCGAGCATGAGCCGCATCGCGTCGACGGCGGCTTTGTCCGCGGCTTCCTTGTCGCCGCGCCCGATCCAGCGGCCGGCTGCGAGCGCCGCCGCCTCGGTGACGCGCACGAGTTCGAGCGCGAGGTTGCGGTCCGGCCGGGTAGCCGGCTGGGAGTCCGCGGAGGCGCTCGGCGTGGCGCTCACACCCGAAGCCTATGCCGCGGCGGGCTACATCCGCTCGGGAGCCTCGACGCCGACGAGGCCGAGGCAACGCGCGATCACGCTCCGAGTCGCCTCGCAGAGCGCCAGCCTGAAGGCCTGCTCGCGCGAGTCGAGCACGCGGTGGTGGTGGTAGAAGCGGTGGAAGTCGTCGGCCACGCGGATGGCGTAGACGGGCACAGCCTGCGGTCCCCGCCGCTCGGCCGCCTCTGCCGCGATGCCCGGCAGCTCGGCGAGGCGCTTGACCAGGTTGCGCTCCTCCGAAGCCGGCGCGTCCGGCGCGGCAGGGTCGCGCGCGGCGCCGCCCGCCTTGCGCAGGATCCCAGCGATGCGAGCGTGCGCATACTGCACGTAGTACACGGGGTTCTTCTCGCTCTTCTCAGCGGCCACGTCGACGTCGATGTCGATCGTCTGGTCTGGTCCGCGGTTCACGAGGTACCAGCGGGCCGCGTCGACGCCGACCTCGTCCATGAAGTCGTCGAGAAAGACGACGTCGCCGCGGCGCTTGGACATCTTGGTCTGCTGGCCGCCCTTCGTCAGGTGCACGAGCTGGTAGAGCAGCACCTCGACACGCCCTGGGTCGTAGCCGAGCATCCGCGCGACGGACGCGTACCAGTTGCGGGTGCCGTGATGGTCGGCTCCGAGCACGTAGATAGCGCGGTCGAAACCGCGGTCGAGCTTGTCGGCGAGGTACACGACGTCGGCTGCGCGGTAGGTGGGCGTCCCGCCTTGCTCCGGCGAGCGGATCAGGACGCGGTCACCGTCGTCGCCGTAGGCAGACGAGCGCGCCCACACGGCTCCCTCG
>JBHEMZ010000137.1:0-10786 GCA_046262315.1 Gaiellaceae bacterium
GTGTGGCGCCAGTGCCAGCGCACGTCGTCGTGCTTGCGGGTAACCGTGTAGACCGGCTTACGGTTCGGGCCGCTGAGGATGGCCTGTAGCGTGGCTTTCATGTAGATCGGGGCTAGACCGGCGACCATGATCCGTTGGCGCCAGAGGGCGCGTATGGGGAACCGTTGGCGGCGCCGGCGGTCGTGGAAGGGGTGGTTGACAACCAGCAGCCAGATCTCGGTGGCCAGGACCAACGGCAGCATGTGCACGGCGTAGCCGAGGGCGGTGGCGTGCAGCGGCGTCCACCCCAGCATCGCCAACGCTAGGCTCGGGATGTACACCAGGCTCGTGAACGCGTTGAGATAGAAGACGAGCATCTCGGTGAACTGCAGGCGCTGTCTCAGCCCGAGGCCCTTCAGCCGCCCCCAGACGACCAGGCGCACGGTGTCGATCGCCCATGTGCCTCGCTGCTTGTAGACGTTGCAAATGTCCTCGGGTGAGTGCTGGCTGACCGCCCCGATGATCGGCAGGTAGAGCCCGCGCCACCCCCGCCGCAGCGCCTCCACGCCCGACTGGACGTCCTCGACGAGGTTCCAGGTCGGGAACTCCCCGATGTCGCGCAGCGCCGCGCGGCGCCACACGACCCCCGATCCGCACGGGAAGACAGCGTTTGACGCGTTGTTCGCGAGCATCTGGCCGCGGTAGAACATCGACTCGCGATTGTTAAACGGATCGCCGGGGCTGACCTCCGCCTCCTTGATCGTCTGCACGAACGCCAAGCGCTCCTCAGCGACGAGCTGGCCAACCGCCTGGCGCAAGAAACTGTTGCTGCCGAGCTCGTCGTCAGCATCCCGGGTCTCCACGAACGCCAGGTCCGGGTGCCACAGATCCAGCATCGCCAGCGCAGCATTGAGGTTCCCGGCCTTGGCCGCGCCGCCGCGGCCCGCCGCGAAGCGCGGCGGCGGTGAAACGTAGACCACCGGCAGGGTCGCCACCGCCGCCGCGAGCCGCGCATCGTGGCCGTCATCGCTGACCACCACGGTCAACCGATCAGCGGGCCAATCCTGCTCCAGCACCGAGACGATCGTGCGCAGAACCATCGGAACCGGCTCACCGCATGTCGGGATGATCACCCCGACATGCGGCTCGGCACCCGACGCGACCGGCCGTCGCAGCGGAACCCGACGCGACCAGGCATTCCAAACCGCCAGCACGGCGTACCCCATCGAGAACAGGTTCGCCGCCGCGAACGGCCACGCCAGCCACGCCGCCTTCTGGTTGAGCGACATGAGCATCCACGGCAGGTAGAACAACACCGTGGCGAGCAACACCAGCCCAGCCAGCCGGACGCGTCCCTGATCAGACACAAGCGGAAAATCATCGCCGAACGCACGAGCCCCCACCGCGGTAGGAGCCGACACAGCAGGCTCGACCGCCACACCAGCCCCGCCTGCCGGCAGGTCCGGCGCGGGGACGATCAACGCTGAAGACACTTCACGAGCACGAGCCGCGTCAGAGCGACCGTGACTTTCGTCCGGCCAGGAAACACGGTCAAGAGCCGGAGGCAGCCTCTCGGCTACCGGATCGAGTAGACCGGTCACTGCGCGCCTATCCCTTCCCCGTAACAGGCGCCGCAGGGCGCGCGCCCAAAATCAAACCGACGTTAGCGCCGGTAACTCAGCTTACCCCGCGGCTCCGCGAACGGCAAACTCGACGACGCGCGCCGCCTGCTCGAGGACGCCGCCGACCTGTTCGGCGCGAGCGGCGGCCGCTTCGAGGCGGCGCGGGCGCGTCAGGAGCTGGCGCGCGTGCTGTCGGCACTCGGCGCCGGCACTGCTGCAGGCCGTGAGGCCCGCGCCGCCGCGGACGAGCTCGCCGCTCTCGGCGCCGCATCGCGCTCGTCGGAGCCCTCGGGCCTAGCCCCCGCGAGCTCGAGGTTCTTCGACTCGTCGCCCGCGGCCGCTCGAACCAGGAGATCGCGGCCGGGCTTTTTCTGAGCATCCGCACCGTCGAGCGCCACGTGTCGAACATCTACGACAAGATCGGCGCATCCGGGAAATCGGCCCGCGCCGCGGCGGCGTCGTACGCGAGGCCGGCGCAGACAGCGAACGGTCGAGTCGTGCACATCGCCTCCGGCCGTGAGACGCCTGCCCTCGAGTTCATCCTTGCGACCTGTGAACTTTCACCGGGACGACCCAGTCCTCGGTGTCTTCACGCGGTACGCCGACTACAGCACCACTCTCGGGCCTGGATCGCGTCGACGAGTTCGGTTGGAGCGATGTGCTGGAGGTATCGGCTTGTCGTCGCCAGCGACGAATGCCCGAGTTGCGCCTGCACAAGGTCCATCGGCAGTCGCTCCCTCGCCAGCTCGGCTGCATGCGTGTGTCTGAACGTGTGTGGGTTGCACCGCTTCTCAATCCCCGCCCTGCTGGCTAATCGGGGAATCAGAGCGCCGACATACTGAGCACTCAACGGGCCACCTTGGAGCGTGCAGAACAAGGGCGATCTCCTTGTCACCTTTTCGAGTTGGGCGCGCTTCTCGATCCAGCGTTCCAACACAGCCATCGCCCCTGGATCGAGGCCAACCACGCGCCTCTTGTCTCCCTTGCCTCCGCGTCGCCCGTGTCCTTGCCGTTCGGGTTGCGGATCAGCGAGCCAGGCCACGGTGTTCGAGTCGGCGACCGTGTCGGGCAGCACGGTGCCCTCGACCCAGGTTGTAGGGCGTGCCGTCGATGGTGGCCGCGGTGATGGCGCCTTCGTACGAGAGCGCGTCGACGAGCGCGTGCGCTGCCGTGTCCACGATGGCCACCCCGTCGGGAGCGCCGTTCTGGAGGTCGACGTCGACCACGAGGTACCCGCCCGCGGCGAGCGTGCCGTCGAGCGCCTTGCCGCCGTACTCGGTGCTGTCGCCGCCGTTGACGTAGACGAGCGCGAGGCCGGTCAGGCTCGCGGCCGCCGTGCTCGTGTTGTGCAGCTCGACGAACCCGTACCCGTCGGCACCGACCTGGTCGTAGTCGACCTCGTTGATCACGAGCTTGGCCGTTCCGCCGGGCGGCGGCTCCTCCTCGCCCGCGACGGACGTCAGGTGATCGCGTCCGTCTCCGTGACGTCCACGTCCGTCTCGCCGTCCTTGCCGTCATGCGTCGTGCAGGGCAAGCCGTTCAGCTCGCCGATCGCCTCGAGCGGCGACCCAGGGTCGCCTTTCGGCCCCTGCGGCCCCGGGTTACCCGGCGCCCCGTCAGCGCCCTTCGGCCCTGCCGGCCCAACCGGCCCAGCAAGTCCGGCCGGTCCGGCGGGGCCCGTGGGCTCCGCATCGCCCTTCGGCCCCGGATCGCCTTTCGGACCCGCGTCGCCCTTGGGGCCGACGGTGTTCCACGAGAGCGGGAGCTCGTTCTTGCGGCACTTTCCGGCCACGCTGACGACCCGGATGTAGCCGAGGGTCTTCGTGCGGCAGGCATTGATCGTCGAGGGCGGGTCGCCGGCGGCGTGCGCGAGCCCGGCCGTTGTCGCCAGGCACGCGAGTTGGAGCTGCGCCGTCGCGGCGTCAAGGCCGGACGCGACCAGGTCGCCCGGGTGATGCGCCAGCACGGGATCGAAGGCAAGCTGCGCGGCCGCAAGAAGCGGACGACGATCCCGGACGAGGCGGCGGTCGGGCGGGCCCGCGACCTGCTGGAGCGTGACTTCGCTGCGACCGGCCCGAACGAGAAGTGGGTCTGCGACCTCACCTACCTGCGCACCTGGAACGGCTTCCTCTACCTGGCCTTCATCCTCGACTGCTCCAGCCGGATGATCGTCGGCTGGCAGCTCGCCACGCACATGCGCACCGAGCTCGTGCTCGACGCGCTCGAGATGGCCAACGGGCTACGTCGGCCAGACGCGGGCCTGATCGCACACAGCGACAGAGGCAGTCAGGGCGGATTCAACTGGTCGTCGCAACACCTCGTGACGGAGGTGGTGCGCGATGGGTGGTGGCAAGCGTCAGCAGGCGATTCACGATCCAGGATTCGAATGGTCTGGCAGTGTTGTGACGTCGGCAGGATTCGAGACGGTTCGTCTCCGCTGCCGGTTCGGTCGCGGCTCATGGGCACCAAAGATGGAAGCGCGCGTCGACAGACAGCTGGGCGAGAACGGCTGGCACACCGGCGACGTTGTGGTCGCGTGGACGATCAGCGACCCCGAGTCAGCCGTTACGTCCACGCAGGGATGCGACCCGGTCACTCTCACGGCCGAGGCGGCCGGCACTACGCTCACGTGCACCGCGACCAGCGCCGGCGGCACGGCCAGCGAGAGCGTCACGATCAAGATCGACAAGATGCCGCCGCCTGTCGCCTGCTCGGCGGCACCGGCCACATTGTGGCCGCAGAACCACAAGCTCGTCGCGGTCACAGCGGATCTGCACGTGTCAGACGCACTCTTAGGCCTGAGCGGTTTCGTTCTCGACTCGGTCACGAGCAGCGAGGCCGACGCCGGACTCGGTTTCGATGACCGGCCGAATGACGTTCCAGCGTTCCTCCTCGGTACCCAGACGTCGCCGGGCTGCTGCGCGCAGAGCGCGTACGTTGCCTGCGAGATCGCCGCCTGCGACACCGGCATCAGGCTCGCTGCTCGCGATGCCGTCCAGACGGAAGCCGGCGGACCCGAACACCGCGTCTGCCACCCGAACTGTCGTCCTGACCGCGACGAGCTTGTGGTTCGGTGGCCACAGCCTGGCCGGCGAGGCGGCGCAGCTGACGGCCGGCGGTCTCTTATCGACCTTGACCGTGATCGTCGCGCTCGCTGTGCCGCCGCCGCTTGACGCTGTGCAGGTGAACGTCTTCCCCGGCGTGTCTATCGTCACTGTCGGGCTGGTTCTCCTCGTGCCTCGCAGTTCCGCGTGCCCGCAGCTAGCCGGATGCTGGCTGCGGCGATACGGGGCCGCTTAGGCAGCTGCGCGGTCGGACTCGACCGCGTACAGCCGCCACTCGCCGGGGATGCCTTTGAGTGCTGCGACGCCGCGCTCGCTGAACTCGATTCCTGAGCCGGCAACGATGTCTTTGAGTGTTTGCGAAACGAGGACCTCACCGCCGTTCGCTTCGGCGGCGACGCGAGCACCAATGTGGACAGCGATTCCAGCGACCTTGCCGTCCGCTCTTTCGCACTCGCCGGTATGGAGTCCCGCACGTACGTCTAGACCGAGCTCGCGCAACTGCTCGACAATGGCGCGCGCACACCGGATCGCTCGAGCGGGCCCATCGAACACAGCGAAGAAGCCGTCACCTGCGGTGTCGATTTCGACACCCCCAAAGCGCGCCAGTTCAGTGCGGACGCGCGCGTGGTGCCGCTCCAGGACGCTTCGCCACGAGCGGTCGCCGAGCTGCGCAGCCTGCGCGGTTGACCCGACCAAGTCGGTGAAGAGCACGGTGGCGAGAACGCGGTCCGCCTCGGGAACTGGCCGCACGCCGGTGAGGAATTCTTCGATCTCAGCCAGGATGAGCTCCTGATCGGCGCTCAAAAACGGAGCGTGGGCGCTTCCGGGAAACGCGATGTATCGCCCAGCTTGAACGTGCTCTGCGATGTACCGGGTTGCGGGTGCGTTCTCGTCTCCTTGACGGGACATCGCAAGTGTCGGAGCGCTGATCAGCCGCAGCACCGGCCGCACGTCCATGTCACTGCCCATTCGGCACAGTGCATTGACCGCCCCCGGAGTAGCCGCCCGCCGGAAGTATCGTTTTGCCCAGCGCTTGACACGCTCTTCCTCGGATGGGGGCAGCCCCTCGGTTATCCCCCAGTCGTCGACCAGATCGAACGTGCCCTCGCGCCACTGACGCTCCAGTTCATCCGCAACGGCGTCGACCTGGTCGGGTGGCAGCCAGCCGTCTGGAAAGTCTGCGTCTTTAATCGCGCGCGGATAGCTCGCCCACAAAACCAGCGCCGTCGTCCGCTCGGGATACGTCGCGGCAAAAAGTAGACACATTGGGCCGCTCTCCGAATAGCCCAAAGACGCCGCTCGCTGCGACCCGGCCGCGTCCATCACCGCCCGAACGTCATCCATCCGCCGCTCCAGATCTGGAAGCGCCGCCACAGAAACGGGGTCGGACAGGCCGGTACCTCGCTTGTCGAAAAGAATCAACCGCGAGAACCCCGCGAGCCGGTTGAGATATCGGGCCGCCAGCGGCTCCTCCCAAAGCAGTTCCAGATGCGTGACAAAGCCGCCGACGTAGACAAGGTCGATCGGCCCCTCGCCGACGACCTGGTAGGCAATGTTCACCTCACCACTACGCGCGTAGCGCGTATCAGGCTGCACACGCACGATCTTCGCGCTTGCTGGACATGTACACAAGCCAGCAGTCGCGAGGTGCTGGAGGAGCCCGCCCGACCTCCCTGAAGTGGCCGCGCTGAGAGCCCCTCTGCTGGCCGTCGAGCGCGAGCGCGGGATTCTCCCGCGCCCGTCTACTTCTTCGGCTTGCGCCCTTTGAGCACGTGACTAACGGCCGCTCCCGTGGCGCCTGCCGCAGCCGCCGCGGCGATCTGCGTCACTGCCGCGGGGCGGAAGCTCTCGAGCCGCACCGCATCAAGTACAAGCCGCTCGTGCGCGCCTGACGACCGGTCTCCTCAGAGCAAGGCGAGGCCGCGCCGCCCGGCCAGCACGACCCACGCAAGTAGCAGCCCCTCGGCGAGCCGGACGGTGACCGGTGACGCGGCGTCCATGAACGCCATCACGAAAGCGGCGAGCGCGACGAGCCCGAGCACGAGGGTGACGCGACGAAAGCCGCGCCAGCGCTCGTCGTGTCGAAACGCCCTTGCCAGCACGAGGGGAGCAGCGAACGAGGCGGGAAAGCCGACGAGGAAGCCGATTGCGTGAACGACGCCGTGGAACGTTTGGTCTGCCCCCTCCGGGTCGATGTTGCCGGCACCGAGCAGAATCCAGGCAAGCGCAGCGACGGCCAGCAAGACGACTCCGATGCGGCCGGACCTCGACTGCGCGAGGGTCAGCCAGAACAGCACTGACAACGCGGCGAAGCCGACTGCGACTGAGAAGAAGGCGACGTTCATCAGCCAGCCGTAGTCGCCGAGCGCGTACTCGCTCAGAGCATCGTTGTCGTTCGTCTCGGATTGGACGAAATGGAGGACAACGAGCAGGAGGAGAGCAGCCACCGGACAAGCGATCGCAAGCGGCGCAGCGACTCGCGTCCAGGAGGCCTGAAGTTCAGCTGGCCGGCTGTTCACATTCGGGCAATCTGACAGAAGGCGGTCGTTGCTGCGGTACAGCTCTCTTCGCTGAGGAAGTCGAGGGGTGGGCTAACGGCCCGGTCGTTCCCGAGAGCTCCACCGAGCATCGCGGAAGCTTCCGCTCTCGGCGCACCAGCTCCGGCGTGGCGACCGCTACACCACCCGCCCGCCTGGGCCTTCTGACGGACAGGTGAATCGTAGAGAGAGCGTCCCGGTCGGCGCCCGATCGTGGTAAGCCCGGCGACGCCCGCGCGATGCCGTCCCGAGCGGGATCACTCCCCGTCGAGCTGGTCCATCGAAGGGGGTGAAGAGCCGCACGCGGATGCGCCGGCGAGCTTGAAGACGGTGTAGAGGAAGTCGGCCTAGCGGAGATCTTCTGGGCCACGTAGGTGGTGCTACTTCAGGGGCGGAGGGACGCAAGATGATGCTCTCGAAGCCCCTCTCAGAGGGTGGCAAGTGTGTGGCAAGACGAGGGCGGCCGAGTACGTCCGAGCTGAGATCAGTTCGAGGAAACTGGCCGAGTCTGCGTGTGCGCCGCACCGATCTTCCGGTCGCGTGGCAAGTCGAGACAGCCCGGCGGAACGAGGCCAGCATCGCCGACGACCTGCTCGCCCGCGTGCGCGAGCGCGTGCAGCCCGAGACGGTCGCGCTCGACCGGGGCTACGACGTGTCGCCCGTGTACGCGAATCGGCCGGCTGGTGGGATTACGCCGACGCTGTCGTGGGAGAGATCGGCGACGGCAGCGAGGTGATCGTCGTCGGTCATTCGCTCGGCGGCTTCACCGCAGCGCTCGTCTGCGCCCGCGTTCCGGTCGACCTGCTCGTCCTCGTCGCGGCGATGATTCCGTCGCCCGGCGAGCTCTTCGACGACTGGTGGGCGAACAGCCGCTACGAGGCGAGCGGCTACGACGACGTCTTCTACCACGACGTGCATCCCGACCTTGCGGCCGAGGCGCAGCGGCGAACGAGACGAGACCTCGCGCGCGCTGCGCGAACCATGGCCGCTCCCGCGACTCGATGTCGCCGCCGAGACGCAGCAGACGTGATGGCTGACGCTGACCGTCGGGCGACGCGAACGACGTTGCCCGACGGGGGCTCACCGAACGCCTCACGGCCCAATGATCGCCGGAACGGCGTGCGCGGGCCCGGCTTCTAGGCGAGCCGCCGGCGCTGTTTGAGAAGAACCGTTCTCGGGTTCGCCGAACTCGCGAGAGAGCTCGCCCCGCCGAGGCTCGCGCGAGCACCGAGTCCGACAGCCGCCGCGAGGAGATCGACCTGCTGCTCCCCGGTACCGGACTACCGAGGTTCGCGGCGAAGTCGGGCGTTTGCTATGCGGCGTTGCGGGCAAGGTCGTAGGGCGCGTTCACGAGAGGGGATGACAGCGGACGCGCGCGGCCCGTTTTGCGGTAGACAAGGAGGTGTGCAGTGCTTGCTGAAAAGCCGACGCTCGGCTGGGACGAGATCGAAGCTCAGGTACCGCTCGAGCTTCCGGCACGGGACATGTTGCTCATCACGGTCATCATCACGAACGTGCTGAACAACAACACGATCACGGTTGACGTTCGCAACGTCAATGTCGCGGTGCAGCTTTGTGCGCAGCTGATCGCGACGGGCAACTTCGACTGCGACATCCAGCAGTAGCGTCACTCGGGCGAGCCGGGCGGGCGCTGGGTTGACCTGCCCGGCTCGCGCTCGCTGCCGATGAGCACACCGGACGGCGTCGAACGAAGCGGCTCGACGCGGCGCTTTCGCCGTGCTGCACGCTTGGAGCTGCTCGGTCGGGCGTCGGACAGCGGCTTCGCCGAAGCGCAGTGGCTGGTGGAGCGCGACGGGCGGTTCGTACAGCTGCCCGAGCCGCTCTACCGCGTGCTGGAGCAGCTGGGCACTTCGGCCGACCCAGCTGAGCTCGCGGAAGCAGTCAGCCGCGAGGCCCCGTGGAAGATGACGGCCGAGCAGGCCGAGCACCTACTCGCGACGAAGCTCGTTCCGGCCGGACTCGTCGAAGCCGACGGTCAGGAACGCGCGGCGCCAGCTCGCGCGCCTTCTCTTTTGCAGGTCGGCGCGCGGATGAAGCTGATGGGGCCTCGGCTCGTGGGGCCGGCGGCGCGAACGCTTCGGTTCCTGCACGCGCCACCGCTGTTGATCCCGTTGCTCGCCGCGATCGGCGCCGCCCACTTCGCGATGTACGCCACGGGAGCTTCGGAACGCGCGATCCTCGCCGTCCTACGCGAGCCGACGCTCGTCGGCGTCGCCTTCGCGCTGATCGTGGTAGGCGGGTTCTTCCATGAGCTCGGCCACGCATCGGGGCTGGTCTACGGCGGCGGCCGCGTGCGCGCGATGGGCGTTGGTTTCTATCTGATTTACCCTGCGTTCTACACGGACACGAGCGACGCCTATCGCCTCGGTCGCTGGGCACGCGTCCGTGTCGACCTAGGAGGCTTTTACTTCCACCAGCTTTTCGCGGCGTTGATCACCGCCGTCTCGTTGGCGACTGGCCTGGACGCGCTGCTTCTCGTCGCACTCGTGATCGACCTGGAAATGCTTCGGCAGCTGCTGTTCCCGTTTCTTCGCCTCGACGGGTACTGGCTGCTCTCGGATCTCACCGGCGTGCCGGATCTCTTCACCGTCGTCCGACCGTTCCTCCGCGGCCTTCTGCGACCGCACCAATTGCCGCGCCTCCCGCCGCTCAAACGGTGGGTCGCCGCGACGCTTGCCGTGTACGCCGGTGTCGCGATTCCGATGCTCGGGTTACTGCTGTACTTGTTCGCTTCGCGGGCCCCGGGCTACGTCGCGGTGGCATGGGACTCCTGGCAGACCGACCTCGACAAGCTTCAGCAGGCGCTCGACACCGGCTCACCGTTCGCGGCGTTCGTCACCGTCGTCGAGCTCGGCATCCTCCTGCTGCCCGTCGTCGGCACGGCCTACATGGTCTCGGTGGTCGCGCGAATCGTTCTAGCCGTGCGCAAGCGAACGGCCCTAACGCGGGACGGCGTTCGACTCGGCGAAGATGGAGCGACGGCCGAGACTTGGTTCGTGCAGGTCAGCGTGCCCCGTCGATCCGCTGTCACTGCTTGGCACACCGTCGCGTCGGCCTCCAACCCCGCAGCGGCAGCGAGAATGGCACAGGTCGCCACACGCGTGCCCTGCGCCGGCGTCGCCGTCGTCGGCCGAGTCGTGTCCTCGGCCGATCTAGCGGCAGGCGAGCGGTACCTCGCGTCGCTCGAGATGGACACGGCCGAGTTCGCAGAGTACGGCCGCGAGTTGCAGCTGCGCGCACGAGTCTCGGAACCGAAAAGCGGGCCAGAGCTGCCGGCACGCGCCAGCGAGCCGGAACCGACTCGAGTCGCCGAAGCGAACTAGCCGCTTTATCTAGTCAGCGGTCTGCCTATGACCGCCGTGAGGGCAGGCGTCCCCGCAAAATGAACTAGTGATTTGCGGGGGAAACGTCGCGTTCGACGCGTAGGGTTCGCAAACTCAGGCGGTCTCGTATTGATGGATGAGTCCGCCGAGGAGATCGCGACGCCGTAGACGATTCGTCCCGTCCGGCGGAATCGCGTCTCGGCCATCGGGCGGGATGAGGTCGTGCGCGCGCTGCGGCC
>JBHEMZ010000138.1:0-7700 GCA_046262315.1 Gaiellaceae bacterium
CTAGATGCTTGATCGGTAATTCATGGCCGGGGCCGTGATTGCCGGGTAGGGGGTGGCGACAGGGTTGTCGAAGGTCGGCGGTGTCAATGCTCCGTCGACCAGGAGGCCTACGTGCGCGCCGACCTCGACACCCTGTTGATCGCAGTCTATTGCGCTGCCTGCACGCTTTTTCCTTCGCCACCCGAGCTGAAGCGTCGCCGGGGGCGGCCACAGAAGATCACCGACAACGAGCTGATCTGCCTGATGGTGGCGCAGATGCTGCTCGGCCAGCCCAGCGAGCGCCAGTTCCTGCCTGTGGCGGGCTGGCGGCTCGGCCACCTCTTTCCGCACTTGCCGGCCCAGTCGAGCTACAACGAGCGCTGTCGCGCGCTCGCACCGAAGCTGGTCACGCTCTGGCGGGCGATCAGCGCCGAGCTGCCGGGCTTCCACGACCCGCTCAGCTTCGTCGACACGACGCCGCTGCCCTGCGGGCAGAGCGTGCAGACCGCCAACCGGAGCGAGCTCGCGCCCTGGTGCGGCTTCGGCTACTCGGCCGCCCACTCCCGCTTCTACTGGGGGATGCGGCTCGTGCTCTGGTGCGGCCCAGACGGTTGCGTGCGCGACTTCGACCTCGTCCCCGCCAACGCGCCCGAGCGGGAGTCGGTGCTCTGCCTGCTCGAGCGCCAGCCGATCGAAGGCCAGCTCGTGATCGCCGACAAGGTGGACCGCCCCCGGTTTGGTGGACACGGTTGATTAGGCGGCTATCTGTTCCTCTCTATTCATCTTTTCGTACTCGACGGGCGACAGGTAGTCGAGCGTGGAGTGGAGCCTGACCGGGTTGTAGAACGCCTCGATGTAGTCGAAGACCGCTGTTCGCGCTTCTTGCCTGGTCGAGAACGACTGTCGGCGGAGCAGGTCCTTCTCGAGCGTGGCGAAGAAGCTCTCGGCGACGGCGTTGTCGAAGCAGTCGCCTTTGGAGCCCATCGAGCGATGGACGCCGATCTCGCGGCAGCGCTCGCCGAAGCGCAGCGACACGTATTGCGAGCCTTGGTCGGAGTGATGGACGAGCCCCGCGGCGGGGCGGCGGCGCGCGATCGCCATCTCGAGCGCGTCGACGACGAGCTCGGCCTCCAGGTCGGGCCGCATTGACCAGCCGACGATCCGGCGGCTGTAGCAGTCCATCACCGCGGCGAGGTAGAGCCAGCCCTGCCAGGTGCGGAGGTACTTGATGTCCGCAACCCAGAGCCGGTTCGCTGCGGCCGGGACGAAGTTGCGCTCGACGAGGTCGTCGGCGACGCGCACGCCCGGGACGCGGATCGTCGTGCGCCGGTAGCGCTTCGGCACCAGCCCGGAGAGCTGCTCGCGCCGCATCAGCCGGTCGACGCGCTTGCGGCCGACACGGACGCCGCGGTGACGGAGCGCCCGATGGATCCGGCGAGCGCCGTAGGTCTGGCGGCTCTCGGCATGGATCTCCCGAACCCGCTCGACCAGCCACGCGTCGGCGAGCTCACGATCGCTCGGCGCACGGCTCGCCCAGGCGTGGAAGCCCGAGCGCGAGACGCCGAGCATCCGGCACAGCAGCGAGATCGGGTAGTTGGTCTTCTCCGCCGCGATGAACCGGAAGCAGCTCACCGC
Organism: Gaiellaceae bacterium; assembly: GCA_046262315.1. Lineage (GTDB taxonomy): Bacteria > Actinomycetota > Thermoleophilia > Gaiellales > Gaiellaceae > JACVRM01. The sequence goes on from JBHEMZ010000138.1 coordinate 1,615, forward strand.
GTCTCGCTCTCCCGCGCGAAGAAGACCGCGGCTTTTTTCAAGATCTCCCGCTCCTGCTCCAACGTGCGCACCCTGCGCCGCAGCTCACGCAGCTCGACCCGCTCCTCGCTCGTCAGACCCGGCTGCGCGCCGGCGTCGACCTTCGCCTGGCTGACCCAGATCCGCAACGACTCCAACGAGACACCGAGGTCCTGGGCGATCTCTCTCAACGAGCGGCCGCTGCTGCGATAGAGCGCGACCGCCTCACGCCGGAACTCCGGCGGGTACGGCTTCTGGAAGTTCGATCCCCTTGGCATGGTGGACGATCCTCTCCGCCCGACCGGACTGTGCCGACCAAGCGCTCAGGTGTCCACGAAAATGGGGGCATTCCAGCTGGCGCTGCAGCTGGCTGCCGAGGCGGTGGACGACTTCCCGCACGGCGTCTGGTGGGTGCCGCTGCAGGCGCTGCGCGACCCGACGTTGCTGCTCCCAACGATCGCCTCGACGCTTGGATCGCAGGGCGAACTGGCCGAGCACCTGTTGGGAAAACGACTGCTGCTGGTACTGGACAACATGGAGCAACTTCTCGACGCTGCGGGCGACATCGCCGAGCTGCTCGCAGCGACCAATGACGTGAAGGCGCTGGTCACGAGCCGCGAGCCGTTGAGGATCGCCGGCGAAGCCGAGTACGAGGTCGAGCCGCTGCCCGCCGACGACGCCGTCGCGCTCTTCCAAGCGCGCGCGGCCGTATCGGAGCCGATCGAGGCAGTGCGCGAGATCTGCCGCCGTCTGGATAGCCTGCCGCTGGCAATTGAGCTGGCCGCCGCGCGCACCAAGGTGCTCCCACCCGACCAGCTGATCACGCGCCTGGAGCAGCGTTTGCCCTTGCTGACCGGAGGTCGCCGCGACGCGCCCGAACGTCAGCGCACACTGCGGGCGACAATCGAGTGGAGCCATGGTCTCCTGTCGGAAAGCGAGCAGCAGCTTTTCGCCCAGCTGGCTGTTTTCGCCGGCTCGTTCGATTTCGAGGCAGCAGAGCAGGTGTGCGACGCCGACCTGGACACGCTCCAGTCGCTCATCGAGAAGAGCCTCGTCCGCCGCTGGGCCTCGGGCCGTCTCGGCATGCTCGAGACGATCTACGAGTTCGCGAACGAGCGGCTGAATGACCGAGAGGTAGCGCGCGCTCTCAATGATCGGCACGCCGCCTACTTTGCAGATGTCGCGTTCGAAGGCGACCGCGACTTCCAGTTGGGTCGGCAGGCCGACAGCCTCGGCCGGCTCCGCGCTAACTACACCAACATCCGCGCGGCGATCGACCACCGCCTCGCTTGCGGCGATGCTGCAGGCGCGTCGGCCATCGGCGAAGCGCTGACCTCGTTTTGGTTGAACGACTCCTCTGCTCGTGAGGGTCGCACCATCATGGCGCGACTGCTCGCCGCGTCTCCGGAGCCCAGTCCGGACCTGCTCTTTGCGGCGGGTCGTCTCGCCGTACACGAAGGCGATTTTCACGCGGCGGACAGGCAATTCGCGGCGAGCTACGCGAGGGCCGAACAGCTAGGCGATGTGACGGCCGCCGCGCACGTTGAGCGGGCAAGCGTACGTCGCGTCCGTTACCCAACGCGCGGCGGAAGCGGTCGCTCTCGTGAAGCGCGCGGTCGCGCTGACGAGTGCACTTGCTCCGCACCTCCATAGCGACGCGCTTTCGGCGCTCGGTTCGGCCTTAATCTCCACCGGCGACCTCGTCCTTGCGGAGGCCACGTATCTCCGAGAACTCGAAACGTGTCGCGCTGCGGGTCTGTTGGGGCCTGCGGCGACCGCCCTCATGAACCTCGGCTGGATCGCGCTTCAACGGGATCAGACCGCGGCTGCCAGCGTCGCGTTCTCGGAGGCTCTTGACCTAGCGCGAAAAGGCGGGGCGTCAACAGCGCAGATCGAGTCGAATCTCGGAGTGGCAGCCTTGTTGGATGGATCCGTGGAATTGGCGGAACAGTACCTCACCTCCGCCCTTCGCGACCTGGCTGCGATGAACGCACGACCTGCCGCCGCCGAATGTCTTCTCGGCCTTGCGGCCATTGCCGCGGTCTCCGGTGAGATGGAGCGGGCATCAATTCTCGGAGCGGCGTGGCGTGCCGAACATGCGAACCAGAAGACCGCGCCACCTCCCATCCACACACGCATCGAACAGCGCTACCTAAGGGGACTCGAACGGACGCCCCCTTCGCCGGCACCCTCATTCGAGGAAATCGTCGAAATAGCGCTCGCGCGGGCCGGAGGATCGTCGCCGACGCATGCCGCCACACACTGAGCCCGCCACTCAGCACTGCTCTGTAGAGCCTGCGGGTCGGCGTCACCGGAGCCGTCGGCTCTGCGCTCGCGAGCGAAGTGGGCCGTGGAGGAATCGAACCTCCAACCTTGGGATTAAGAGTCCCCTGCTCTGCCAGTTGAGCTAACGGCCCCGGCGAAGCACGCGCCGCTCTCGGCGGCGCTGTCTCATGGTATCCAGTCCGGAGATCCGTTGCAGACAACGGAAGGAGTGGACGCGGAGCGCTCGACGTGGCTGACTTCACGGTCGTGGACGTCGTGGCTGGACTCGGGTTGCTGCTGCTCAGCTTCGTTGGACTCGTCGCGCTCGTGCGCTGGGTCGGCGCGGGTCTTGAGGGTCGCCGCGTGGCGGCCGGAGGCCCCGCGAAGCCGGAGCCTGCCGTCCCCGGCCGCGTGCAGGAACTCGCGGAGGTGCTCGCCCGCGATCACGACGCCGAGCTCGAAGACGCCGAACCCGATCCCCGCTTCGGCGAGGCGGCCGAGCAGCTCGCGGCTCCCGGCGTGCCTGTCGAGCACATCGTTACCGCCACGCGCAGCGGCAACGTCGTGCTCTCCGCCATCGTTGGCTGCGCTTGCCGAACGCGACGCCGTGCCCGCCGGCACCACCGACCGGCTGATTAGGACGCTGCGCGAATGCCCGGCCTCGCTCGAGCCGTTCGTCTACCGCGTGCTCGTCCGCCACGCCGAATACCCGGTCATCGGCCCGGCGCTTTCGAAGATCGACGAGGGCATCGACCACGGGCAGCTGGCTGCGTTCATTGCGCTCCGCCTTACCGGCGGCGAGACCGTTACCGCCGACACCTTCCGGCGCAACGTGGCGCGGCGGCTCGCCGAGGACGTGGGCCGTCTCGTCGGTGCGTACGGCGAGCGGTTGGGCCCCGAGTTCGTCGCCGCGTTCGAGGAGTGGCGCCAGTCTGCGGTCGATCTCGACTTCCTCGGCGACTTCGGACGCGTCTGGGAGCGCCCGTTCGCCCGCCCGCCCGCGCTACTCGTCGGGCGCCGCGCCGACCTGGCCGAGCTGATCCGCGAGGCCGTCGAGCATCGCTCCGTGCTGCTCGTCGGCGAGCATGGCGTGGGCAAGACGGCGCTCGCTCGTGCAGCGCTAGACCGCCTGCCCGAGACCGCGGCCGTCTTCGAGGCGTCTGCGGCCCGCGTCCACGCGGGCGCCGTCTTCGTCGGCGAGCTCGAGACCCGTGTCGCCGACATCGCCCAGCGCCTGAAGGGGCGTCAGGCTGTCTGGGTCTTCCCGCGGCTCGAAGAGGCGCTCTACGCCGGCCAGCACTCTCGGAGCCCCCAGGGCATGCTCGACGCGCTGCTCCCGCACGTCGAGAGCGGCGACGTTCGGCTCGTTGCCGAGGTCGCCCCGGAGGCGTACGAGCGCCTCGTCTCGGCGCGCCCGCGGGTTGCCAGCGCCTTCGAGGTCGTTCGCATCCGCCCGCTGGATGAGCGCGAGTCGATCGAGGTCGCTCGCCACGCGCTCGAGCACGACGGCCTCGACGTGGATGCCGCCGGCGAGACGTTGACCGAGTCGTTCGAGCTCGCGCAGCAGTTCCTCCCGCGAGTGGCTGCGCCCGGGAACTTGCTCGGCGTGATTCGCGCGAGCGCGCACGAGGCTGCGGAGGAGGGTCGCACCTCGTTCGACACCGCGGACGTCCTGCGCACGCTCGCCGCCTCGTCGGGTCTGCCTCTCGCGATGCTCGACCCCACCCAGCCGCTGGACCTGGACGAGGTGCGTGCCTATTTCGGCGAGCGCGTGCTGGGCCAGGCCGAGGCTGTGGACACGATCGTGGAGCGGATCGCGCTCGCGAAGGCGGGGCTCACCGATGCGACGCGCCCGCTCGCCGTGCTGCTCTTCGTGGGGCCGACCGGCACCGGCAAGACGGAGATCGCCAAGGACCTCGCCGAGTTCATGTTCGGCTCGCCAAACCGGCTGGTGCGGCTCGACATGAGCGAGTTCCAGACGCCCGACGCGCTGGAGCGCCTGCTCGCGGACACGAGCACGGAGACACGCGGCACGAACCTGATCGCCGCGGTACGCAAGGACCCCTTCGCAGTCGTGCTCCTGGACGAGTTCGAGAAGGCCGCGCCGCCGGTCTGGGACCTCTTCCTCCAGGTCTTCGACGACGGCCGCCTCACCGACCAGCAGGGGCGCGTGGCCGACTTCCGCCGCTGCGTCATCGTCCTCACCTCCAACGTCGGATCTTCGATCGCCACTCGGGCCCGCCCGGGCTTCTCCGACACGCGCGAGCCGTTTCGACCCGAGCGGATCCAGGAGGCGCTGCGCCGTTCGTTCCGCCCGGAGTTTCTGAACCGCATCGACCGCGTCGTCGTCTTCCGACCGTTCGAGCGCGCGCAGATGCGGGCGCTGCTCGACAAGGAGCTCGCCGACGCTCGCACGGCGGGGTCTGCGGGGCAGGCCCTGGGCCGTGGAGCTGGACGAGTCGGCGTACGACTTCCCGATCGACGAGGGCTTCAGCCCCGAGCTCGGCGCGCGGCCGCTGAAGCGCGCGGTCGAGCGGCACCTGCTGGCGCCCCTGGCGGCCGCGATCGTGGAGCAGACAGTGCCTGAGGGCGACCAGTTTCTGCTCGTGGGTGCGCCGCGCGGCGAGCGGATCGAGGTCGTGTTCGTCGACCCCGACGCGGAGCCCGCGCAGGAGGAAGAACCCTCGCCCGAGACGGCGCTCGACCTGCGCGCGCTCGTCCTCGCGCCGCGCGGAGACGCCGCTCGGTTCGTGCTCGGCGAGCTCGAGCGCGTGGCCGGCGCGATCCGCGATGACATGGACGAGCGCAAGCGCGCCGCGCTGGCGGCGATGGGGCAGCCGGGCTTCTGGGACGACGCCCGCCGGTTCGCGGTGCTGGCCGAGGCCGAGTACCTCGACCGCCTGGACGCGGCGCTCGGCACCGCGGAGCGGCTCGGGGAGCGGCTGGCGCGCTCGGCTTCGAGAAACGGCGGCGACGGCGGTGCGCGGGATCTCGTCCGTTTGGTCGCAAACCGGGTCTACGTGCTGGATACGGCCGTGACCGGTGTACGCCGCGGCGCGCCGGCGGACGTTTTCGTCGAGCTTGCTCCGGCCGGCGATCGAAGCGAGGGCGCCGCATCGTTCGTCGACCGCCTCGCCGAGATGTACCGGCGCTGGGCAGACGAGCGCGGCATGCGCGTGGAGGAGCTCGCGGCCCGCGCGGGCCGGCGGGTACTCGCGGTTTCGGGGCTCGGCGCCGGCGAGATTCTGATGCCGGAGAGCGGCCTGCACGTCTTCGACGCGCCGGGGGAGCGTGTGCGCGAAGTCACGCGCGCGGGAGTCCTCGTTCGCGTCGCAGCGCGCCCGCCCCGTCCCGACGGCGAGCCGGCCGCGCTGGGCACCGCGGCGAACGCGGCGCTCGGGAGCGCACCGGCCGAGCCTGTGGTCGTTCGCCGCTACCAGGAGCGGCCCACCCCGCTCGTACGCGACGCGGTGCGCGGCTACCGCACGGGGCGGCTCGACCGCGTGCTCGCCGGCAACTTCGACCTCTTCTAAGCCTCGATCCTCCGTTTCCCTGACCGACGCGGCGGTTGGGCCATGTTTTGGGTTTTTGGGGGGGTGAGTCGGGCCGCCGCGGGTGGGGTTGGTGTGCGCGGCTGGCTGGCGCGGGTCGTGCGAGCGCGTCTTCGCCTGTGCGGCGGCAGCGTCGAGTTCTCTTGGGGCGGCGCGCTGTTTTGGGGTCGCGGTTCGTGAGCGGGTGCGCCGCTCAGGCGAGCAGCGGCAGCATTCGCAGTCGCTTGAGCGCCTGGGTGAAGCGCTCGCGCC
>JBHEMZ010000139.1:0-53465 GCA_046262315.1 Gaiellaceae bacterium
ACAGCGGCTCGATCCGCTCCCACAACTCGTCCGACACAACCCACGGCGCAACAGCCATCGGCATCCCTCCCAGCTTGACGACGGATACCGACGGCATTCGGCTTCAGCGGGCAGGACCCTTCATTTCGGTTCGAGTTCTAAGCGATTCGAGCTCGTGTTGCCCGATCGCCTCGGGTATCCGCCGAACCCACCGGAGAAACGCATCGACTTCGAGGAGCAGGCGGCGGAGCTGGCTCCACTCCTCATGGATTCCGCTCACCTCGCCGGTTTCTCGTACGGCGCGGCGTCATCGCCCTACTCGTTGCGGCGCTCCGTCCCGCGGCGGTTCGCTCGCTGACGGTCATCGAGCCGCCCCTGCTTCGGCGTGGCGCGCGGACACCCGGCCGTCGAGGCGATGGTGTCCGCGTTCGAGGAGGTATGGGCGGCGGGGATCGAGGAGCCGGGCGAGTTCGCGGCGCGCTTCGCCGCGGTCTTCGGGGAGGCGGGACAGGTGCCAGCGGAGGTGCGGCCGGGCCGCGAGCAGGGCGTACGCGCGTTGATGGAGGAGCGGCCGCCCTCGGAGGCGGACATCCCGCTTGCGGCGCTCGCGGCGGCTCGGTTCCCGAAGCTCGTGTGCTCGAGCGGCGGCAACCCGGCGTACGAAGCCGTCTGCGACGTCCTCGAGCGGGAGCTCTCTGCCGAGCGCATGGTCCTGCCGGGCGCCGGGCACGGCGTGCAGCACGCGCCGGGCTTCAACGAGCGTTTCGCGGCCTTCCTCGAGCGCGCCGAGGCGGCCGCGCCTGTGGATGAGAAGTGACACTTTCGGGGCAAAGGACGTGTCCCCTCGCGCCAGTATTCAGGGACAGTCCCCACAAGATGGCCGCCACGGACATGGCCCCGCAGGCCGGAAGGTGGAGCTAGCCGATGGCGCCGAGTGGGACGACCGCGCGATTGCCGGTCGAGTCCGCCGCTCCCAGACGCACTGCCCAGCGCCCCTTCGGCAACCTGAGCAACGCCGAGCCTGCGAGCGGGCGGGGACCAAGCTCGATACGCCTGCGTCCCGCGCCGTTCTCGAGCACGACGGTGAGCCGCACCCATGGCGTCGCATCGTCGACCGCCCGCCATCCGAGCCGCCGACCCGTGAGCCTGGCGGAGACTTCGGGTGCGGCGGTGTCCACGCGAACCTCGATCGGCTTGAGCGGCAGCTCCGCGGTGTTGCCCGCCAGGTCGGTCGCAACGAGCTTCGCGGCGTAGACCTGCGGCGGCCGGCCCCCGGGCTCCCAGAACAGCGTGTGGCGGCCGCGCGGAAGCGTCACGGGCTTGCGGTCACCGCCGACTGCTAGCCGAACGGTGGAGAGCTTCGAGAGCGTAAATGTGACGCTGGAGGAATCCCGGAAGCCGTCGCGTGGGCGCGGGTAGATGACGCGCATGCCGCCCAGCTCGTCGAGCTCAGGGGGCACGACGAGGTACGAGTCGAACGTCGTAGCCGCATCCGCCCACTCGGGTTGCTTGGTCAACGTTCCCAGCCGCTTGAGCAGGGTGACGACGTAGCGGTGGTAGTGCAGCGTCCCCTCGGCGCCGTTCAGGGCGTAGAGCGACCAGGCGCCGGTGTCGAAGCGCGGCAGCAGCGCGAGCGCCGTCGCCTCCAGGCGCTCGGCGAAGAGCTGCGCGTCCGCGCTCGCCGCCAGCCGCGCGTACTCGCGGACGGAGAGCGCCGCCTGGAGCTGTGCGTTGAGGACGAGCATCGAGCTGAAGCTGTAGAGGCGAATCCACGGTCCGGCACTCGTGGTCGCCGTGAGGGACGGCAGCGTCGCGTAGGCCGCCACCGCGGGCTCGAGCAGGGCCGGGTCCCCGAGCGCCGACGAGGCGCGCGCGAACGCCTGCGCCGCGACCGCCTGCGCCATACCGGAAGTCCACGGCGTACGGCCGCCGCCGAACGGGAAGAGGTACTCCCACGCGAGGCCGGACCGTGTGCGCACCGCTCTCGCGAGGAGCGCCTCGGCGAGCTGCGAGGTCGCCTCGTAGTCAAGGCGCCTCGCATGGTCGTTCAGCTTCGCGAAATTCGCCAGCGGGTGGAACTGGAAGCCGTGCGATGGGAAGTAGCGGTAGATCGTCCCGTCCTCGCCCTCGATGTCGACCGTGCCGGCAGGCGACGCGCGGTTACCGAAGTAGCGGACGTTCTCGTCGAGACCGCGAAAGAGGATGAGTCCGTGCGGCTCGTCGTACCGGCCGGCGAGCCCCGCGGCGTCGCGAATCGCGCCGGCAAGGTTGGCGGCGCGCGAGCCGCCCAGGCGTGAGTGGGCCTGCACCGCTCGGTTCACGGTGGCCCGGTACTCCGCCGCGGCCTCTGCGGGGAGGCGGCCGCTTGCGACTGCAGCCGTCAGCCCGCGTTTTGCCACGGCGGCGTCGCTCTTGACGCCGCCCGTCGCAGCGGGCGAGAAGAGCAGCGCGGCTAACGCTGCGACGATTGCGGCTCGACCCCACATCAGACCTGGCCGAAAGGCTAGCGCGACGCTCGTGACGCCGCTTCGCGTCGTCGACTCCCTGCACGGGGGAAACGGCCGGTTTTCCCCCGTTGGCCCCCTTCCCAACAGTCACACGCGCCCGGGGCCGCGTTGTGGCTACGGCGGGGGACCCCGCCTTCGCCGGTGATGCGATCAGCGCAAATGGCGCGCGTCGCGCGGTCGAGCGCTCCAGCTGTCCCTACGATCCGAACATGCGCGTCTGGGTCGATCTGACGAACACCGCGCACGTTCAGGTGCTACGCCCACTCGTCGAGCTGCTCGAGCGGGACGGCCACGACGTCGAGCTGACGGCCCGGCCGCTCTCGCAGACGCTCGCCATGCTCGAGCGCTGGGGTCGCGACGCGACTGTCGTCGGCCACCACGGCGGCGCCGGCCGGCTCGGCAAGGCGCGGTCGGCAGCGTCGCGCGTGCCGCAGCTCGTTCGCTGGGGCCGCGGCCGTCGTTTCGACTGCGCGCTCGCACACGGCTCGACCGACCTGCCGCTCGTCTGCCGGGTCCTCCGCATCCCCAACGCGACCATGTTCGACTACGAGTGGGCGGAGCTGCAGCACCACGTCAACTGCCGGCTCGCCAACCGCGTGCTAGTTCCAGACGCGATCCCGGCCGAGCGCCTCGCGCGCTACGGCGCACGCCCGCCGAAGCTCAGGCAATACCCGGGCTTGAAGGAGGAGTACTTCCTCTCCGACTTCGAACCGGACACGGAGGTGCTGGACGAGGTGGGCGTCGACCGCACGCGAGTCGTGTGCATCGTCCGCACCGCGCCGTCGTACGCGCTCTATCTCGGCGGCTCGGAGAACCCGCTGCTGCCACGCGTGCTACGCCGACTCTCGGAGGCAGAGGACTCGCAGACCGTCGTGATCACGCGCACAGCCGAGCAGGCGGACGACGTGGATGCTCTCGGACTCCCGGGCGTCGTCGCACCGCGCGAGACCGTTGACGGCCGCAGCCTGGTCGCGTTCGCGGATCTGCTCGTGTCCGCAGGCGGGACGATGAACCGCGAGGCCGCCGTCCTGGGCACACCCGTCTACTCGATCTTCGAGGGGCGCATCGGCGCCGTGGACGAGCAGCTCGTCCGCGAAGGCCGCCTGCGCCTCCTCCACGATCCTGCGGAAATCGAGGTGGCAAAGAAGCCCGATCCGGACGCCTGGCGCCACCGTGTCCGGCGCAACCCCGAAGACCTCCTACAGCTCGCGCTTCCCTTGTAGAACGCGCTCCAAATCCCTACAGACTCGGCGGAGGCGGGCTCCGCCCGCCGCAGCCACGACGCGCGCAGTCGCGTCTGATCTACAGATCCACCGAAAGTCGTCATGGTCTCCGCGCAGCGGAGGCCGGACTTTCGGAGGCTACTAGTCAGCGGCGCCCGGCGGTGAGGGCCCGCTCGACCGCCTCCTCGCGGTCCGGCTCCGGCGTGGGTCGGCGCAGCCTCAGCGCCTCCAGGTGGCGCTGCTTGAGGATCTCGAGCGTGTAGACCATCCAGACCGACGCGGCGAGCACGACAACCGCGCCGGCCACTCCGACGAGCGCGTTCTCCAGATCCCAGACGCCCTTCGGCCGCGGAGGCACGAAGCGCAGCAGGATGGCATACGCGGACAGGAGCGCGGCCCACACGTGGAGGTACGCCGCTGTGCGCCGTTGCGAGAGGCCGATGCGCAGGAAACGGTGGTAGAAGTGATTGTGGTCGGCGCTCCACGGCGGCCGGCGGTACTTCAGACGCTTCAGGACGACGAACGACGTGTCGAGGATCGGGACGGCCAGGGCCAGCAGCGGCGCCACGAGCGCGATCGTCGCAGCAGTCTTCATCACGCCCTGCACGGCGACCGCCGCCAGCAGGAAGCCGAGCGGCAGCGATCCCGAGTCGCCCATGAAGATCTTTGCCGGGTGGTAGTTGTGGCGGAGGAAAGCCAGCGTCGCCCCGCAGACGCAGGCGGCCAGAACGGCGGCGGCCTCGCGCCCGAACGACGCGCCAAGAATGGCGTAGGAGCACGCGGCAATCGCCACGATTCCCGCTGCAAGCCCGTCCATTCCGTCGATCAGGTTGACGAGATTCGCGACGGCGGCGATCCAGATGATAGTGAGCGGGTAGGCGGTCCACCCCAGGTCGTGATCGCCTACGAGCGGCAGGGTGACGTGGTCGAAGGTGACGTCGTAGCCCGCCACCGGGATCAGCGAAACGCAGACGATGCCAAGCATCTTGAAGCTGGGGCGCAGGCCGCGGATGTCGTCCACGAGGCCGATGGCGGCCGCCAGCAGAGTGCCGATCAGGATGCCGAGGTATGGCCCCTCCAGGTCGACCCAGATCGCCGCCGGCACTGCGATGCCGGCCACGATCGCGAGACCGCCGATCCGCGGCACGGGCTGGGTGTGGACCCGGGGACGGTCCTTCCGGTCGTCCACGCCCCCGACCCGCGGCGCAAGACGACCGATGAGCGGCGTCATGACGAGCACGATCGTCGCGGCGACCGCAAAGCCGAGCGGCGCCGGGCTGTCCAGCACCAGGGCGCGCAGCGACTCCTGGAAGGACATGCGCTGTGTATAGCAGAGTGGCTTACGGATCCCGGCGGGGGACGACCGCGCCGACTGCTCCGCTACGATCGGCGCCCTGATGAGCGAGGTGCTTTCCAGCGTCGCCGCCTTCGACGACCGCATCCGTACGCGCGATGCCAGGATCGGCATCGTCGGGCTCGGATATGCGGGCCTACCGCTGGCGATGGCCTTCGCGGAGACCGGCTTCGACGTCACGGGCGTCGACCTGAACGCGGGACGCGTGCGCGCCGTTCAGGAGCGCCGCTCGTACCTCGTGGACGTGCCCTCGGAGCGCTACACGGGGCTCGAAAACCGGCTGCACGCGACGACCGACTACGGCGCCGTCGCCGAGCTCGACGCGCTGACGATCTGCGTCCCCACCCCACTCTCGAAGACTCGTTCGCCCGACCTCTCGTACGTCATCTCGGCCGCGGAATCCGTCGCCGCGAACGTGCGCCCCGGCCAGCTCGTCGTGCTGCAGTCGACCACCTATCCCGGCACGACCGAGGAGATCGTCCTGCCCATCCTCGAGCGCTCGGGCGGCGAGGTCGGATCGGACTTCTTCCTCGGGTACGCGCCGGAGCGCGTCGATCCCGGGAACCGGAAGTGGAACATCCGCAACACGCCGAAGCTCGTCGCCGGCGTGACTCCCGAGTGCCGCCGCCGCACCGAGCTTTTGTACCGCCAGATCGTGGACACGATCGTCCCGTGCTCGAGCCCGATGGTGGCCGAGACCGCGAAGGTGCACGAGAACACGTTCCGCGCCGTCAACATCGCGCTCGCCAACGAGCTGGCGCTGATGTGCGACCGGCTCGGCATCTCGGCCTGGGACGTGATCGAGGCGGCGGCGACAAAGCCTTTCGCGTTCCTGCCGCACTACCCGGGGCCTGGCCTCGGCGGCGACTGCATCCCGATCGTGCCGCATTACCTCGCATGGCGGCTGCGCGAGTACGGCTACTCGGCACAGCTGATCGAGGCGGCGCACGAGGTCAACGCGCGGATGCCGATCTACGTCGTCCAGAAGATCTCCGACGCGCTCAACGACGCCGACCGGCCGATCAAGGGCTCCCGCATCCTGCTGCTCGGGATGGCGTACAAGCCGGACGTCCACGACACGCGCGAGTCGCCGAGCTTCGAGGTCATGCGTCAGCTACTGCAGCGCGGCGGCGAGGTCGTCTACTGCGACCCGTGGGTGCCGTCCGTGGAGCTCGACGGGGCGCATCACGAGACCCTGCCGTGGAACGCCGAGACGGTGGCCGCCGCCGACTGCGTGGTCGTGCTGACCCCGCATCGCGAGTTCGTCCAGGATCCACTCTGGGACAAGGCGACGCTGATCGTGGACACGCGCAACGTCGTCCCGCTCGAGACCGCCGCTCCCGTCACGCGGATTTAATGGCCCGCCAGCTCGTCCTGGGGGCCGGCTACCTCGGGGCGAAGGTGGCAGAGCTGGCGCTCGAGCGGGGTCACGAGGTCGTGCTCGCCGACAACTGGTATGCGACGGAGCGTGGCGAGCTCGCCACGCTCGAGGCTCGCGGCGCCCGCGTGGAGACCGCGGACATCCGCGACCTCGACGCGCTCGCGCGGTTGCTCGCAGCCGGCGCCGACCGCGTCCTGCTCCTGGCCGCGCAGGCTTCGCGCCCGCTCTCCGAGATCGACCCGGACTACACCGAGGAGACGAACGTGACCGGTGTCCGCCGGGCGGCGCAGGCTGTGGTGCGGGCGGGCGGTCCTCCAGTCGCCTTCGCCAGCTCGCTGCACGTGTACGGCTCCCCGACGGGCACGGTCGGGCCGGATCATCCGTACGGTTCCCAGGCGGACCTCGCGCACCTGTCGAAGATCTACGGCGAGGGATGCCTCGAGTTGTACGCGCGCCGGCACGGTTTCCCGCTCGGCGTCTTCCGGCTCGCGATCCTCTACGGGCCCAGCCCCGTCGAGCATGCGCGCGCCGAATCGCAGACGGTGGTGGACAGGTTCAGGCGCCTGGCGGCCGCGGGGGAGCCGCTGACGCTGGACGACGGAGGACGCGCGACCATTGGGGTCGCGCACGTCGAGGACGCGGCGCGCATCCTGCTCGACGCGCCGCTCGAGGGCATCACGAGGGCCAACGTGGCCGCTGAGAGTTTGACCGTCGCCGACGTCGCCGCGCTGGCCGAGCGGCGCGAGCCCGCGGGCGGTGCGGCGTGCACGTTTCAGAGCCCGTTCCAGTACCGGCACCGCCTCGCGGACTACCTGGCGTCGCCGGTCGGCGCGTGAAGCTCCTCGTCACCGGGGCCACGGGCTTCCTCGGCTGGCGCTCGGCGACATTGCTCACAGAGCGCGGTCACGAGGTGACGGCGCTCGCGCGCCCCGGCGGACGCGACCGCGGCCTGCCCGTCGAAGCGGTTGAGCTCGACGCGGGCGACCCCGCCGCGCGCGACCTGGTTCGCGGCTGCGACGCGGTGCTCCACTACGCCGGCGTGCCGGATCCGGCCGGCGCCGCGGCGGACCCCGCGCGGGCGGTCCGCGAGAACGTCGGCACGACGCTCAATCTCCTGGAAGGCTGCGCTGAGCACGGTGCTGGGCTCGTCTACCCCTCGACGCTGCGCGCCGCCGTCGAGCCCCCGCCGGACGAGTACGCATTATCGAAGCGACTGGGCGAGCTCGCCTGCCGACTGCACCGGGCTCGGGCGACCGTGGTGCGCCTGCCGTCGGTCTTCGGGCCCGGCCAGGTCGCCTGGGAGGGAGCAACGGGCGCGATCGCTTCGTTCGCCGCCCGCGCGCTGAACGGCGAGCCTGTAATCATCCACGGCGACCCCGAGCGCACGCGCGATTTCGTCTACGTGGACGACGTCGTGGAGGCGCTCGAGTCGCTCGTCGCCGACGGTCGCTGGGACGAGATCGTCACGCTCGCGAGCGGCTTGCCGACCTCTCTTCGGCGCGCCGCCGACCTCGTCGTGGAGGCGGCCGGCTCCTCCTCGCCGATCGAGACGCCTGGAGGGTTGCTCGCGCCGGGCGAGAACGAGAGCTACCGGGCGGACGAAAGCCAATCGCTAGCGTTCCCTGCGCGCCCGCTCGAGGAGGCCATCCGCGCGTATGTCGACTGGCTCAGCCGCCATCCCGCTGCTCAAGGCCGCGCCGGAGCCTGACCAGCTCGCCGACCGGCTCGAGGGCGGACCGTGGCGCGGGCTCGAGCTTGCGCTCTTCGGGCGTCACGTAGCTTCGGACGACGCCGTCACGCGGGCCGTCGCGACCGTCCACGAGTTCTCCTACGGCCGCGCGCTGACCGCGGAGGCGCCGGTCGCATGGCCGAGCGGAACGTTCGTGCGCGTCGACCGGCTCGACGCCGAGGCCTGCGAGGGGATCGTCCGCAGCGCGGCCTTCGCGGCCGCAATCGGCTCGGCTGTCCTGACCATCCACCTCTTCACGCCAATGAGTCCCGAGGAATACGGCCGCGGCGAAGCCCCGGACGACGCCGCGATCGAGGAGTTCCTGCGCTTCTACGCGGCCGCCTGCCGCGAGCGCGGCGTCACGCCGTTGATCGAGAACGTGCCGCCGCTTCTGCGCATGCGAACAGGCGGCGTCTTCCTGTCGCGCGTCGGCGGCCACTGGCGCGACCTGCTGGCGTGGCGCGAGCGCGTGCCCGAGCTCGGCTTCACGCTCGACACCTCGCACGCCGCCCTCTTCCGCAACTTCGCGGCCGCGTACGGCTCGCTCTTCGGGGTCACGTCCGACGACGAGCTCGAGCTCGACCGCTACGTCGAGGAGCTCGGCCCGTGGACAGGCGTGGCGCATGTCTCGGACGCGCACGGCCTGCTGGGCGAGGGGTTGCCGTACGGGAGCGGCGAGCTCGACCTCGACCCGGTGGTGCGGCGGCTCGGCGAGCTCGCCTCCTACGTGGTCGCCGAGATCAACGAGCCCGATCCGGCGCGCTCCGCGGACATGAAGGCGGCCTACCGCGCGATCGAGAGCGCGCTCTCGGAGGCGGAGCAGCCGCCCCCGCGGAGGGCGCGCCGCGTGCCGGCAGACGGCTGGGACTGGCAGCGCGTGCTCGGGCGGCGCGATCCCGTCCCGTCCGTGCTGGAGCTGCAGGAGCTGCTCGGCGGCCGGAGGATCGCCGTCACGGGCGGAGCAGGCTCGATTGGCGGCGCGCTCTCGAGCTTCCTGCTCGGGTTTCGGCCGGAGCGCGTCACCGTGCTCGACACGAACGAAGCGGCACTGACCGCCGACCGGCGCTCCCGCGACACCGTCGCCCTCGAACGAATGACACATGTCCTCTGCGACGTCCGCGACGCCGGGCGGGTGGAGCGCGAATTCGCGGCCGCGCGCCCCGAGCTCGTCTTCCACCTGGCCGCGTATAAGCACGTCGACTGGGCCGAGAGCTACCCCGAGGAGTTCGTCGACACGAACCTCGTCGGCAGCTGGAATGTGCTGCGCGCGGCGGACAAAGCCGGCGTGGACACGGTCGTTGTCGCCTCCACCGACAAGGCGGCGCTCGCCGCGAGCTTCTACGGGCGTACGAAACGGTTCATGGAGCAGCTCGCCGCCTACTCGGCGCGAAGCGTCGGGGCGCGGCGGACGGCGGTGCGCTTCGTCAACGTGCTCGGCTCTGCGGGCAGCGCGTCGGACCTGTTCCTGCGCCAGGCGCGCGCCGGCGTGCCGCTGACCGTCACCGACACCGGCATGCTCCGCTACTGGATCACGATGGGCCACGCGGCGTGCCTCGCCGCCCACGGCGCGCTGCTGGCACGCGAGGGCGTCCTGCTCGCCGCGCCTTCCGATTCGGTCGTGCTGACGGTCGGCGAGCTGGCGAGCCGGATCTGGCGCGAGGCGGGCGGCGAGGGCGAGCCTGACCTCGAGCTGCTCGGAATCCGCCCGGGCGAAACCCTGAGCGAAGTGCTGACCGGCTCCGGCGAGGAGCTCGGCGAGGCTCCTCACCAGGGCATCGCGCCGATCGCGGGCGAGCTGCCAGCCGCCGCGCCCGCGTGGGTGGCCGAACGCCTCCCCGCGCAGGGCACGCGCGAGGAGGTTCGCGCGGTCTGGCTGGAGGCGATGCGGCGACCGGGCCTGCTGGCGCCGGCCGCCGCCTCACGCTCGGGCTAGGGCTGCTCGACCATCGCGCTGCCGCCGCCTTCGTCCGGCAGCTCCCGGCCGCCTCCGTCAGCTCGCCGTCCGCGCCGAGATAGCGAAGGACGTGCTCGTAGATCGAGGGCGGTTCCGCCGCGCGCCGCCGCCACGGCACCTCGGGTCAGCGGGTGCCGTAGAGCCGGTCGCCCGCGTCGCCGAGGCCCGGGACGATGAAGCCGCGCTCGTCGAGGCCGCGGTCGATCGCTGCC
Source organism: Gaiellaceae bacterium (assembly GCA_046262315.1). Classification (GTDB taxonomy): domain Bacteria; phylum Actinomycetota; class Thermoleophilia; order Gaiellales; family Gaiellaceae; genus JACVRM01. The sequence goes on from JBHEMZ010000139.1 coordinate 10,340, forward strand.
GTCACGATGCGAACGTCGGGGTGCTCGCCCTGGGCGTGCTCGATGCCCTCGGGGGCCGAGACGAGGCAGACAAGCGCCACCGAGCGCGCGCCGGCAGCCTTGACCGAGGCGATCGCGGCGGCGCTCGAGCGACCCGTGGCGAGCATCGGGTCGAGCACGATCGCGTCGCGCTGCTCCAGGTCTGACGGCAGCTTGATGTAGTACTCGACCGGCTGCAGCGTCTCCTCGTCCCGGTACATGCCGATGAACCCGACGCGCGCGCTCGAAACGAGCGAGAGAACCCCGTCGAGCATGCCGAGGCCCGCGCGCAACACAGGGCAGACGGCCACCTTCTTGCCCGAGATCCGCTGCACGGTCGTCCGCTCGAGCGGCGTTTCGATCTCGACGTCCTCGGTCGGGAAGTCCTTCGTCGCCTCGTAGGTGAGGAGCAGCGTGACCTCGTTCGCCAGCTTGCGGAAGTGGACAGTGGGCGTGTCCTTGTCCCGCAGGTACGAGAGCTTGTGCTGCACGAGCGGGTGCGTCACGACCGTGACCTGGGGGGTCACAACAGCGCCGGACCTCTCGACCACCCTTTCCACCTAGCCTTTCTCGGCGGAGCCGAGAAAGGCCGTGTAGCCGCGGAAGCCCGGGTACAGCGGGTGTTTCGCGCAGAGAGCAGCGGCCGCGGACGCGAGCACGCTCGTATCCGCGCCGTCGCCGAGCGCCTCGACGATGATCCTCCCCACCTCGCGGAAGTCGTCCTCGTCGAAGCCGCGCATCGTCGCCGCCGGCGTGCCGATGCGCACGCCTGATGCGACGGTCGGGGGCCGCTCGTCGAACGGCACCGTGTTGCGGTTCACGGTCAGCTTGACCTCTGCGAGGCGCTCCTCCGCATCCTTGCCCGTCCAGTCGGTGGAGCGCAGGTCGAGCTGGAGCAGGTGCGTGTCGGTGCCGCCGGTCAGCACGTCGAGGTCACCCTCCTGGAGGCGCTCGGCGAGCGCGTCGGCGTTCGCGCGCACCTGCCGCTGGTAGTCGCGGAACGGCTCCGTCATCGCGATCCTGAAACAGGCCGCCTTGGCGGCGATCGCATGCTCGAGCGGGCCGCCCTGCATGCCGGGAAAAACCGCCCGGTCGACCGCGGTCGCATGCTCTTCCTTGCAGAGAATGAAGCCGGCCCGCGGTCCCGAGAGCGTCTTGTGCGTCGTCGAGGTGACGAAGTCGCAGAACGGAACCGGGTTCGGGTGCAGCCCGGCCGCGACGAGCCCTGCGAAGTGAGCCATGTCGCAGAGGAGCAATGCTCCCACCTCGTCTGCGATCTCTCGGAAGCGATCGGCCTCGATGGTGCGTGGGTACGCCGAGCCGCCGCAGACGATCAGCCGCGGCCGATGCTGCTTCGCGAGCTCCAGCACGTCGTCGTAATCGACCACGTTCGTCTCGCGGGAGACGCCGTAGTGCGCGATGGTGTAGAGGCGCCCGGAGAAGTTGACCTTGAGCCCGTGGGTGAGGTGGCCGCCGTGCGCGAGCTCGAGCGAGAGGATCGTGTCCCCTGGCTGGAGCGCGGCCATGTAGACCGCCATGTTCGTCTGGGCGCCCGCATGCGGCTGGACGTTCGCGTGCTCGGCGCCGAAGAGTTCCTTGGCGCGGTCGATCGCAAGCTGCTCGATCTCGTCCACGACCTCGCAGCCGCCGTAGTACCGCTTCCCCGGGTAGCCCTCCGCGTACTTGTTCGTCGGCACGCTGCCGATCGCCTCGAGCACGCTCGGCCACGTGAAGTTCTCGGAGGCGATCAGCTCGATCTGGCCGCGCTGCCGCTCGAGCTCGCGGCCGATCAGCTCGGCGATCTCCGGGTCGATCTCCGCCAGGCCCGCGGTGCGGAGCTGGTCGAGTGTGTGCTGCGCGACGGCCATGTGACGAGAATACTCGCCGCTCCTGCCGGCGGCTTATCAGCCTGGAGCCATGAGCTTCTTCGAGCAACCTCCGCCGCCACCGGAGGAGCGTCACTAGAAGCGGGCGTGGATAGGCCTTTCCGACAACGTGCTCGGCATTGCGGTCGCGCTCGAGCTGATCCTCGCGCGCACGGACGGCGCGGTCGTCGTCGCCCGCAACATGGTGGCCTACCCGAACGGGCTCGCCTTCGTGCTCGCGGGTGCGCAAGCGGCATTTCGACCCGCACGGCTTCTTTGATCCGCTGGGCCAGCACGCGTGGGTACGGCGCGGGCAGACGATCCCGGATGACGTGCTCCGGTTCGGCATCCAGCTCTCGAATGGATCCAAGGTGACCACGCTCGGCCACCATCCCTGGCCGGGCCCCGACGAGCAGGTGTCGGGGCCGATGCTGACGCCCCATGGCAGCGGCGGTGGAGGGAGCCGCTGGGACATGAGCTTCTGGCCAGGAGGGATTGGCTCTATCGAGCTCAGGGAGGTGCAGAAGCCCCGCCGGCGTCGGAGCGAACCCGCGCGCGTCGTAGTAGAACGACGCGAGAGCTTCGTCGAAATCGACCTCCAGCCATTCGCACCCCGCCTCCTTCACATGCCGCGCAGCGATGCGGACGAGCTCGGTGCCGATGCCTCGCCGCTGATGATCCAGGCGCACCTTCGTGTCGATCAGGAATGCGTGATCGCCACCGTCCCAGGCGACGTTCACGAATCCGATGAGCGTCCCGTCACCGCTTCGCGCCGTTACCCATCCGAGGCTGCGTGGGCGGACTCGGTCCCACCAGCCCGCTTCTGCCGCGCCGCCGTGGGATCGAGTGAGAGTGACAAGCTCGCCGTCGGTCACGTCGGCGCGCCAGGCGAAGTGGAGATGTCTCAGCGTACGGGCGTTACGCACCATCGCTGCTCAGGTGAGCGCTCCGCGGATCCGTTCCAGCGCTTCTTCCACCGGTCCCGCGCCCTCGCGAAGGACGTATGGCTTGTCGCCCGTCACGTCGATGACCGTAGAGGGGGTGCCCGGCAGCTCGCCGCCGTCGAGCACAGACGCGCAGCCGGCGCGGAGCTCCTCGGGCACGTCCTCGAGGCGCCGGGGGTCGGGCTCCCCCGGCAGGTTCGCGCTCGTCGCCGCCACGGTCGCCACGCGCGCGAGCACCTCCGCCGCGGAGCCCTCGAGCGCGGGCACGCGCACTCCGAGCGTCTCGGGGCTCGCGCCGGTCAGCCAGCGGTAGCGGCCGCCCGGATTGGGGACGATGAGCGTGTACGCACCCGGCAGCAGCGCCCGCACAACGGTGCCCGCCCGTCCGCGCAGCTCGGGAACGCACTCGAAGAGCATGTCCACGGTGGTCGCGACGAGAGCGGTCGGCTGGAACCTGTCGCGTCCCTTGAGCCGGTAGAGCCGGCGAGCGGGCTCCTCGCGGTAGGCAGTTACACAGAGCCCGTACACGGTGTCCGTCGGCAGGAGAACCGGCAGACCGGCGAGAATCGCCTCCACGACGGCGTCGACGTCCGACGGAAACTGTGACGCGGCCTCCACGGCGAGACGTTACCGCGGCCGGCGACCCTCGACGACTCGCTCGCGTGCGGTCAGGTCCCGGGTGCGCTTCACGTCGGCGTAGCCGAGAGTTTCCAGCAGCCCAGCCACCTGCTCGGCCTCCCCGTCGGCGACCTCGAGCACGAGCCAGGCACCCGGCCGTAGGGCAGAGAACGCCGCGCGTGCGACGCCCTCCGTCGCCCCTACGCCCACGAGGGCCTCTCGTGGCTCCCAGTCGCGCACCTCCGGCTCGAGGTTCCCGATGTCGTCGGGATCGACGTAGGGCGGGTTCGACACGACCAGGTGCCAGCGGGCCTCTCCGAAGCCGCTCGTCAGGTCGTGCTCGACGAGACGCACACGCCCGGCGAGACCGCAGCGATGCGCATTCTCACTCGCCACGGCCAAGGCTCCGGGCGAGACGTCGAAGGCCGTCACGCGGGCGCCGGGATGCTCGTCGGCGACGGCCAGCGCGATCGCACCCGAGCCGACGCCGACGTCCAGCACTTCCGGCTCCGCGTGATCGCGCAAGCGCGCGAGGCAGCGTTCGACTACCACTTCCGTCTCAGGGCGCGGGACGAGCACGCGGCGGTCGACCTTCAGGGTCAGCCGCCGGAAGCCCCACGCGCCGAGCACGTAGGCAAGCGGCTCGCGCGCCTCGCGCCTGGCGAGCAGCGCCTCGAGGTGGTCGCCCTCGGGTCCGGTCAGCGCACGCGACCCGTCCGCGTACAGAGCCGTCCGCGAGGTGCCCACGGCGTGCGCGACCAGCAGCTCCGCGTCCACGCGGGGCAACGGAACACCGGCCGCGGTAAGGCGCCGCTCGACCTCGACGACCGCACCTCGAAGCGAGACCACGGGCTACACCTAGCCGTTCTGCGCACCGCGCAGAACGGCCGTCATGCCGCCGTTGCCTCGAGCGCGCGGCGCCTCTCCTCCGCGGCGAGCCCCTCGGTGAAATCGTCGAGCTCACCCTCGAGCACCTTGTCCAGCGAGTGCGCGGTGCGATGGATGCGATGGTCCGTAACGCGGTTCTCGGGATAGTTGTAGGTGCGGATCTTCTCGGCCCGCTCCCCGCTGCCCACCTGCAAGCTCCGTCTGGCCGCGAGGTCGGCCTGCTGCCGCGCGCGCTCAGCCTCGTAGAGGCGCGCGCGCAGCACGCGCATCGCCTTCTGCCTGTTCTGCAGCTGGGATTTCTCGTCCTGCATCGAGACGACGACGCCGGTGGGCAGGTGCGTGATGCGGACGGCCGAGTCGGTCGTGTTGACGCTCTGGCCGCCCGGTCCGCTCGAGCGGTAGACGTCGATCTTGAGGTCGTTCTCGTCGATCTCGACCTCGATGTCCTCGGCCTCGGGCATGACGGCCACGGTAGCGGTGGAGGTGTGGATCCGCCCCTGCGACTCCGTCTCCGGCACGCGCTGGACGCGGTGTGTGCCGCCCTCCCACTTGAACACCGAGTAGGCGCCGTCGCCCTTGACGGCGAACGTGACCTCCTTGAAACCGCCGCCGGCGCTGGGGCTCGACGAGAGCTCCTCAACGCGGTAACCGCTGCGCTCGGCGTAGCGCGTCAGCATGCGGTACACGTCGCGCGCCCAGAGCGCCGCCTCGTCGCCGCCGGCCGCCTGGCGCACTTCGACGATCACGTCCTTGCGGTCGGCCGGATCGCGCTCGACGAGCGCCAACTTGAGCTCCTCTTCGACCCCTGCGAGACGCTGCTCGAGCTCAGGAACGAGCTCTCGCAGGTCACCATCGTTCCGCGCTGCCTCCAAGTCGTCGCGAACGGCACGCCACTCCTGCGCCAGCTTGTAGGGACCCTCGAGCTCCTTGAGACGGCGTCCCACGTCAGCGGCCTCCCGGTGGTCGTTGTAGACCGCGGGGTCGGACAACCGCTCTTGCGTCTCGCGGTACGAGCGCTCGAGCTCCTCCAGGAGGTCTTCGATGGCCACCCAGAGAGGGTAGAGCAGGCTGTCGGCCTCTCGCCGCCACGGCTTGCCGACTTTGGACGTCTTGGGATAGCAACACGCTGCGAGGGGTATGCAATACGCTGCTATGCGACGCGCCGGCCTCATCCTCGCGCTCCTTCTCTTCCTCGCACCGCTTGCCTGCGGGGGGACGGACGACAAGGCCGGGGAGACGAATTCCGGCGAGCTCGTCGCCTCAATCGAGGAGAGCACGGCGCAACTCCACCTGCGCCTGCGCCTCGAGCTCGCGGGCGACCGGCCGCTCCTTCCCGTCGGGGAGGACTAGCCTAAAGGAGGGTTTGGCGGAACGTCGCTCGTCGCTGGGGTGCGATGGTCGTTCCGAGGCAATGGCGCTCGCCGCCTTGCGGCTCACGTGAGCGCCGATAGTTGCCACTACCGGCGCGACTGAGGACGCGGCCTCGGGGCGAGCAGCGCGTCCCGGCGGCACGGCGCTGCGTTTCGTCAAGCCCTCCTAAACCGCGGCGCCGAGCCTGGCGCGCAGCTCGAGCTCGACGTTTCCCGCGAGCGCCTTCGACACCGGGCAGTTCTCCTTGGCGCCCTCGGCGGCCGCGCGGAACGCGTCGTCGTCGAGCCCCGGCACGATGCCCTCGACCTCCAGCACGCTACGGGTGATCCCAGTGCCGGGCACGAAGGTGACGGTCGCGGACGTGCTCAGCCGCTCGGGCGCGCTGCCCTCCTGCGCCAGTGCGTGCGAGAGCGCCATCGAGAAGCACGAAGCATGCGCGGCGGCGATCAGCTCCTCGGGGCTCGTCCTGCCCGCCGGCTCCTCGGTGCGCGAGGGCCACGACACGCCGAGACCGCCGAAAGCACCGCTGCCGACTCGCTCGATCGTGCCGCTGCCGCTCATCAGGTCGCCCTGCCACGTCACCTCTGCGCGCCGTTCTGTCGCCATGTCACCCTCTCGTGATGGATAGATCGCGTCTCGTCGGCCGTACTGTTGCAATCGCGGCCCTCTCGGCGACGGCACTCAGCGGCTGCGGGGGCTCGGACCCCAAGGAATGGCGCGGCCCGCGGATCCCGCGCCGCTGGTGCTCCAGCTCTCCGACCTGCCGCCCGGATACGTACGGGGCGACGACTCGTCCTGCGGCGAGCTCGGGATCGAAGGCGCGTCACAGCCGCTGGCTGCCCTCATCCGCTCGACCCGGCCGCAGGCCTGCCGGGCGCAGCTGGAACGGCAGTACGGCGACGGCGCACCGCTGGTCGAGAGCGTCGCCGTGACCTTCGCGACGGCCGGCGAGGCGGCCGAGGGCTTCGAGCGGCATCGCGACCTGCTCGCGTTCCTGACCGGCTCGTTCGCGGCCGCGCGCCCGGTCGAGCCCGCCGTCGAGCTTGGTGACGACACCGTTGAGCTCGTGGCGCACGACGCGCTCGTCGAGGGAGAGGCGCGGCAGCCCCCGTGGGGCTGGTCTGGCGGTCGGGCGAGACGGTCGCGGCCGTGACCATGGGAGGCCTGGTTCCCGAGGAGGCGTCCGCGCGCGAGAGTCCCGCTCGCGCGCGTCCAGCAACGCCGCATCGAACAGCCACTGCCGGCACCGGAGGAGAACGACGTGGAGGTTCCGCTAGATGCCCCTGCAATCGACCTGCCGGTTCACTGGCTCGGCGCGTCATTCGCGCCCGGCGGCGGGCTGCCGGAGCTCGAGCTAACCGACGCCGCCGTCTTGGAGCGGGCGGCGGGCCCGGGAGCCGCGTGAAGCTGGACTACGCCCCGTCGGGCGGGGCGACTGCCGTCACCCTCGACCTCTGGGAGCCCGCGGCCTGGGCTCGCTTCCGCGAGACGCAGCTCGGACAGGTGCTCTGGTCTTCGGCCTGCACGAAGGCGACCCCGGTGCGCTCGGACGGCCGGCGCGCGACCATCTACGCGGGATACGCCTCCGACCCGGGTTCGCCGTGCCCGTCGCGGCCGCCGGACCGCTTCCTCGCCGAGGTGCGGACCGGCGGTTTCGTAGTCGCCGCGAACATGCCGTACTGCCTCACCTGCACCATGGGACCGCCCGGGCCATACAACTCACGGACGGGCATGGAGGCAGTCGTGCGTGGCCTTCGCCTGCGCGGCTAGGCCATGACTTCGATGCGGCGCTCGTCCGGCGAGAGCCGCCCCTCGAGCTTCAGCACTTCCCTCAGCGCGCGAATCGACACCTCGATCTGCTCGAGTGTCGGCTCGCGTGTGGTCAGGCGCTGGAGCCACAGGCCCGGAGCGAGCACGGTCATCAGCGCGCGGTTCCCGGTGTGCTTGCTGGCGAAGCGGATCAGCTCGTAGGCGATGCCCGCGATCACGGGCAGGAGCAGGATGCGGCTCGCCACGAGCCAGTACCAGTCCGGGCGGCCCAGAAACGCGAACACGAAGACCGCGACCACCATCACCCAGAGCAAGAACGCGGTTCCACAGCGAGGATGGATGAGGCTGAAGCGCTGGACGCGCTCCGGCTCGAGCTCCTCGCCGGCCTCGTAGGCGTTGATCGCCTTGTGCTCGGCGGCGTGGTACTGGAAGACGCGCCGTAGGTCGGGGAGCAGTGAGATCAGCCCGAGGTAGGCGATGAAGAGCGCGACCCGGATGACACCCTCGACGATCACGAACCAGCCGGTCGTGTCGATCGGCAGCCAGCTCGTGATGAGCGCCGGCGTGACCTTGAAGAGCGCAATTGCGAACCCGATTGCGACGGCAAACGCCAACAGCATCTGGGTGCGCGAGAGCTCGGCGCCCGGCTCGCCCTCTTCGCCCTCCTCGCGCGCAGCCACGTTTGCCGAGATGGCGAGCGCCCGGAACCCGATGGCGAGCGACTCGCCGAGCGCGACCACGCCGCGCACGATCGGCAAGCGGAAGAAGACGTGGCGCTTCATGACCGAGTTGATCGAGCGGCAGACCTGCTCGATCTCGCCGGTCGGTGTCCGCACGGCGACGGCCCAGTTCGACGGGCCGCGCATCATCACGCCCTCGAGGACGGCCTGCCCTCCGATTGGCTGCGACATTTAGGGACTAGCCGCGGCGCGCCTGGCCGGCGCGCTCAAGCCTGCGCTGGAAGCGCTCCACGCGGCCGCCGGAGTCGAGCAGCTTCTGCTTGCCCGTGTAGAACGGGTGGCAGGCCGAGCAGATCTCGACGTGCAGCTCGGGCTTGGTCGAGCGCGTCTCGAACGTGTTCCCGCAGGAGCACGTCACCGTCGTAAGCACGTAGTCCGGATGGATTTCGGCCTTCATCGCTCAGCCAGGATACCAGAGGCTGTCTGGGGTACCACGTTGCCCCCCGAGACAATGGCAACGACGGTTTGGCCCGGCTCGAGGGGAACTTTCCCGGCGAGGAGAGCCGCCGTAGCGACCGCTCCGGCCGGCTCGCAGGCGAGCTTCGCGCGCCCGTAGAGGAAGCGGAAGCCGGCCCCGATCTCCCGCTCCGAGACGAGCACGACGCCGTCCAGCAGCTTGTGGCAGACGGCGAGGCATGTCTCGCCCGCGAACGGCGCGCTCAAGCCGTCCGCAACCGAGCGCGGCGCCACGGGAACCGGGCGTCCGGCGGCGAGCGCTGAGTGCATGGCGGTCGAGCCCTCGGGTTCCACGCCGACCACACGCGCGGTCGGGACGAGGCCCTTCACGGCGGTTGCGACGCCCGAGATCAGCCCTCCGCCTCCGACCGGCACGACGACGACGTCGACCTCGGGCACGTCCTCTGCGATCTCCAGGCCGACCGTGCCTGCGCCCGCGATCGTGCGCGGGTGATCGAACGGATGGACGAGCGTGCGGCCGCTGCGCTCGCGCAGCTCGGCGAGTCGCTCGAACGCCTGAGCCGGGTCGCCGGCCTCGAGGTCGACCTGTGCGCCGTATGCGCGAGTCGCTTCGACCTTGGACTGACTTGCCCCGCGCCACATGACGACGAGCGCATCGACGTCTTCGCCCGCCGCCCCGTAGGCAAGCGCCTGCGCGTGGTTGCCCGCGGAGATGGTGATCACCCCCGCCCGCCGCTCGTCGGGAGTCAGCGCCGCGAGGTTGGTGAGCACGCCGCGCGGCTTGAACGAGCCGGTGCGCTGGAAGAGCTCGGCCTTGAGGCGCACGTCGGCGCCGGCCAGCTCGGAGAGGGTCGCCGAGGTGAACGTCGGCGTGCGATGGAGCCGGCCGGCGATCGCCTCGCGCGCGCGGCGGACGTCGTCGAGCGAAACGGGTGCCACCGCGCGAATCGTACGCCGGGTCCGGCCATGTCCCGCCGGGACATCTTGCAGGGACTGTCCCTAAAAAGTGACTGATGCGGACATCGTCTTTGCCACAGAGGTGTGACGTTTCTTCGCAGCAGGCCGCGGCTCAGGGCGCGCGCCGAGGGAGGAGTCAGGTCCCGGGCCACCTAAAGTCCGGTCGTGGAGACTGCGGGCCACCCCGTCCGGCTCGTCGTGCGCGATGACCTGCGCCGCTCGCGTCTGACGGTCCTCCTGCGCCTCGTGCTGGCGCTGCCGCACCTCGTGTGGCTGTCCCTGTGGAGCATCTCCGTCCTGCTCGCGGCGCTGGCAAGCTCGGTCGCAGTCGTCGCCACGGGACGCACGCCGGACGGACTCCGTCGCTTCCTCAGCGCCTTCGTCCGCTACGCGACCCACGTGAACGCGTACCTGTTCCTCGCTGCGAATCGGTTCCCCGGCTTCTTCGGCAGGCCCGGCTACGCGGTGGACGTCGAATTGAGCCCGCCGGGCAAGCAGAGTCGCTTGAGCGCAGCCCTGCGACTCTTCCTCGGGCTGCCCGCGCTCGCGATCGCTGCCCTCCTCGGCGCCGCGACCGGGCAGTCGGCCGGCGGTCTGATCGTGCTCGCGGCGTTTCTCGGATGGTTCGTCGCCCTTGCGCTCGGACGGATGCCGCTCGGGTTGCGCGACCTCGTCGTGTACGCGATCGGCTACGCAGCCCAGACGCTCGCGTACCTGCTCCTCCTCACGCCGCGGTATCCCGACAGCCATCCCGACCGTCTCCTGCCCGACGCCGAGGCGCCGCGCCACCCGGTCCGCCTGCGCGTTGAGGACGGGCTGCGCCGGTCCCGGCTGGCCGTGCTCTTCCGGCCGCTGCTCGTCTTCCCCCACCTCGCGTGGCTGTGGCTCTGGAGCCTGCCCGCAGCGGCCGCGCTGCTCCTCGCCTGGCTCTGGACACTCGCGGCCGGCTGCTCGCCACGCTCACTGCACCGCTTCCTCGCCGCATACGTGCGCTGCTGGAGCCACGTGGCGTCGTTCCTCTTCCTGGTCGGCGGCCCGTTCCCCGGCTTTGCGGGACGCCAGGGCAGCTATCCCGTGGAGATCGAGATCGACCCGCCTGCGCGGCAGCGGCGCCTCGTGACGCTCTTCCGCCTGCCGCTCATCCTGCCGGCGCTGCTCATCGCGGGCGGTCTCTCGGGCGTGGTCGTCGTCGTGGGGGTCTTCGGCTGGTTCGCCGCGCTCGCGACGGGACGCATGCCGGCGGGCCTGCGCTCACTCGGCGCCGCCGCGATCCGCTACCTGACGCAGACCCACGCGTACGGGTCGCTCCTCACCGACCGCTACCCGCATGCGACGCCCACCATCCGCACGGCGCGCACTTGCACCCCGGAGGCTCCGTGAGCCGGCGTACCGCGCTGCGCCTCGCCCTCTTCGCCGTGCTCGCAGCCGCGTGGATCGTCGCGGCCGGGCTGCTCTGGCGCGCGACGCGCGTACCCGCCGACCTGAGACTCGGCGACGTCGACGTCCGCGGCCTCTTCTCGCGCGACGACCTGCGGCGCGCCGAGCGCTACGAGCGGTTCTTGCGCTGGGAGCTCGTCCTGTCGCAGCTCGCGCTCCTGGCGGCCCTCGGGCTCTGGGCCTGGCGGGGGCCGCGCCACGTGCGCGACTCGTCCGCCGGGCGGCTCGGCAGCGGCATGTTCCTCGGCATGCTCGGCCTCGCCGTTGCCTGGCTCTCGCAATTGCCGTTCACCGTCATCGACGTCTGGTGGAACCGCCGCTACGGCTTGTTGCGGATGGGCTACCTGGAAGCGCTCTTGGAGAACTCGCTTGCGCTCGGCGCGGAGTTCCTCGGCATCTGCCTGACACTGCTGATCGTGATGGGGCTCGCCGCCGTCTTCGCCCGCCGCTGGTGGATCCCCGCCACACCCGTGTTCGCCGCGCTCGCAACACTCTTCGTCTTTCTCTACCCGTACCTCGGCGACACGCAGCGGTTGAGCGACGCGGAGCTGCGCGCCGACGCCAAAGCGATGGCGCGCGAGCAGGGGCTCGGCGAGGTGCGGGTGGACGTGGAGGAGGTGTCCGAGCAAACGACCGCGCCAAACGCCCAGGCAGCGGGGCTAGGGCCGAGCAAGCGGATCATCCTCTGGGACACGCTCCTCGACGGTCGCTTCCGAGACGACGAGGTGCGCGCCGTGGTGGCGCACGAGCTGAGCCACCACTCGCGGCAGCATCTGCCGAAGTCGCTGGGCTGGTACCTCCTGCTCGCCTTTCCGGGCACGTACCTGATTGCCGTCGCGACACGGCGGCGCGGTGGCATGAGGAATCCCTCCGCGGTGCCGCTGTCCCTGCTCGTCGTGACGGTGCTCAGCCTCGCCTCGCTCCCGCTCGAGAGCGGCATCTCGCGGCATATGGAGGAGGAGGCCGACTGGGTCGCGCTCGAGACGACCGAGGACCCGGCGGCAGCCGAGAGACTGTTCCGCCGCTTCACCAGCGAGGTGCTCGAGGAGCCCGATCCGCCCGAGTGGTCGACGCTGCTCTTCGCCTCGCACCCCACGGTCGCGAAGCGCATCGCAATGGCCCGCGCCTGGCGCGAGCGGCACGCCCGCAGTCAGGTGAGTCGGTACTCGGGCCCCGAGCCGCCCTCGGGTGGCGTCAGGCGACCGCCCTTCGCGGTGATCGCCCCGCACTGCACGCAGTTCGAGGGCGTGATCTCGACGGAGACGAGCCCGTCGCCGTCTGCCGACCCGACCTCGTAGACCTGCGCGGGGCACATGCGCTCCCACAGCTCCGCAAGCTCACGCGGAACCTGGCGCTCCACGCGGATGTGGTTCGGCTGGTCGTCGCGCGTGCGGTTGCCCGACGCGTACACCGACGAGAGCTTGTCGAAGGTGAGGCGACCGTCCGGCTGCGGGTAACGCGAGGCGCGTCCCGTGCGGATGAGCTCGAGGTCGGCGTCTCGTTCGAGGGTCGCGTCACGCGGCGGGAACCGCCCGAAGGACATGGTCGCGGCGCCCGCGGTCATCCCGCCGAGCCAGAACCCGTGCGCGAACGCGGGCCGCATGTTCCGCACCACCCTCAGCTCCTTCCAGACGAAGCTGTCGCGCAACGACTCGTCGTAGCGAGCGAGCGCGCCGGGGCGCCACGCCGTCTCGCCGGGCTGGAGCGCCGCAAAGGCCGCCTCGGCCGCGAGCCGACCCGACTCGACCGCGTAGTGGACGCCCTTGAGGGCCGGAACGTTGACGAGGCCGGCGCCGTCACCACAGATCATCAGCCCGGGCGCGTGCAGCTCCCGGGGCACGGCGAGGAGCCCGCCCTCCGGGATCGTTTTCGCGCCCCAGGCGATCCGCTCGCCGCCCTCGAGAATGCGCCGCACGACACGATGCGTCTTCAGCTCCTGGAGCAGGTCGTGCGCCGAGAGCTGGCTGTCGCGGTAGTCGAGCCCGACGACGATGCCCACGGTGACCATGTCATCGCCCATCGGGTAGATGAACGAGCCCCCGAACTCGCGGTATTTCCTCCCGTTGCGGAGCGGCCAGCCCATCGTGTGGACGACGCGGCCGAGCGGCCTGGCGACACGCCACACCTCTTTCACGCCGAGCGCCCACACCTGCGGGTTCTCGCCGTGCAGGCCGAAGTGGTCGAGCGCGACGCCCGTCAGGTGGCCCTGCGTGCCCTCGCAGAGCACGGTCACGCGCGCGACGATGTCCGAACCCGGCTCGTAGTTTCCGAGCGGCTCGCCCTCGCGCCCCTGGCCGCGGTCGCCCGTGCGCACGCCGACGGCGCGGCCGCCCGAGACGAGAAGCTTGTGCGCGGCCGTCTCCGGCAGGATCGTGGCGCCCGCCTCCTCGGCCCGCTCGCCCAGCCAGCGGCCGAGCTGCGCTAGCGAGGCCACGTAGTTGCCGTGGTTGCGCATCGTGGGCGGGGTCGGAATCCGGAGTGAGCCACGCGGCGTGAGGTAGAGGACGGCCTCGTCGTGCACCGGTCCGAGGAACGGCATCTCGTCGGTACGCACCCGGCCGCCGAAGAGCCGTCGGAGCGCCCGCGGGTTGACTACGGCGCCGGACAACAGATGCGAGCCCGGCTGCTTGCCCTTCTCGAGCACCGCGACGGGTACGTCCCCGAGTCGCTCGGCTGTCTCGGGCGACTCCTCGAGCAGCTGACCGAGACGGATGGCGCACGCGAGCCCGGCCGGGCCGGCGCCGACGATCAGGACGCCGACCTCGATTCGCTCGTCCGCGGGATCCGACGGGGCGGCGACGAACTCGCTCGCCGAGAAGGGCGGCGGAAAATCGGCGGGCCTAACGGGGCTCATTTCAGGATGAAGACCCGCCGCCGGACTGGGATGAACCGTCTGAGGCAGGGACGCAGAGAGCGGTCGTAGCCGCAGGATACGCGCGCGACCGAGGACGCGGCATCGGTCGGTTCAGCACGGTTCGGCGGCTCAGTGCTTCGTCTCGAGGAATCCTTACAGGCCACGCTTCGCGCGGACGAGCTCTGTCAGCTTCGGCACGATCGCATGCAGGTCGCCGACGACGCTCAGATCCGAGTACTCGAAGATCGGGGCATTGGCATCCTTGTTAATGGCCACGATCACATTGGCGCTCTGCATGCCGACCTTGTGCTGGATCGCCCCGGAGATGCCGCAGGCGACATAGAGCTTGGGCGAGACCGTCTTGCCCGTCTGGCCCACCTGGGTCGCGTAGGGATACCAGCCGGCGTCCACCACCGCACGCGTAGCCGCGACGGCGCCGCCGAGGGCCTTCGCGAGCTCCTCGACGAGTGTGAACTTCTCCGGGTCGCCGAGCCCGCGACCGCCCGCGACGATGATGTCCGCATCCTCGATGGACGGGCCTGCGGACTCCTCGTGGGCCTGCTCGACCATCTCCGCGGCCAGCGAGAAGTCCTCGAGCTGCGGCTCGATCCGCTCCACCTGCGCCTCGCCGCCCGACGCGACGGCATCGAGGGCGCCCGCGCGGAAGAGCGCGAGGCGCGGCGTCGACGTCCAACCCACGTCACAGACGACCGAGTCGCCGAGCGCGGGCTGCTTGCCGACGAGCTGCCCGCCCTGCGCGACCAGGTCGGTGAGCTGCCAGTTCAAGCCCGCGTCGAGGCGCGCGGCGAGCGCGGCAGCGATGTCCCCGCCCAGGATCGACTGCGCGAAGAGGACGTTCTCGAATCCGCGCTCGCGGACGAGCTGCGCGAGTACGTCCACGCGCGGCTGCGGAAGCGGCGCCTCGAGGCGCGGGTCGTCGGCAACGAAGACCGTGCGGGCGCCGAACTCGCCGGCGGAGGAGGCGAGTGGCTCGACCCCGGAGCCGATCACGACGGCGGCGACGTCCGTGTCGCCGAGCTGCCCCGCCTTCGAGAGCACGCCCAGAGAGGGTTTCACCAGCTCGCCTTCGTGGTGTTCGAGGAAGACGAGCGTGCTCACCGGGCCGCCTCCCCAGCCCCGTAACAGACTGTTACTTGCTCCGTGTGCACCCCGGCGCCGCGGCTCTCGGACTTGTAACAGACTGTTACTTGGGGCGGGAACCGGGTCACAGGAGGCGCTTTTCCTCGAGGAACTGGATGATCTGCTCGGCGGCGCTGCCGTCGTCTTCGATCTTGCGGCTGTCTCCGCGCGGCGGCGGATCGTTGAGGGCGAGCAGGCTCGTGCGCGATCCCTGCTCCCCGGCCTCGCCCACGTCGATGCCGAGGTCGCCGAGCGCCACCGTCTCCTGCGGCTTCTTCTTCGCTCCCATGATCCCCTTGAGCGACGGGTAGCGCGGCTCGTTGATCGCATCCGAGACGGCGACCACCGCGGGCAGCGGCGCGCGGATTACGTCGTACCCGAACTCGGTCTGGCGGCGTCCCGTGAGAGCACCGTCCTCGACCGTCAGCTCGGCCACCTGCGAGATCATCGGCCGGCGCAGGCGCTCTGCGACCGCGGCCCAGAGCACGGCGCCTTCCGAGTCGGCCGCGTACTGGCCGAACAGGATGAGGTCCGGAGCCTCGCGCTCCAGCGCCGCCGCGAGAGCACGGCTCGTGGCCACTAGATCCGAGCCCGCGGCGGCGGCGTCCGTGATGAGCACTGACCGGTCGGCTCCCATCGCCAGCGCCTTGCGCAGGGCGTCGCCGGCCGGCGGGGGGCCCATCGAGACCAGCACGACCTCCGCGGCGCCACTCGTGTCCTTGAGGCGCAGGGCCTCCTCGACGGCGTTCGCGTCGAAGGGATTCAGAGCGCCCTCCCCACGGCGATCGAGCCGCTTCGTCTGCGGGTCGATGCGCTTGTTCGGTGTGTCGGGCACCTGCTTGACGCAGACGGCGATCTTCATGGCCGGAAGACTCTAGAGATTCTCGGCTGCGGCGAGAATCTCTAACTGGACGGCCGCGCGGGCGGGTACGAGCCGCAGCAGTCTCTTGGAGGGTGGCCCTCAAGAAAGCTGGCCGAGCAGCCGAGGAGGACGTACAGATCCCGTCGCGAACGCAGCCCGGAGGGACCGCCGACGCTCCTCCAGTTCGCGCAGCGCGCCAACCGCTGCGCTAGGGTGCGCCCTTCGCGCGCGACCCGGAGCCCATGCAGAGCCACCGGACGACAGCCCGAGGAGTCCTCCTCATCCTCGCCCTCGGCCTAGCAGCCGCGGCATCGGCTGCGCCTGCCGGAAAACCTCCGGCGCGCATTGTCTTCCCCGTCATCGGGCCCGCGGAGTACTTCGCCGGCGACTACGGCGCGCCCCGTCCGCAGGGACGGCACGAAGGCCAGGACATCATGTCCGTGCGCCGCGCGCTCGCCGTCGCGGCCGAGGCGGGTCGCGTTGACTTCGAGACCGGCAGCGGGCGGGCGGGGTGCATGCTGCGCCTCCACGGGGCGAGTGGTACCGACTACTCGTACATCCACCTGAACAACGACCTCTCGAGCGGCAACGACAACCGCGGACGCTGCGTGGCGGGCGTCGCATTCACCAAGGGACTGAAGAGCGGCCAGCCCGTGTCCGCCGGCGAGCCGGTGGGCTACGTCGGCGATTCCGGCGACGCGGACGGCGGCCAGCCGCATCTGCACTTCGAGATCCATCCGGGCGGCGGCGGCGCGACGAACCCGTACTCGTACCTGCGGCGTGCGCAGCGGCTGCTCTTCTGGGCGCCGCGGGGCTCGACGTTCACGCTCGGCCTGACGGGCACCGTGGTCAAGTCGGACGGTGTGGATCTGAGCGTGAAAGTCGAGGTGCTCAACTCGTTCCCGAACGGTGTGCGAGGCGCCAAGATCGGCCGCACGCTGCGCCTCGACTCGAGCGCGGCTGTCGTCCAGTCGAAGCACCCGAGTGCGAAAGCCTTCGAGGCTGCAGTGAAGGGCCAGCGCGTAACGGTGTTCACCGCGCCGGCGCCGGTGACGCTCGAGGCCCAGCTCGGCAAGGGCCTCCTCGCGGACCGCATCGTCGTCCTCGGCGGCTAGGGACGGCGGAGCGCCGGAAGGCTTAGCGGCCGCGGAACGCGGGCTCGCGCTTCTCGATGAAGGCGGCCATGCCCTCCTTGGCGTCCTCGCTGCCAAAGAGGACGGCGAACAGGCTCGCCTCGTAGTCCATGTTGCCGCGCAGGTCGCCCTGGAGCGCGCGGTTGCACGCCTCCTTGGCGTGGGCGATCGCCACCGGGCTCTTGGTCGCGATCAGCCGGGCCGTCTCCATCGTCCGCTCTAGCAGCTCGTCCGGTTCGTAGACGGCGTTCACGAGCCCGTGCCCGAGCGCCTCGGCGGCGTCGACCGTGCGTCCGGTCAAGATCAGCTCCTTGGCGAAGCCGAGCCCGGCAACGCGGGCAATGCGCTGCGTGCCACCCCAGCCCGGGATCAGCCCGAGGTTGATCTCCGGCTGGCCGAGCTTCGCCCTCTTGGACGCATAGCGGATGTCGCATGCGAGCGCGAGCTCGCAGCCGCCGCCGAGCGCGAACCCGTTGATCGCCGCAATGGTGGCCGCGCGCATGCCCTCCAGGTGCACTGCGCATCGATGCCCGAGCAGCGCGTACGCGTGCGCCTCGGGGACCGTGTGCTCGCTCATCTCCTTGATATCCGCGCCCGCGACGAAGGCCCGGTCGCCGGCGCCTGTGAGCACGACTACGCGGACCTCGCGGTCGTGCGCGAGCTCCCGCAGCCGCTCGGAAAGCTGTTCGAGAGTCTCGCCGTCGAGCGCGTTCAACGCCTCGGGACGCGAGACGGTCAGCGTGGCGATCGCGCCCTCTCGCACGAGCTCGATCACGTGCAGGTCACGCTACCGCGCGCTCGCGGAGGAACTCGACGATGTCGCTCGTCGGCGCCCCAGGCGTGAAGACCTCGGCGACGCCGAGGCCCCTCAGCTCGTCGGCGTCCTCCTGCGGGATCGTTCCGCCGACGACCACGAGTACGTCCTCGGCGCCGTTCGAGCGCAGCCCGTCGAGGATGCGAGGCACAAGCGTCATGTGCGCGCCGGACAGGATGGAGATGCCGACGGCGTCAGCGTCCTCCTGGATTGCCGTCTCGACGATCTGCTCGGGCGTCTGATGCAGGCCCGTGTAGATGACCTCCATGCCGGCATCGCGCAGCGCCCGCGCGATGATCTTCGCGCCGCGGTCGTGCCCGTCCAGCCCAGGCTTGGCGATGACGACGCGAATCTTCCCGGCCACTTTCGGTGAGTATATGAGGGTGCAGGTGACGGTCGTCGGATGCTCGCCGGCGTGGCCCAACCCGGGCGGCGTCCAATCCGGGTACCTCGTCGACGGCCGCCTGCTGCTCGATTGCGGGCCCGGCGTGCTCGCCCGGCTGCGCTCGCAGAACGGCACCTGGCCGGAAGTGGAAGCGATCGTGATCACCCATTTCCACCTCGACCATTGGGGTGACGTCGTGCCGTGGGTCTGGGGGCGCATGTTCGGTCTCGGCCGCGAGCTCGGCGCACCGCAGCTCTGGCTGCCGCCGGATGGCCGCAAGGAGCTGGCGCTGTTCGGCGGCACGTTCGGCACGGACTGGATGTTCGAGCGCACGTTCGAGATCCGGGAGTACGCCGAGGATCAGCCCTTCCAAGTAGGGGAACTCGAGCTGCGCGCGATCCGCGTGCCCCACTACACGCTGCGGACCTTCGGCCTACGGGTCACGGACGGGAAGCGGACGCTCGCATACTCGGGCGACTCGGGTCCGAGCGACCGGCTCGCCGAGCTCGCACGCGACGCCGACCTCTTCCTCTGCGAGGCCACGCTCGAACGAGGCGAGCTGGACGGCGAACCCCGTGGTCACCTATCCGCCGACGAGGCGGTGGCCGCGTTCCGCGCCTCGGGGGCGCGTCGGCTGCTGCTCACGCACCGCCCGCGGGAGCTGCCGCTCGAGGACGGGCTCGAGCTCGCCTACGACGGGATGACCGTCGAGATCTAGCCCCGCTAGAGATACGAGCGCCGCACGCGGCGGGCGACGTACCAGCCGCGCAGGGCGAACACGATCGGCACGAGGGCGGCCAGGCCGAGGAAGCCCAGGGGCACCAGCAGCCACATCGTGCCGAGCTCGGCCTTCCCGCCCTGCCCCGCGGCGGCGGCGCCCAGGTCGGGGAACGCCCCGTCGCCGGCCGCCTCGGCGGGCGACGGCGGTGACATGGTGGCAGACGCGGGCGCGAAGTAGTCCACGAGCCACCGGCGGTTCGTGCCCCTCCCGGAGGCCTTCAGGTCGAGGAAGAACGTTTGTGGCTGCATGTCTTTCCGCTTCGCCTCCGGGAACAGCAGGAAGATGAAGCCGAGCGCGTTGCGATACTGGTAGTCGAGACGGTAGGCCGCACCGCGTGGCTCCTTGGCGGGAAACGGGATCACAGAGTTGTCGCCCGTGGCCCAGGAGCGCCGCGTGTAGCCGCTCCGCATGCTGGGCGTGACGAGATCCCACGATGAGGCCACGTTCTTGCGCCGGACGGCGGTGTTGATGAAGCGGATCGCCGTGGCGTACGCAGCGCGCCGCTCGGCGGCCGTCGCCCGGACGGTCTTGGGAAGGGCCACCACCACGGCGGGATCGTCCTGGCGCGGCTTGATGTCCACGTGGTTGCCCGTGTTGCCCATCATCAGTGCGGCCACGACGATGGTGGCGGCCACAAGGCCGCCGCCGCCGAACCAGGCAATTCGCCGGCGCATCCGGGGAGACGAAAGCAGCCGCCTCATTGGGCACTCAGAGTAGTCGAGCGAAAGGGGAGAGAAAACGCCGCGCACGGGTGCGCCGGACTAAAGAGCCCTAGAACGGCTCGCCGGTCGACCTGCGCAGGGCGACCGAGCGCGGGGCCCAGTAGTAGACGAGCCAGCGCTCGTTCGCGCCCTTGCCGACCTTCTTCAGGCCGATGAAGAAGATCTGCGGCTTCTTGACGTTCGCGCCCGGGCGGGGAGACAGCACGACCTCGAGCTCGGCGCGCTTCTCGTAGACCTCGTCCACACGGAATGGCGGCGGTTGGCGCAGATCGGCCGGGTACGGGATCACGTAGCTCTCGCCGCGCAGCCACTGTTTGAAAGTGATGTCGCCGCGCAGCTCCGGATGGATCAACTTCCAGCCGGCCCGCCGGTTTTGGCCCGCGACAGCGTTCTTGATGAATTGCGCAGCGGTCTTCTGGATCTCGGGCGCTGCGGACTTGACGCGCCTGCCCGCCTGGTCGCCGAGCAGCGCGGGACCCTCGAGCTGCGTCTCGGGCTCGCTCTTGTCGGCCGTGTTCCCGTAGAAGGCGAACAGGAAGGCCGAGACGCCGACGACGAGCATGCCCCCGCCGACCCACGGCGCCCAGCGGTACAGGGTCCGCCGGGACCAGAACGTGCGGGGCGCGCTCATCCGATCTCTATAGACGTGCGCATCCGTACTTAGGTTAGCCTGCCCGCTCGAACTCCGACCCCGCGCTCCGCGCCGGCCATGACAATTTTTTAGCGGTTACTCGCTACGGCGGATCGGGCACCTGCACGGGGGCCGTCGAGCGCGCGTTCCAGTAGTAGACGAGCCAGCGCTCGTTCGCACCCTTGCCGACCTTCTTGAGCCCGATGAAAAAGAGCTGCGGCTTCTGCACCCTCGCGCCCGGGCGCGGTGAGAGCACGACCTCGAGCTCGGCCCGCTGCTCGTACGCCTCGTCGACCCGGAAGGGCGGCGCCTGCCGCAGGTCGGCGGGATAGGGGGACACATAGCTCTCGCCGCGCAGCCATTGCTCGAGCGTCGTGTCTCCGCGGAGCTCGGGATGGAGGAGCTTCCAGCCCGCGCGGCGGTCCTCCCCGGCGACGGCATTGCGGATGAAGCTCGCTGCGGCACGCTGAACGTCCGGGGAGGCGTTCTTCAGCCGCTTCCCCGAATCGTCGGAAACTGTGCCCGGCTCCGGCCGCGGAGTCGGCGACTGCGTCTCCTCCGCCGTGTTCCCGTAGAAGACGATCAGGAACGCGACCGCCCCCACGGCGAGCAGCCCTCCGCCGATGTACGGCGCCCAGCGTGAGAGCGTGTGCTTCGACCACACAGACCGCGGAGCGCTCATCCACTCCTTAAGACGACGGAGGCTGCGGAGGCGTTAGAAGACGGGCGTCTCGCGCCAGATGCCCCACACCTCGCGCAGCGCGTCGCACATCTCGCCCATGGTCACGTACGCGCGCGCGGCGTCGATGATCAGCGGCATGAGGTTGGCGTCGCCCGCAGCGGCCCCTTTGATCCGCGCCAGCTGCCGCTCGGCCGCGGCGGAGTCCCGTCGCGAGCGAAGCGCCTGCACGCGCTCGATCTGCTTGCGCTCGAGCAAAGGGTCGACGCGGAGCAGGTCCACGGGCACCTCCTCGGCCGCCACGTAGCGGTTGACCCCGACCACGATCCGCTGCTTCGCCTCGAGCTCCGACTGGTAGCGGAACGACGCCTCGGCGATCTCGCGCTGGAAGAAGTTCTCCTTGATCGCCGGCACGACGCCGCCGAGTGAGCGGATGCGGTCGAAGTACTCGTACGCACCGGCCTCCAGGCGGTTCGTCAACTCCTCCACGTAGTAGGAACCGCCGAGCGGGTCGATCGTGTTCACGACGCCGGTCTCATGTGCGATGACCTGCTGCGTGCGCAGAGCAAGCCGCACCGCGTTCTCCGTCGGCAGGGCGAGCGCTTCGTCGAACGAGTTCGTGTGCAGCGACTGGGTGCCGCCGAGCACCGCAGCAAGAGCCTCGAGCGCGGTGCGCACGATGTTCACCTCGGGCTGCTGCGCCGTCAGCGAGACGCCCGCGGTCTGCGTGTGGAAACGCATGAGCCACGAGCGCGGGTTCTTCGCGCCGTAGGTCTCGCGCAGCTCGCGCGCCCAGATGCGGCGGGCGGCCCGGTATTTCGCGATCTCCTCGAAGAAGTCGAGGTGCGCGTTGAAGAAGAAGGAGAGCCGCGGCGCGAAGTCGTCCACGTCCAGGCCGCGCTCCACGCATGCCTCCACGTAGGCGAAGCCGTCCGCGAGCGTGAACGCGAGCTCCTGCACGGCGTTCGAGCCGGCCTCGCGGATGTGGTAGCCGGAGATCGAGATCGGGTGCCACTTGGGCATCTCCCGCGCGCAGAACTCGACCATGTCGACGACGAGCCGCATCGACGGCTCCGGCGGGAAGATCCATTCCTTCTGCGCGATGTACTCCTTGAGGATGTCCGTCTGGATCGTCCCGCGGAGCGCAGCGCGCGGGACGCCCTGCTGCTCCCCGACGCAGGCGTAGAACGCGAGCAGCATCGCGGCCGGCGCGTTGATCGTCATCGACGTCGAGACCTCGCCGAGCGGGATGCCCGCGAAAAGCGTCTCCGTGTCGGCGAGCGAGTCGATCGCCACGCCCTCGCGTCCCACCTCGCCGAGCGAGCGCGCGTGGTCCGAGTCGTAGCCCATCAGAGTCGGCATGTCGAATGCCGTGGAGAGTCCCGTCTGGCCGTGGTCGAGCAGGTAGCGGAAGCGCTCGTTCGTCTCCTCGGCGGTGCCGAAGCCCGCGAACTGGCGCATCGTCCAGAGCTTCCCGCGGTACATGGACGGGTAGACGCCGCGCGTGAAGGGGTAGACGCCCGGGTAGCCGAGGTCGCGCTCGTAGTCGACCTCGACGGAGTCCGGCGTGGCGAGCGGCTCGTTCTCGAGGCCCGAGATGGTCGAGAACAGCTCGCCGCTGCGTTCCGGCGCCGCGTCGTAGAGCTCGCGGCGCCACTCGTCAGTCGGGTCCGTGAGGCGCGGATCCTCGGTCGTGGCCATCCGCCGCATTGTACGAGCCGCATCCCCCCGTGCCGGGGAAGGCCGCCTCCCCCATTCGGGGGGAACGCGTTCAAGGGACACCGGGAGTCGGCCGATGGGCGGACTACGCGCGCAGGTTGCGTGTTTGACATGAAGAACCCGTTCGCCAAGCGGCAATCGAGCAGGCGCAGGGCCCTCTGGCCAGCGCTGCTCGTGACGCTGCCCGGGATCGGCGCCATCCTCTTCCTGGCCGTGGGTGGCGACCCCGGGCCGCGGTTCCTCGAGCGCGAGCTCGGCAGCCGGTCGGCCGCGGCTCCCCTCGTGCGGCATCCAGCCCCCGACCTGCGCGTCGCGATCCGGCGGGACGGCTACGTCGTGCGCCACAGAGCCGACCAGGTATCGCTCGGCCTCATGACAGGCGGCCGCTGGACGCGCTATGAACGTGGCGTCGAGCGCCCCACGCCGTACGGGCGCGAGACGATCGTCGTCGGACCGCGCACCACCGAGCAGTTTCTGACCGTGGACAGGCGGCAGGGTGAGCGGACGTGGCGCTGGCGCCTGCGGGCCGGAACGCTCACGCCGCGCGTGAATCCCGACGGAACCGTCGTCTTCCACGACGGAGCGCTCGCCAACCTTGCCATCAAGCCGGTGCGGATCCTGACGCCGGCCGGCCGTGACGTGACCCCCGCGGACCTACGTTGGTCGCTCGAGCGTCGCGGCGGCTGGTGGCTGGCGCTCCGCCTCGACGACGTACGCCTGCCTGCGCCCTATGTGATCGACCCGGCGATCACGCTGAGGGCTCCGTCCGGCGCCAATAACGGCGGCGGCCTGGCCAGCCTCACCGTCACGAAACCGGCCGGCACGGTCCTGAACGACTTCATGGTGGCGCTGGTGAGCGTCCGCGGCGGCACCGCGCGCACAATCAGCGCGCCGGCAGGCTGGACGCTCCTGCGCCGCGAGAACCAGGGGACATCCATCGCACAGGCGATCTACTACAGGGCCGCCGGCGGCTCCGAGCCTGGCTCGTACCAGTGGACCTTCAACGCATCCGACCGCGCCACGGGCGGGATCATCTCATACGTCGGCGTCGACAACGTGAGCCCGATCGACGCGTCGAGCGGTCGGGTCAGCACGACGAACTCGTCGCTCGTCACGGCCGACTCGGTTACGACGAGTGCGCCTGCCCACCGCATCGTCGGCTTCTTCGGGCTCGGCGACAACCGGACCTGGACGCCGCCGGCCGGAATGACCGAGCGCTGGGACACCATGTCGTCGACGTCGTCCTCCGAGGCGGCGGACATGACGCAGGCCACGGCCGGCGCAACCGGGAACAAGACCGCGACCGCCTCAGGGAGCGCCACTTGGGTCGGCCAGCTCGTGGCACTGCGGCTCGACGCGACGGCACCGGCCGCACCCGCCGTCACCCTCGCGGAGTCGTCCCCCGACACCGTAGTGATCGGCACGACCCTCTGGTACCGACCGACCGGAGCCGGCGGCAGCTTCACCGTCTCGGCAGCGACGTCGGACGGTCAGTCGGGCCTCCAGAAGGTGACCTTCCCCGGCCTGACAGCGGGCTTCTCACCGTCGGTCGACACCGATGACCTGTCTTCGCCCTACAGCCTGGCCTATACCTGGACGACCGGGAGCAGCGAGAGCGGCTCGCAGACGGTGACGGCCGTGGACAACGCGGGCAACACGGCCGACGGCACCTTCACGCTCATTCCCGACCCGAACGCGCCCACGACGACTGACAACACGGCCGCGATCGGCTCGAGCTGGAAGAACACCAACCAGACGGTCACGCTGGCGGCGAGCGACGGCATGGGCGAGTCGGGCGTCGCGTCCAGCTACTACACGACCGATGGCTCGAATCCCACGCTGGCGTCACCGCAGGGCACCTCGATCTCGCTCACGAGCGACGGGTCGTACACCGTCAAGTACTTCTCGACCGACAACGTCTCGAACGAGGAGTCGGTGCAGACCGCGGGCACGCAGATCCGGATCGACAAGACGGCGCCGACCTCGGCGACGCTCGACCCGCTGCCGCCGACGATCTCCGACGGCCAGGTGCTGACCGGCTCCGGCACGGACGCGCTCTCGGGGATTGCGTCGATCTCGTACTACGTCTGCGGCGGGCCCCCGTGCACGCCGTCGACACTCATCGGCACGAGCTCGTCCGGGCCGACGTACCCGTACACGTGGAGCAGCCAGCCGCCGGACGGCAGCTACCAGGTGCTCGCGCGGGTGCGCGATGCCGCCGGTAACACACTCGACTCTGCGACCCAGACGGTCACGATCGAGAACGCTCCGATCACGACCATCGATTCCGGGCCGGCGAACCCGACGAAGTCGACGACGGCGACGTTCACGTTTAGCGCCGACGATCCGGGGGCGACGTTCCAGTGCCAGCTCGATGGCGCCGGTTTCGCGCCCTGCACGACGCCGAAGACCTATCTCTCGCTTGCGGACGGTTCGCACACGTTCCAGGTCCGCGGAATCGACTCGCTCAACAACATCGGAGCCCCGGCCTCGTTCACCTGGACGATCGACCGTACGGCGCCGAACACCACGGTGGACTCCGGCCCGCCGAATCCCACTGCCGCGACCGGAGCTACGTTCACCTTCAGCTCGACGGAGGGCGGCTCGACCTTCGAGTGCCAGCTCGACGGCGGCGGCTTCTCCGCGTGCACCTCCCCGAAGAGCTACGCCGGTCTCGCGGGCGGCTCGCACACCTTCCAGGTGCGCTCCACCGACCCGGCCGGCAACACCGATCCTTCACCCGCGAGCTTTGGGTGGACAATCGATCTGACGCCGCCGGATACGACCATCACCTCGGCGCCGCCGAGCCCGACCAACGCCACCGGCGCGAGCTTCTCCTTCACCGCCACCGAGGGCGGCGCGACCTTCGAGTGCCGCCTCGACGGCGGCGGGTACGCCCCGTGCCCGAGCCCGAGGAGCTATGCCGGTCTCGCGGCAGGATCCCACACCTTCGACGTGCGGGCGACCGATCCGGTCGGCAATACCGACCCCTCGCCGGCGAGCTTCAGCTGGACGGTCGACCTGACGGCTCCCGACACGAACATCACGGCCGGGCCGCCCTCACCCACCAACACGACGGGTGCAAGTTTCTCGTTCACCTCGACAGAGGGCGGCTCCACCTTCGAGTGTCAGCTCGACGGCAGTGGGTACGCTGTCTGCACCAGTCCCCGTTCGTACACCGGGCTGGCCGCGGGCGCGCACACGTTCCAGGTGCGGGCAACCGACGCGGCCGGGAACACCGACGGCACGGCGGCGAGCCAGACGTGGACGATCGACACGACCGCGCCGAACACCACGGTGGACTCCGGCCCGTCGAATCCCACAGGTTCGACCGGAGCGACCTTCACCTTCAGCTCGACGGAGGGCGGCTCGACCTTCGAGTGCCAGCTCGACGGCGGCGGCTTCTCCGCATGCACGACCCCGAAGAGCTACGCGGGCCTCGCGGGCGGCGCGCACACCTTTCAGGTGCGCGCGACCGACCCCGCCGGCAACGTCGACTCGACGCCGGCGAGCTTCGCGTGGACGGTCGACCTCGCCGCGCCGGACACGACGATCACGGCGAGCCCCCCCGACCCGACGAACCAGACCGGTGCAAGTTTCTCGTTCACTGCCACCGAGGGCGGCTCTACGTTCGAGTGCCAGCTCGACGGCGGCGGCTTCTCGGCGTGCACGAGCCCGAGGACATACAGCGGACTGTCGAGCGGCGCCCACACCTTCCAGGTGCGCGCCACCGATGCTGTCGGCAATACGGACGCGAGTGCCGCGACCCTGACGTGGACGATCGACCTCGTCGCATCGGACACGTCGATCGGCTCCGCCCCGTCGAGCCCGACGAACTCCCCGAGCGCAACGTTCACCTTCAGCTCCAGCGAGGGCGGCTCGACGTTCGAGTGCCAGCTCGACGGCGGCGGCTTTTCCGCCTGCACGAGCCCGCGCACGTATAACAGCCTCGCGGCGGGCGTGCACACCTTCCAGGTGCGCGCGACCGACCCAGCCGGCAACACCGACGGGTCGGCGGCGAGTCACACCTGGACGATCGACACCACTGCGCCGAACACCGCGGTCGACTCAGGACCTGCGAATCCGACCGCTTCCACAAGCGCGACGCTCACGTTCAGCTCGACAGAATTCGGCTCCACCTTCGAGTGCCAGCTCGACGGCGCGGGGTATTTCCCATGCACCAGCCCGAAGGCGTACACCGGGCTCGCCGCCGGGGGGCATAGCTTCCAGGTGCGCGCCACCGACCAGGCCGGCAACGCGGATGCCTCGCCGGCCAGTCATGCGTGGACGATCGACAACACGGCTCCCACGGCTACGGTCGACTCGGGTCCGGCGAACCCAACGACCTCGACGAGCGCGACGTTCAGCTTCAGCGCCAACGAGATGGGATCGACGTACGAATGCCGGGTCGACGGCGGCGGCTTCTCGGCCTGCACGAGCCCCAAGAGCTACAGCGGCCTCGGAAGTGGCGCGCACACCTTCCAGGTGCGCGCGACCGACGCTGTCGGCAACACCGGCGCAGCCGCCAGCTTCACCTGGACGATCGACCTCAGCGCGCCAGATACGACCATTACCGCCGGCCCCGCCAGCCCCACGGCCCAGACGGACGCGAGCTTCTCGTTCAGCGCGTCCGAGGGCGGCTCGACGTTCGAATGCCAGCTCGACGGCGGCGGCTTCTCCGCCTGCACGAGCCCGCGCTCTTACAGCGGTCTCGCTGCCGGGACGCATACGTTCCAGGTTCGCGCCACCGATCCCGTTGGGAACACGGACGCATCGGCGGCGACCTACATCTGGTCGATCGATGCCACCGCGCCGACGGCGACGATCGACTTCGGGCCGGCCGATCCGACCGCCGCGACGAGCGCGAGCTTCACCTTCAGCGCCAGCGAGGCCGGCTCTACGTACCAGTGCCAGCTGGACGGCGGCGGCTACGCAGCGTGCACCAGCCCGGCGTCGTACAGCGGCCTCGCCGAAGGCACGCACGTCTTCCGCGTCAAGGCGATAGACGCGGTCGGCAACGTTGGCACGGCCGCCGCACACAGCTGGCGGATCGACCGGACTCCTCCGGACGCCGTCGTTGACTCGGGACCGGGGAATCCCACCAACTCGGGCAGCGCGACCTTCGCCTTCAGCGCGAGCGAGGCGACGTCCACTTTCCAGTGCCAGCTCGACGGCGGCGGCTACACGTCGTGCGCGAGCCCGCGCAACTACAGTGGCCTCGCCTCGGGAACACACACGTTCCAGGTCAAGGCGACCGATTCCCTGGGCAACGCGGGCTCGGCGGCCACGCACACGTGGACGATCGACACGGTGTCCCCGACGGTCGGCCTCGGCGACCCAGGGCAGGACCTGAGTCGCACGATCGTGCTGTCGGCGACAGCGAGCGACGCCAACAGCATCGGATCGGTCCGCTTCGAGCGCTCCCCGGCCGGGACCGGAACCTGGACGACGATCGACGCCGACGCCGTAGCGCCATACTCGGTCAACTTCGTCACGGGTGCGGCGCCGGACGGCTTCTACGATCTGCGCGCCGTCGCGACCGATGCTGCGGGCAACAGCACCGCCTCCCCGATCGCGACCCGCCGGATTGACAACACGGCCCCGGCGGCAACGCTCACCGTCTCGCGCCTCTACGTGCGCGCGCCCGTGTCGCTCACGGCCACGGCGAGCGACGATGGCTCGGGAATCGCGTCGGTCACGTTCCAGAGAGCGCGGCGCGGCACGGGCGCGTGGACGGCGCTCGGCACCGTGACCTCTCCGCCGTACTCCATGACGTTCGACCCCGCGGGGCTCGAGGACGGCCACTACGACCTGCGCGCCGTGGTGGTGGACGCGGCCGGCAACGCCGCGACGCCCGGCGTGACGGTCATCGTCGCCACTTCTGGGCTCGGCATTGCTCTCGGCGACCCGGGCAGCGTGCTCACGGGGAACATCGCGCTCGCCGCCTACACGAGCGGGCTCGGAGCCCAGCAGGTGGTGTTCGAGATCAAACGCTCGGGCGCCGGAACGTGGACGATGCTCGCCGTCGACACATCAGCGCCGTGGTCTACGTCGCTCGACACCTCCCTCTTCCGCGACGGCACCTACGACGTGCGCGCCACCGTCAGCGACATCGACGGCGTGACCGCGACGGATCTGCGGAGTGGACTCGCCCTCGACAATACCGCCCCGGCGCTCACCTCCTCTGTCCCGGTTGCGGGATCCGTCGTGGCGGCGGCGAGCTCCATCACGCTGACCGCGAGCGAGCCGCTCGCGGCCGTGACGAGGGTGACGCTCGACGGTAGCGCCACAGCCGTGCCGGTGATCACAGGCGCCAACGCGACGTTTGCCACTGGCGTGCTCAAGTCCGGGGCCCACACGCTCGCCGGCGAGCTCCGCGATGCGGCAGGCCTGACGGCTCCCTTCACGGTGCGCTTCAGTGTCGCCGCGAATGTGCTCCGCTTCAGGCTCGGCTCGATCAAGCGCACCGGCCGGACGATCTCGACGGCGATAACGCTCTCCGCACGCGCGAAGGTCGAGGCGAAGGTGGTGTCCTCCAGGGGGAAGACAGTCGCTTCGCGGCGGCTGAGCGGGAGCGTAGGAGCCTCGCGGCTGTCGATGACGCTGCCGCGCTCGCTCGCCCCCGGCCGTTACACGCTCTTCGCGACCGCGCGGGTGACCCGGCAGCACGTGACGCGTCGCGTCGCGTTCGTCGTACGCCGCCCGGCCAAGAGCGGCGGCACCTGGATCGTCGTCCGGGGTTGACGCCTCCCCGTCGCACGCCTGGGCGCGGCTAGGCGACCGCTTGGACACCCGCGGCGACGCCGGCGACGAGCAGCACGATCGCGATCGCACGCACGAGCGCCGCCTCGGAGAGGCGGCCCGTGAGCCGAGCGCCGAGGAGCGCACCGGGAATGGAGGCAAGCGCGCCGACGAGGATGAGCTTCGGGTCGGGGGCGGCGGACGGAAGGTGCCCGAGCAGGCCCGCCACGCCGACGCACACGCCGACGGCCAGGTTCGTGCCGACCGCGCGGGCGGGCCGCTCGCCGACGAGCCGGAGGAGCGCCGGCATGCGGAGCGCCCCCAGGATCAACCCGACGAAGCCGCCGAGGAGGCCGATGACCGCTCCCGAGACGACGGCGGCGCCGACGTCGAGCTCGGATTCCTCGTCGCTGCTTCGGGCTGCGGAGCGCCGCCAGCGAAGCAGGTCCACGCCGCTGTAGAGCAGCACTGCTGCGACCCCGAGCAGCACGGTCTCGTCCGGCACGATCCCCGCCAGATAGCCGCCCGCGACGGCGCCGGCCACCGACGGCGGCGCCATCCATCCGAAGAGGCGCCAGTTGATCCGGCCGGCTCGGATATGCGTAGCGCCCGCGGTCGCCGCGGCGATTCCCGAGATCGCGATGTTCGCTCCCCCGCCGCTCGCCGGTGACGAGGCGAGCAACAGCACCACCGGCAGGCGGAGGTTGCCGAGCACGAGCCCGACGAGTCCACCCCCCAGCGCAACCATGAAGCACCAGGCGGCGAAGGCGGCGAGCTCCAGCGCTTGCACCCCGGCAGTCTTCCCGGCCGACTAGGCTGGAGCAGGCGAGTCACCGCTCGGCTACCAAAGCGAATCGGCCGACGGGGGCCGGCGCGACGGCTGTCACGGTGCCAATTCGAGCACCAGGAGGCCGTCCGAGTTCATCCGGCGGCGGGCGGGCCTGAAGCCGGCCCGCCGGGCAGCTCCCAGCGACGCCAGGTTGTCAGGCTCGATGTGCGCCTCTAGCTGCTTCACGCCGAGCTCGCCGATCGGCCATTCGGCGAGCAGCCGCAGCGAACGCGAGGCGTACCCTCGGTGCCGATGCTCCGGGAAGGTCCAGTAGGAAACCCTCGCTGGGCCGCTGGCCGTCAGACGGAGCTCGCAACCTCCGACGAGCGTGCCGTCCACGCGCGCGGCCAGCTTCAGCCGCGGACCGCCGTCTTGCCAGGCCGCCTCGCCGTCGACCAGCATGCGCCTGAATTGTGCGGGCCCGGAGCGCTTCGGCCACCAGCCGAAGCGGCGTGCTTGTTCCTCGTCCTCGCCAGCTAGATGCGCGGCTTCGTCCTCGGCGCGGAAGCGATCGAGAACGACGACGCCGTCGGTCAGCGCGATCCGCCGGGCCTCCACAGCGGCTCGTCTCTGCCCGCCGCCGCGTTGGCTGCACGCGCGAGGATGAAGAGGAGATCGGAGAGGCGATTCAGGTACGCGAGCACGCGCGGGTTGAGCTCGACTTCCTGCGTGGCCGCCAGGACCTCGCGCTCAGCCCGCCGACAGACGGTGCGTGCGACGTGGAGGCGAGCGGCGCCCTCGGTACCCCCGGGGAGGACGAAGCTGCGCAGCTCGGGGAGGTCGGCGTTGAAGCGATCGCACTCGCGCTCCAGGCCGTCGACGTGCTCCTGCGTGACGCGGAGGCGGTCGGTGATCCCCCATGGGACGCTCAGGTCGGCGCCCACGTCGAAGAGGTCGTTCTGCACGCGCTCGAGTACCGGAGCGAACGTCTCGGGGAGATCGCCCGCAAGCGCGACTCCCACCTGAGCGTTCAGCTCGTCCACGGTGCCGAAGGATGCGATGCGACAGTCGAGCTTCGACACCCGCGACCCGTCCCCGAGCGAGGTCTCCCCCGCGTCGCCCGCCCGCGTGTAGATCCGTGTCAGGCGGACGGGCTCGTCGCGGGCGCGCTTGCTCATGATGCGTAGGTTACGCCGCGTGCTGCGGAGCCCTGTTCGAACGCGCACGAGCGCCGAAGCCGCAGGAGTCTCCCCGCCGGACCGCCCGTCGCGGGTCGACTTGCGCTGCAACGTACGAGGGCCCGCCATCGATCGCGACACGCACCACCCGCTCGCAGCCGACGCTGCGGCCACCCCCGATCGACCGCCGTGGCATCGCCGCGCTGGACGCCCCAGCGATTCCACGTCACCGCCATCTTCATGCCGCCGCTGCGAGCAGAATCGGCACACATCCGACACACCCGCGCGCGCCGGACGTAGGTAGCGTCAACCGCCGAGGGCGGAGGGACTGACACCCCCACCCAAAAAGGGGTGGGGGTGCGCGCGCGTCTATCTGTCTGGCCGATCGTCCAACCGGTTGTCTGGCCGATCGTCCAACCGGTAGCTCGAGCCAGGGGCGGCCTTGGCTATCCCTGCGCGAGCGAGCGCTCGGCGAGGCCCAGAATCGAGCGGGCGATGACGAGCCGCTGGATCTCGCTCGTGCCCTCGTAGATCTCGGTGATCTTCGCGTCGCGGTAATAGCGCTCCACAGGGAACTCCTTCGTGTAGCCGTACCCGCCGAAGACCTGGATCGCCTCGGCTGTCTGGCGGCGCGCCATCTCGGACGCGAACAGCTTCGCCTTCGCGCCCTCCTCCGTGTGCGGCCGCCCCTGCTGCTTCAGCCAGGCCGCGCGATACACGAGCAGGCGA
Organism: Gaiellaceae bacterium; assembly: GCA_046262315.1. Lineage (GTDB taxonomy): Bacteria > Actinomycetota > Thermoleophilia > Gaiellales > Gaiellaceae > JACVRM01. The sequence continues at coordinate 42,502 of JBHEMZ010000139.1, forward strand.
GCCGCGTCGATCTCCGTTGACATGTCGGCGAGCTTGTGCTGGATGGCCTGGAACTCCGCGATACGCCGCCCGAACTGTCGGCGCTCAAGCGCATACGCGCGCGCTGCCTCGTAAGCCGCCTGGGCGATGCCGAGCGCCTGCGCGGCGATGCCAATGCGACCTCCGTCGAGCGTCGTCATTGCCACGCGAAAGCCCTTTCCCTCCTCGTGCAGGAGCCGGTCACGTCCGACCTCGGCGCCCTCGACCACGATGTCGTTCGTGACCGATGAGTTCAGGCCGAGCTTCTCCTCGGTGCGCGTCACGCGCACGTGCTCGCCGTCGAGCACGAAGGCCGAGACACCCCGCGGACCGGGCGTATCCGCATCCGTACGTGCGAAAAGCAGCACCGTCCCCGAGCACGCGGCATTGGTAATCCACTGCTTCGCGCCCGTGATCCGCCAGCCGTCGCCCGCCGGCTCAGCGCGCGTGCGGAGCGCGCCGGCGTCCGAGCCCGCCTCCGGCTCGGTCAGCGCGAAGGCCCCGAGATGCTCGCCGCGTGCGAGGGGCGGCACGAAGCGCGAGCGCTGTTCCTCGGTCCCGAACGTGAGGATCGGCAGCGTCACCGCGCTCGTGTGGACGGCGACCGTCACGCCCACGCCCGCGTCGGCCCGCGAGAGCTCCTCGAGCACGAGGACGTACGAGACGAAATCGGCGCCGGCGCCCCCGTACTCCTCCGGGATGCAGGCACCCATCAGCCCCAGGTCGGCGAGCTTCGCGTAGAGCTCGCGTGGAAAGCGATGCTCGCGGTCCCACGCCGGCGCGTGCGGCTCGATCTCCTCGCGCGCAAAGTCCCGCGTGAGCGTCTGGATCTCGCGCTGCTCGGGCGAGAGCTCGAAGTCCACGGGCCGGTTATACCGCTACGCGGCGTGCGAGAAGCGGCGGTGGATCGCGCAGAGCCGATCGTGCACCTCGCAGAACCCCCGCACAACCTGCGGGTCGAACTGCCGCCCGGACTGCTTCACGATCTCGCGACCCGCGTCCTCCCACGGCATCGCGCGCCGGTAGGGCCGGTCGCTCGTCATCGCGTCCAGCGCGTCCGCGACTGCGAACACGCGGGCCCCGATCGGGATGTCGGTGGCCTCCAGCCCGTCGGGGTAGCCGCGGCCGTCCCAGCGCTCGTGGTGGTGGCGTACGACCTTCAGGCCCTCGCCGTGGAGCACCGCGACCCCACCGAGCATCTGCTCGCCGAGCACCACGTGCGTTTCCATGAGGCTGCGCTCGCTATCCGAGAGCGGTCCCGGCTTCTGGAGGATCTCGTCTGGCACGCCGATCTTGCCGAAGTCGTGCAGCAGGAAGCCGTACTCCGTCCCCGTGTCGTCGACGAGCTCCGGCCACACCGTACGTGCAAGCTCGAGCGCATAGCGCTGCACGCGCTGCGAGTGCTCCCGGGTGCCCGTGTCCTTCTGCTCGAGCGCGCTCGCGAGCGCGCCGACCGTCTCCTGGTACGCGCTCTCGAGCAGCAGCCGCTGGCCCCGCTCGATCTCGAGGAGCCGGCGGAGGTCGCGCGCGTAGAGCATCAGTTGCTGCTGCGGATCGCGCCGCCTGCCCACCTGGAACGGCGCGCCGACCTTTCCGGCCCCGACACGCTCGACCACCCCGAGGAGCTCGAGCGGGCTGAACGGCTTCCGCAGCAACGCGTCGGCGCCGGCCGCAGCCGCGGCGTGCTCGGTGCCCTCCTCGGCGCCCGTGAGCAGCACCACCCCGATCGCATGCGTGGTCGGATCGTCCTTCAGGCGGCGGCAGAACGAGAGCCCGTCCGCGGCCGGCATGTGCACGTCGAGCACGAGCACGTCCGGACGAAACGCGCGCACGAGCGGCTCGGCAGCCGTGACGCTGTCCGCCTCCGCAACCTCCACCGCCACGACCTCGAAGGTCGTACGCAGGAGCTCCCGCAGTGCGGGATCATCGTCGACGAGCAGGATTCGCAATGGCCTCCCGGATTCGCGGACTCTCCTGTTCTCGGCAAAGGACGCAAAGTCCTTTACAGGGGACCCAGCTCCGGCACGGGCGAGACCTACATCGGAAGGGGTCGGACACCCCCGCTCTGGCGTTCTCGCGTGCTCTTACTCGTACGTGTAGAAGCCGCGGCCTGTCTTCCGCCCCAGCCGGCCCGCCCGGACGTACTGGCGGAGCAGCGGGCACGGCGCGTACTTCGGGTCGCCGAGCCCGGACGAAAGCACGTCCATGATCGCGACGCAGGTGTCGAGGCCGATCAGATCGGCGAGCGCGAGCGGCCCCATGGGGTGGGCGAAGCCGAGTTTCGCGATCGTGTCGATCGCCTCCGCCTCGGCGACGCCTTCCATGAGTGCGTACGCAGCCTCGTTGATGAACGGCATGAGGATGCGGTTCGAGACGAATCCAGGGAAGTCCCGTGCCTCCGCGGGCGTCTTCCCGAGCTCCTCAGCGAGCGCGACGATCTCGCGGGTGGTCTCGTCGGACGTCTCGAGCCCGCGGATCACCTCGACCAGCTCGAGCACCGGCACGGGGTTGAAGAAGTGCATGCCGATCACGCGGTCGGGCCGCTTCGTGACCGCGCCGAGCGCGGTGATCGGGATCGAGGATGTGTTGGACGCCAGCACGGCGCCCGGGGGCAGCGTCTCGTCGGCACGCCGGAAGACGTCCTCCTTGACGGCGAGATCCTCGACGACGGCCTCGATGAGGAGATCCGCCGCAACCAGGTCTTCGACCGCGCCGACACGCGCAAGCACCTCGGCGGCCGGCGGCCCGCCCTTGTGGGCCAGCTTGCCGAGGCTCCGCTCCATCGTAACGCGGGCGCGATCGGTCGCTCCCAAGAGCGGGTCGTGAAGCGAGACGCGCCGCCCGGAGGCCGCGACGACCTGTGCGATGCCGCCGCCCATCTGGCCGGCGCCGACGACGAGCACGTGCTCGAATCTCACGACAGCGCAGGCTAACCTCGCGCCCATGCCGTACGCGGAGCTCAGCGACACTCGACTCTTCTACGGGGGAGCGCGGCACCGGGCCGGCCGTCCTCTTCCTGCACGCGGGGCTGCTCGACTCCCGCCAGTGGGAAGGCGAGCTCGAGATGTTCGCGCCCTACCACCGCGCGGTCGCCTTCGACGTCCGCGGCGGTCCCGACCCTCGTGCTGGTGGGCGACACCGAGGTCCAGGGCTTCGTCGACATCTTGACGAAGCTGGCCGAGGAGATACCCGATGCCCGCCTCGAGACGATCGCGCGCGCCGATCACCTGCCGAACCTGCGCCGACCAGACGAGTTCGACCGGCTCGTCCTTGAGTTCCTGGCGGCCTAGGCAGCGCTGCGCGGACTAGGGCCGGCGGGCGACGGGCTGCTTGGCGCGGCTCGACCACAGCACGGCGCGCCGGTGTGGTGCAAGCGCGGGCGCGGCGCGCCATGGCAGGCGCCTCACATTGCCCCGGATCGGGTGCGCGACCAGCTGGCTGACCGGGCTTTCGTAGACGAAGAGCCCGCCGACCCGCAGCACGCGCTCGATCTCGGCGAGCGCGCGCTCCGGACGGGCAACGTGGTACGCGGTGCCGAAGTCCATCACGACGTCGAAGCTGGCATCATCGAAGGGCATTCGGCGGACGTCGCCTTCGTACAGGACGGCCGAGGCGCCGCGCGCCTGTAGCCGTTTTGCCGCCTCGGCGAGCAGCGTCGGATCCACGTCGAGCCCGACGAGCGCGGTCGGCCGGCAGCGCTCCGAGAGCGAGGCGAGGGCAACTCCGCGGCCGCAACCGACCTCCAGGATGCGAGCGTCGCGGGGCAGCCCCAACAGTCGGTCGAGCACCGGTAGCTCGAAGCGCTCCTGGACGACGTTCTTGGCCCCCAGGTTCGGGAAAGGCAGGTAGTCGGGGTGGGCAGACATCGCATGCACCTCCTCTGATCGACAGCACAAATATAGCATGTTTGAGATAGGACATCGTCCTGCGCCTCCGGCTCGTCGCGCAATATCAAGCGGCCGCTGACCCGCTGAACCTCGGCCACAGCGCCGTTCGTACCTATCGCGTGCACCAGCTCGCCGCCCTCGCGTTGAGCGCGCTCCTCGTTGCCCTCGCGGGCGCTTCCAGCCCCCGCGAGGCGAGGAGCGACCGCGTGCTCTCCGACTACGGCATTCGAATGCGCCTTCCAGCCGGCTGGGACAGCCGTTTCTACTGGCACCAGGGAGCTGTTCCGTCGTTGCCGGTACTGCAGGCGGCCAACTTCCCCCTGCCGCACGCCGACGACGATCTCGGGTCGAGCGCGGTGAGCCGGATGACGCGCGACAGCTTACGAGTTGTCCTCCTCGAAGTCGGAAACCCGCCCGGGCGGGCGTTCCCGCCGACCCGGCTTCCGATCACCCTCACCGGACGCGACGTCGTCGGGTCGTTCGACGGCATCCCTCCGACGCACACGTTCGCCCGTCGACCGTTCTCGACGGGTGCCCGGTCGTTCCTCCTCTACGTGGACTTCGGCGTCCGGCCGCCGCCGCGAGGGCTGCTATCGACAGTCAACCGGTCGCTCGCGACGCTGACGATCCGGCCGTTCGTGTCCCCGCGCGAGTGGAAGCGATTGCACCGTCGAGCAGCGTTCCCCTCGCTGCGCGGCGGCGACTGTCCGCGAACGCGCAGCGGCCGCACGACGCCGCAGTCGGCATTCGGATTCGGCCGCGGGCCGGTGTATGTCGTGCTCGGTACGCGCGGGGTCGTCTCGCTGCGCGACGACATTCGCCGCAACGGGTCCCGCCCGCACAAGACGCTGTGGGCGATCGCCCCGAGGTACCAGGGGCCGCTGCTCGTGCGAGGCGTGCGGCTGGGCGAGTTGCGCCCGATCAGCTTCGCCCTCGGCGGGCCGTTTCGTTCCGAGCTCCGTCTCGACCGCCGACCGAGCGCCACCCGCGGTTGGCGCTACGTGGTGTCCACGATCGCGCTACCCGGGCGCGGTTGCTACGCGCTCCGCGTCGACGGCACATCGTTCAGCGAGACCGTGGTCGTTGCGGCCAGCGGGTAGCGGGCGAGCCCGGCGTCAGACCTCGAGGAGCAGCGCGTCGCCCTGGCCACCGCCCGAGCAGATCGCGGCCAGGCCGAGCCCGCCGCCGTTTCGGCGCAGCTCGTTGATCATGGTGGTGACGATTCGCGCGCCCGAGGCGCCGATCGGATGGCCGAACGCGACCGCCCCGCCGTTGACGTTTACGCGCTCGGGATCTACCCCGAGCATCGCGGACGAGTTGAGCACGACGGACGAGAAGGCCTCGTTCAGCTCGACACGCTCGACGTCCTCGATGCGCTTGCCGGCCTTCTGGAGCGCCATCGCCCCGGCCTTCGCCGGCGTGCGCGCAAGGTAGGCGAACTCATCCGCGACATAGCCCTGCGAGACGATGGTTGCGAGGATCTCGAGACCCCGCTTCCGTGCGAAGGCCTCGCTCGTGACGATCACGCAGCCGGCGCCATCGTTGACGCCCGGCGCGTTGCCCGCTGTCGTCGTCCCTTCGGGGTCGAAGACCGGCTTGAGCTGCGCGAGCTTCTCGTAGGAGGTGTCGCGGCGCGGTCCCTCGTCGGCATCCACGCCGTCCACGGCCACGATCTCGCCGGCGAAGAAGCCCTCGTCCTGCGCGCGGACGGCGCGCTCGTGCGAACGCAGCGCCCAGCGGTCCTGATCCTCCCGTGAGATGCCGAGCTCGCGCGACACGAACGAGGCCTGCTCGACCATATGGCGCTTGTCGAAGGAGCTCGTGAGACCGTCGTGGGTCATCGAGTCGATGATCATCCCGTCCCCAAGCCGGTAACCGAAGCGAGCCTTCTTCAGCAGGTACGGAGCGTTCGACATCGACTCCATGCCGCCCGTGACCACCACCTGGTGATCGCCCGCGCGGATCATCTGGTCGGCGATTTCGACCGCGCGGATCGAGGAGGCGCACACCTTGTTGATCGTGTCCGCGGGCACCTCGACCGGAAGCCCCGCGCCGACGGCCGCCTGGCGTGCAGGAGCCTGGCCGGCGCCCGCCTGGAGCACCTGGCCCATGATCACGTACTCGACTTCCTCGGGCGGAATGTCGACGCGTTCGAGGGCGGCCTGCACCGCCAGCGATCCGAGCCGGGGAGCCTCGTAGTCCTTGAGGGCGCCGCCCAGCCTGCCGAACGGCGTGCGGACGGCGGAGACGATCACCGAGCGGGCCACGCGAGCAGCGTAACAACGCCCTCTCGTCTCGCCGCGGGCCTCACCAGCCGCTGCCCCTCCTCCCCTCGCCGCGGGCGTAGCCTGCGCGCATGGACTTCGACGCCCTCGCCCGCGCGGCCCGGGGCGCGGCCGAACGCGCGAACGTGCCCGGTTGCGCCGTCGGACTGCTCTCTGGAGACGAGGAGCGCACGGCCGCCTTCGGCGTGACGAGCGTTGAGCACCCGCTCGAGGTCGACCCCGACACGCTCTTCCAGACCGGCTCGATCACGAAGACCTTCACCGGCACCGTCGCCATGCAGCTCGTCGAGGAGCGACTGCTCGACCTGGACGCGCCGGTACGCACGTACCTGCCGGACTTCCGCGTCGCCGACGACGAGACCGCCTCGCGGGTGACGACCCGTCACCTGCTCACGCACATGCCCGGCTGGATCGGCGACTACTTCGACGACACCGGCCGCGGTGAGGACGCGCTCGCGCTCATGGTCAGGCGGCTTGCCGAGCTCCCGCAGGTCGTCCCGCTGGACACGATCTTCACCTACAACAACGCCGGCTTCTACGTCGCCGGGCACGTGCTGGAGGTCGTGGGCGGAGCGCCGTTCGAACAACTCGTGCGCGAACGCCTGCTCCAGCCGCTCGGGCTCGAGCACAGCTTCTTCTTCCCCGAGGAGGTGATGACGCACCGCTTTGCCGTCGGTCATCACGCGCCCGGCGAGGGCCCGGTCGTGGCGAGGCCCTGGGAGCTCCCGCGCGCGGCCAATCCCGCGGGCGGGCTCACGTCCACTGTCGGCGACCTGCTCCGGTACGCGCGCTTCCAACTCGGCGGCGAGCCGGGGTGGCTCGCCCGTATGCGCGAGCAGCAGTTCGAGATCCGCGAGGGCGAGAGCATGGGCATCACCTGGATCCTCCGGGAGGTCGACGGCGTGCAGCTCTTCGGCCACGACGGCGGCACGAACGGCCAGGTCGCGCGCTTGCTCGTCGCTCCCGAGGCGGGTGAGGCGCTGGCGGTGCTGACGAATTCGAGCCGCGGCTCAGAGGTGACGCGGGAGGTGACGCGCGCTTTCCTCGCCCGCTTCGGGGTGCAAGAGCGCGAGCCCGTCGCACTGGATGCCGGGCCCAGCCGACTCGCGGAGTACGCCGGCCGCTACGTCAGCCACCTCATCGACATCGACGTGACGTTGGCCGGACCGCGGCTCGTGACCCAGATGACTTCGAAGGGCGGGTTCCCGAGGCCCGATTCCCCGCCCATGCCGGCGCCGCCGCCCGTGCCGATCGCGCTCGCCGACGGCGACATCGGCTTCGTCCCCGAGGGGCCCTTCCGGGGCGAGCGCGTCGAGTTCCTGCGGGACGAGACGGGGAGGATCGCGTGGCTACGCGACGGTGTCCGGCTCTACAAGCGCGCGTGACGATCGCGCTCGTCGACGCGCGCAACGTGCTGCGCTCGTGCTGGCCGAACCTCAGCGAGACGGAGCTCGTGGCGGGCTGCGGCCGCTGGGCGGAGAGCGAGCGCTTGCAAGCGCTCGCCGTCTTCGATGGGACGACCGCCGGAGTGAGCGCGCACGCCGCCTGCGCGATCCTCGAGACCGGGAAGGCGAGCGCCGACGACTGGATCGCCGCTCTCACCGCCACGATGGTGGAGCGCGGTCAGCCCTACTGGCTCGTCACCTCGGATCGTGAGCTGCGGGAACGAGCCGGCGGCGGCGCCGAACGCACGATCGGCGGCGGCACTCTGGCTCGGTTGCTCTAGTAGGAGGGCTCGGCGGAACGTCGCTCGTCGTCGGGGTGCGATGGTCGTTCCGAGGCAATGGCGCTCGCCGCCTTGCGGCTCACGTGAGCGCCGATAGTTGTCACTATCGGCCCGACTGAGGACGCCGCCTCGGGGCGAGCAGCGCGGCCCGGCGGCACAGCGCTGCGTTTCGCCAAGCCCTCCTAACGCCGAGCGGGGCGCGGAGGCGCAGCGGCCGCCGCCGCGGCCTTCTTCTCGCGTTCCTTCTTCTTGCGCTGGCGATCCTTCGCCCAGCGGCGCTTCGGCCGGTCTCCGCGTCCCATGCCCGAACCCTAACTACGACACGCTCGGGTCGTTCGCCAGCGCCACCAGCCGCTGGGCGAGCGCGCGCAGCACCTTGCGCTCGACCTCGGGGTGATCGTCCACGACGCTGCGGAAGCTCTGCGCGGTCAAGACGAAGCAGCGCAGCGGCGTGGCTACCGTCACCGTTGCCGTGCGCGGCACGTCCTCGAGGATCGCGATCTCGCCGATGAAGTCCCCGGGCCCGCGTCGTCCGAGACTCTGGCCGCCGCGCTCGACCTCCACCTCGCCCTCCATCAGCACGAAGAACTCGCGGCCCGTCTCGCCCTCGCGGACAAGCACCCTTCCGGCCTCCACCTCGAGATCGTCCGCGAGCTTCGCGAGCTCCTCGAGCTCCTTGCGCGACAGCCCCTCGAAGAGCGGCGCGCTCCTCAACGCCTCCACCTTCGAGTCCTCGCGGAACAACCGCACGCGCCTACGATAACTCGCAGCGGGCTGTCGCGGCCGACCAACTTTTCTCGCAGACGGACGTTCAAACGAGCGAGGGGAACCGAGTGAGAAGGCTCACGCCACCGCTAATCCTCGCCACGCTCGCGGCGACCGCCATGAGCCTGACGCCTGTCGCGTCGAGCGCCACGGACACGCGCCTGCGCCGCTTTGGCTCCTGCACGCAGCTGCTCGACCTCGTGCGGACACAGGGCCAGCGGATCGTCGGCGGCGCCGGGATCCCCGGGCAGATGCCCGAGCCGCCGCGCATCGACACGGTCGTCCAGAACGAGAAAGCTTCGTCCGGCGCCGTCGCCGGGGTCGACTACTCGACGACGAACGTGCAGGAGGCCGGTGTCGACGAGCCGGACACGGTCAAGACGGATGGCACCCGCCTCTTCGTCGTCGCGCGAAACAGGCTCCACGCGATCGACGTCGGCGCGGGACCACTGCGCGCCCTGTCCTCGATGTCGCTCCCGTCCGGCAGGCACGAGCTGCTACTCGAGGGCGACCGGTTGCTCGTGCTCTCGCAGACGGGCCCGTGGGGAGCTCCGCGGCCGGGATCGATCACGCGCTATACAGCGTCGAGGGTCGTTCTCACAGCGCTCGACGTAAGCGACCGGACTGCTATCAACGTCGTCGAGACGCTCGAGCTTGCCGGTCGCTACGTGACCGCCCGGCTCGTCCGCGGCACCGTGCGCGTCGTCGTCGCGACGAGCGCGCCCCAGGGCGTGACCTTCGAGTACGCGCGCGGAGGCCCGCAGCTCGACGCCGCTGTCGAGCGCAACCGGCAGCGGGTCGCAGAGAGCGGGCTCGCGAACTGGCTGCCTCGCTACGTGCTCCGCGACGCCCGGTCCGGCGCGACCGAGACGGGTTACCTGGCGCACTGCCGAAACGTCCGCCGGCCGGTTCGATTCTCGGGGCTCGGCCTGGTGAGTGTCCTCACCATCGACCTGACGCGCGGGCTCAAGCCGGTCGACTCGGACGGCGTGCTGACGGATGCGCAGACGGTCTACGCCTCGCCGCAGAGCCTGTACGTCGCGACCGAAAGCTGGGACGAGCGGCCGGACGTCGGGCAGGCGGAGCGGCCCGCAACGACTGCCCTGCACAAGTTCGACATCTCGGCTCGGAGTGAGACGCGCTACCGGGGGAGCGGCCAGGTGGAGGGGTTCCTGCTCAGTTCGTGGTCGCTGTCAGAGCACCGCGGCGTGCTGCGCGCGGCAACTACCCGCCGGCCGACCTGGGTCGGCGACGTGAACGTCGGCGGGCAGAGCTTCGTCACGACGCTGCGCGAGCGGGCCGGGCGCCTCGAGACGCTGGGTCGGGTAGGAGGTCTCGGCAAGGGTGAGCGCATCTACGCGGTGCGGTTCATCGGCGACACCGGCTACGTCGTCACCTTCAGGCAGGTCGATCCGCTCTATACGCTCGATCTCGCGGACGGGGAGCGGCCGCGGGTCGTGGGCGAGCTGAAGGTGCCCGGCTACTCGGCGTACCTCCACCCCGTGGGCGAAGACCTTCTGCTCGGCGTCGGGCAGGACGTGACGCCCGAGGGTCGCGTGGAGGGGGCCCAGCTGTCGCTCTTCGACGTCTCTGACCCGCGACGCCCGACTCGCCTGGCGCACCGCTTGATCCCGAACGGCTGGTTCGATGCCGAGCAGGATCACCATGCGTTCCTCTACTGGCCGGCGTCCCGGCTCGCGATTCTGCCGTTCAGCCAGCACTCAACCGGGACCCACTTCACGGGTGCTGCGGGCTTCCGGATCAGCCGCGCGGGCGGCATCCGCGAAGTCGGCCGGATCGCGCACAAGGCGCACTCGCCGTGGGGAGGTGAGCGGTTCTATCCGCTCGCGCGCTCCGTCGTCGTGCGGCAGACGCTCTACACCCTCTCCGAGGTCGGCGTCGCGACGAACGACCTCGGCGATCTCAGCCCACGCGCCTGGGTGCCGTTCGGCTGACGCACGAGGGCTCTCGCGCCAGCGGCGGTTCGGTCATGTTCGAGACGGCCGCGGCGAGCTCTTATGCCCCGAAGAGCACGAGCTCCGGCTCGCGCTCCCCGCGCAGCGTTGCGAGGTCGATTTCTACGCAGCGCAACCCTCGCGCCTCAGCAAGCGTGCGCGCCTGTGGGCGAAAGCGCTCGGCCGCGAGGATGCCGCGGCAGACCGCGAGTGCCGGGTCGATGCCCAAACGCTCCAGATAGCGGGTCAGCTGCTCCACGGCCTCGATCGTCGCCACCCGCTTGACTTCGACCGCAACCCAGCCGTCCTCGCCGTCGCGGCAGACGAG
>JBHEMZ010000140.1:0-12235 GCA_046262315.1 Gaiellaceae bacterium
AACTCGGTTCAGAATGAAGGCTCGCCGGCGAGGCGCGCTGGGCGAGTGCGAGTCTAGGACGCAGGGAGCGTCAATAGCAGCGCTATTGGCGCGACTGAGGACGACGGATCGCGCCGTCCAGCCTGTCTCGGCGGCATAGCACTTCGTTTTGAAACGAGTTCTTAGCACCGAAGCGCGCAGAAAGCGTGACTTGTCTCCTCCCCGGCGCGAATGCCCGCGGATGCCCAGGCTATGCTCGGCGGCCATGCCGACACGCCCGGGCCACCGCCTCCTTAGGTTCGACCGGCGTTTCGGCGCACGGTTCGTGGCCGGGGCGGACGAGGCCGGCCGCGGTTCGCTGGCGGGGCCGCTCGTGGTGGCCGGTGTGCTGCTCGACTACGAGTGTCTGCGCGACCACCGCGTCCGTCCCCTCGCCGACCTGAACGACTCGAAGCAGCTCTCGCACGCCGACCGAGAGCGGCTCTTCCGGGCCGTGATCGGCTGCGCCGAACGCGTGAGCGTCCACGTCTTCCCGCCTTGGCGGATCGACCGCGACGGCCTGCACCGCTCGAACTTGGCCGGCCTGCGGGCCGCGCTGCATGCCCTTTCACCGCCCGCCGAGGCGTGCCTGGTGGACGGCTTTCGGCTCGGGCCGAGCGCGCCCCCGCACCGGGCGGTCGTGGACGGCGACGAGCGCAGCGCCGCCATCGCGGCAGCCTCGGTCGTCGCCAAGGTCGTCCGCGACCGCGCCATGCGGCGGATGGACGCGCTCTTCCCGCACTACGGCTTCCGCTCGCACGTCGGCTACATCACGCCGGAGCACTCGGCTGTCGTGCGCCGGCGTGGGCCCTCCGAGATCCACCGCCTCTCATTCCAGGCGCTCTGTTATGCCGAAAGCGCTAACGCGCTCTCGGCATAGGGTCGAAGGGTCGACTCGCTCGGCGGGCGCGCGCGCGGAGCGGCGCGCGCGCCTCCACTACCGGCTGCGCGGCTACCGCATCCTCGACGCGAACGCCTGGGCGGGCGGCTACGAGCTCGATCTCGTCGCGCGGCGAGGCCAGACGATTGTCTTCTGCGAGGTGAAGCAGAAGGCGGGTCCCCGCTTCGGCGACCCCGCCGAGATGGTGACCGAGGAGAAGCAGCGTCGTATCCGACGGGCCGCTGAGGCGTGGCTCGCGGCGCGTCCCGCGCTCGCCGGGCTCCAGGTGCGCTTCGACGTCGTCACGATCACGCCACGCGGGGTTCTCCGGCTTGCCGATGTCTTCTAGGGCGCCGGCCCCGCCGTACAGCGGCGAGGATCCTCACGCGCTCTGGCACGTCTCCGAGGACGACTCGCTGCGCCGCTTCGAGCCGCACCGCGCCGCCACGGCGCTCACGGACGCCGAGCTCGTCTGGGCCGTGGACACGCGCCACCTGCCGATGTTCTGGTTCCCACGCGAGTGCCCGCGCTGCACCTTCTGGGCCGGGCCCGGCACGTTCGCCGACGACGTGGAGCGCTTCCTGTACGTGCGCGAGCGGCGCGTGCACGCGATCGAGTCGGCGTGGCTTGCCCGCATGCGCGAAGCGCGTGTCGTCGCCTACCGCATGCCCGAGAAGACGTTCGAGCCTCACGCGGAGGTTGGGGGCTACTGGCTCAGCCGGGTCCCCGTCGAGCCTGTCGAGCTGGTGGAGCTCGGCGACCTGCTCGAGCGGCACGCGGAAGCGGAGATCGAGCTGCGCGTCCTGCCGAGCCTCTGGCCGCTCTGGAACCGGGTGACCCGGTCCACGCTCGAGTTCAGCGGCCTGCGGCTGCGGAACGCGCAGCCCGCGCCGGTGTCGGAGGGGCGGCCGAGCGGCCGCCCCTCCGCGTATGAGAACTAGCCCTTTGCGTGCTGCGAGACGCAGCGGCCGAATGCGTTCGACTTCTTCGGCCCCGTGCCGTAGCGGTTGCGGAACGCGACCGGGTCCGCGGCCCGCTCGGCCTTGCAGATCTTGGCCGCCTTGATCCTCGCGGCCTTGCGCTCGTCGGCGGCCGCCTTGGCCTTCGTCGAGACGCACTTGCCGAATGCGTTGCTGTCGTCGGCGTTCGTGCCGTAGAAGTCGGCGAATGTCTTGCCGCCGTGGGACGCCGGGAACGTGAGGTCCGACTGCTCCGCCCGGCACTGTTCCGCTGCGTTTTGCTCGTCGGCACGGTTCGCCCGCTCGTGCTGCGAGACGCAGCGGCCGAACGCGTTGGCGCGCTTCGGAGCCGTTCCGTGGAGGAGCCCGAAGTCGCGAGCACCAAGCGCAGCCCGCTCGGCGCTGCACGCCTTCGCGGCGTTCACAGTGTGCTCGGAACCCTGGGTGGACAGTGCCTGCGCCTTCTGCGCGATGCAGCTCGCCATCGCGCCCTTGCGGCCGCCGCCGTAGTACTGCTCGAACGTCTTGCCGCCGTGGGTGACGGCGAACTCGGCGTCCTTCCGCTCAGCATTGCACTGCTGTGCCGCCTCGTGCCGAGCGGCGCGCTGGGCATGGGCCTGGCGCGACACGCACCGGCCGAACGCGTTCTGCCCGTTGTGGTTCGTGCCGTATGTGGCCTTGAACGCGGCCGGCCCCATCGCCTCGCGCTGAGCCCGGCAAGCCTCGGCTGCGTTCACGCGGTCGGCGGCCGTTCCGGGGTCTGCGAGCGCGACCGCCGGCATGGCGAACAAGGCAAAAAGGGCAAGCGTGATCATCCTCTTCATGTTCAGAACCCCTTTCGTGGTTGCTGGTTGGCAGACGCCGTCGGGGGTTCAGCCTTGCGGAGCGCGCCGTAAAGATCCTGTAAAACCCGGAGCTTCAGGATTACGGGCGCAGCTGCTAGAGCAGATTGAGGGCGTCGAGCGCCTGGTAGCCGATGGCGACGTCGGTGAGGTTGCCGCCGCGCAGATGCTCGCGGAACTCAGCCAGCGGCATCAGGACGACCTCCACGTGCTCGTCGGGCGCAGGGTCGCCCCCCCGCCGACACCCGGTCGCGAGGGCCGTGTGTTTCCGGTGCGTCGAGTACGCGGACGCCACGTGCACACCGGCTAGGCGGACGTCGCCCTCGTAGCCCGTCTCCTCCAGTAGCTCGCGGCCTGCCGCCGCAAGCGGGTCCTCACCGTCGTCCACCAGACCGCCGGGCAGCTCGAGGAGCGTCCGCTCCGGCCCCGGGCGGAACTCGCGCACGAGCACGACCTCCCGTTCTGTGGTCAGCGCGAGCACTGCGACCGTCTCGGGATTCACGATGACCTCGAACTCGGCCTCCGAGCCGTCGGGAAGCTCGAAGCGGCGCGCGACGACGTGGCGGTAGCCGCGGTAGACGTCGCGCTCCGAGAGCTTGCGCCAGGGCCTCATACCCGGGAGTTTCCACTTTCGGCACAGTCACGTCGAACTTCCCCGGATAGCTTCGGCGCCGTGCTCGCGCGCGTCGTCACCCACGCTCTCGTCGGGCTCGACGCGCGGCGCGTCGAGGTGGAGGCGCACCTCCAGAATGGGCTGCCAAGCTTCTCCATCGTCGGCCTTGCGGACCGCGCCTGCCAGGAGGCCAAGCACCGCGTCCGGAGCGGTGTGGCGGCGACCGGCCTCGACTGGCCGTCGCGCAGGATCACGGTCAACCTCGCCCCGGCGTCGCTGCGCAAGGAGGGGCCGAGCTTCGACCTCGCGATTGCGCTCGCCGTGCTTGCCGCCTCGCGGCAGGTGCCGGCAGAGCGCGTCGAGGAGCACGCGGCGGTCGGCGAACTCGCTCTCGACGGCCGGGTCCGCCCGGTGGGCGGGCTCGTAGTCGCCGCGGAGGGAGCGCGCCGCGACGGCCTCTATCGGGTGCTCTGCGCGGCGGAGGGAGCGGCCGAGGCTGCGCTTGCGGGCGTCGAACCGGTCGGCGTCACGCACGTGGGCGAGGCGGCCGCCTACCTGCGCGGCGAGACCGATCCCCCGCCCCCGCCGCCGTCGAACGGAAGCCGCCCGGGCCGGCCGGCGCTGGATCTCGGCGATGTCCGCGGCCAGCACCGCGCCAGGCGGGCGCTCGAGCTCGCGGCCGCAGGTGGTCACAACCTGCTGTTGGCGGGGCCCCCGGGCACGGGCAAGACGATGCTCGCGCGCCGGCTCCCCGGAATCCTGCCGCCGCTCGAGGAGGACGAGGCGCTCGAGGTGACCCGCATCCACTCCGTCGCGCGCCTCCTGCATCCCGGCGAGGGGCTGGTGCGCGAACGGCCTTTCCGTGCGCCGCACCACAGTGCATCGATGCCCGCCGTCGTAGGGGGAGGCCACGGCGCGCTGCGGCCCGGGGAGGCCACGCTCGCGCACAACGGCGTCCTGCTCCTCGACGAGCTACCGGAGTTCGCGCGGCCCGTGCTGGAGGCACTGCGCCAGCCCCTCGAGGACGGCGCCATCGCAGTCGCGCGCGTCGACGGCAAGGCCATCTTCCCCGCGAGGTTTCAGCTCGTGGGGACGATGAACCTCTGCGCCTGCGGTGCGCGCGGCGATCCTGGCGCCGAGTGCTCCTGCTCGCCCCAGCGCATTGCATCTTTCCGCGACAAGCTGTCCCGCGCGCTGCTCGACCGCTTCGACCTGGTGGTGACGGTACCGCGGGCGCGGGCACAGGAGTTCGCGGCGGCAGGCGGCGAGCCCTCCGCGAACGTGTGCGAGCGCGTGGTCGCCGCACGCGGACGACTGGCGGCTGAGCGGCCGGCGCGCAGGGAGGCGGCCGAAGTGCTCCTCGATCGTGCGGTCGAGCGCCTCCCGTTGTCGGGGCGCGGGCGTGCGCGCGTTGGTCGCCTCGCGGAGACTGTCGCCGCGCTGGCCGGCTCGGATGCGGTGGAGGAGGAGCATCTCGCGGAAGCGCTCGCGTACCGGCCCCCAAAAGAGCTCGCCACGTGAGCGAGCTCGCCGTCGCCGCCTTCGCAGCCGAGTCGGGCGAGCACGTCCTGTCCGCGCCGCGGCACGAGCGCTTCCGCGCGTTCTTGCAGCGCTTCGACGAGCGCGCGTACGCGCAGCAGCTGGCGGAGCTGGGCGTGCGCTGGCTGCCGCGCACGAACGCCCGCTTCCCGCGTTCCCTCGCCTCGATCTTCGACCCGCCCGGCGGCCTGTTCCTGTGGGGTCAGGGCGAAGCGGAGCTCCTTGAGCGTCCGTCCGTGGCCGTCGTCGGCGCGCGGTCCTGCTCGCCGTACGGCTCGCATGTGGCGCGGGCGCTCGGGCGCGACCTCGCCGCGGCCGGCCTCGTCGTCGTCAGCGGCCTGGCGCGAGGTGTGGACGGCGAGGCGCACCGAGGCGCGCTCGAGGCGGCGGGGCTCACGGTCGCAGTGCTCGGGTGCGGGATCGACCGCGATTACCCAGCCTCGCACGGCGCGCTGGCCCTTCGGATCCGTGAGCAGGGGCTGATCGTGTCGGAGTACGGCCCCGGCGTGGATCCGGCTCCGTGGCGTTTTCCGGCGCGCAACCGCATCGTCGCGGGATTGGCCGCGGCGACGATCGTGGTGGAGGCACGGGAGCGCAGCGGTGCGCTGATCACCGCTGATCTCGCACTCGAGGAGGGCCGCGAGGTGTTCGCGGTTCCGGGGGAGATCACGAGTGGACTGTCGGCCGGCACAAACCGGCTGCTGACGCTGGGGGCGACCCCGCTTCTCGGGGCCGACGACGTGCTGCGAGCATTCGGTCTCGAGCAGGCGCCGGCGGCAGCGGGTGAGCCTGGCGAGACGGCGGCCCGTGTCCGAGATGCGCTCGCCGACGGGCCGGCGGCGGTCGACGACCTCGTCGTCGCGACCGGTCTCGACGCCGGAGCCCTGGCCGCCGCGCTGTCGGAGCTCGAGCTCCTCGGTCTCGCAGTGGAGGCAGAAGGTGTGTACCGGTGCGCCGTGGCGCGATGACTACGATCGCCGTCCGTGAGGGGCCCGTTCTGGCTCGAAGAAGAAGCGCCGCCCTTCGTGGCCTCATCCTGGGCCGGCCCGCCGGAGGTCGTCGTGGTGGGCGGCGGTGTGACCGGGTGCTCCTGCGCCTACGCGCTGGCCCGCGCGGGTGTGCGCGTCCGCCTCCACGAAACGCGCGAGGTCGCGTCTGGGGCAAGCGGCCGTAACGGCGGCTTCGCTCTTCGCGGGGGTGCGATGGGCTACGACGAGGCGCGGCAGACGCTCGGCCGGGAGCGGGCGCGAGGGCTCTGGCGCCTGACGGAGCGCGCCCTCGATCGCTTGGGAGCTGCCGCGGGCGACGCCTTCGTGCGGACGGGCAGCCTGCGGCTCGCCGCCGACGTTGCAGAGCGCGAGGAGTTGCTGGCCGAGTACCAGGCGCTGCGTGAGGACGGCTTCGCCGCCGAATGGCGCGACGAGCTTGCTCCGCCGCTCGCCGGCCGGTTCGCCGCGGCGCTGCACCACCCACCAGACGGGTCGCTCCAGCCTGCCCGTTGGGTGCGGCGGCTCGCCGGCTTTGCGGCCGCGGCTGGTGCTGACCTCCGAGAGAGAAGTCGGCTCGATTCGCTCGCCGACGCCGGGGAGGCGCAGCTCGTCGTGGCCACCGACGGGTACACGGGAGGGCTGGTGCCTGAGCTCGATGCGGTCGTGCGGCCGACGCGCGGCCAGGTCGTCATCACCGAGCCGCTCAGGGAGCGTCTCTTCCCCTCCCCGCACTATGCGCGCCAGGGGTTCGATTACTGGCAGCAGACGCCGGACCGGCGCCTGGTCGTCGGCGGTCGGCGCGACGCGAGCCTCGACACCGAGTGGACGGCGGAGGAGGCGACCACACCGCTGATCCAGGATCACATCGAGAAGCTCGTGCGCGAGCTGGTGGGCAAGTCGCCCGCGATCACGCACCGCTGGGCCGGCATCTTCGGCTCGACGCCCGACCGCCTGCCGCTCGTCGGGCGTGTGCCCGGCCGGTCGCGTGTCTGGGCCGCGCTCGGCTACTCCGGGCACGGGAACGTGCTGGGCTTCGCGTGCGGTGAGCTCGTGGCGCAGGCCATCCTCGGCAGGCCGGCGCCCGAGCTGGAGCTCTTCGATCCGGCGCGGCTGCTCTAGGCCCGCTCGCTCGTCGCGGCCGTGCTCTGGGGCATCGGCACGGATTCGTCGTTTTCAAAGAGTGAGAACTGATTGCCCTCCGTGTCGTGGCAGCGCGCGTACCAGCCGACGCCGGGGATGGGACTCTTGTCTTCCGCCTGCCCGCCGAGCTCCCGGACGTGCGCGATCTCGTTGTCGATCTCGTCCGCCTCGAAGTAGACGACCGGTCCGCGCTCGGCTTCCTGCGTCGGGTAGATGGCGCCACCCGGCTCGCCCTCGAACATGTGGTACTCGATCGGGCCTTCCCAATCCTGGAACTTCCAGCCGAACAGTTCGCTCCAGAACGTGCGGGCGCGGCCCGTGTCCTCGGCCGGGAGCTCGATGTGTACGATTTTCCCCTTCATCTTGTCCTCCTCGGGTTGCTGTCAGTCGAGCTCAAACCCTATGACGTCGGTGTAGTCCGGCGAGTTTGGCTCGGCGCGGTAGCGCTCGTACGCCGCTAGCGCGACCGCAAGATCCTGGATCGCGAGGCCCGTGGAGTCGAAGACTGTGATGTCCCCGTCCGACTGGCGACCAGGCGCGGCCCCGATGAGGATGTCCCCTAACGTGGCCACATCCTCGCGAGAGATCAAACTCTCGGCTACGGCGCGCGCGAGGTCCCCGCCGTGGCTGGCTTGTTGCCAGTCGTCACAAACGAGGCGACCGCGAGCATCTGTGATCACAGGCGGGCCGAGATGACGTCTATGCCCCGGTATTGGAAAAGGTCCATGCTTCTCCCAGTTGTCGCAGAAGGCGTGGACGCGAGCGAGCTCGGCGAGGGCGATCTCGCTCTTGCCGGGGCCGTCGGCGCCCATCAAACTCACATGCTGGCCCGCGCGGAGCGAACCCTCCGCGAACAGCACCTGGTGCCCGGGTGTGACGGTCACGACGAGGTCCGCTCCCAGCGCCTCCTCGCGGCTCGCGGCCACGCGGGCGCCGAGTTCCCGCGCCGCCGACCGGGCACGCTCCGAGTCGACATCCCACAGCACAACATCCCGTCCGCGTGCAAGAAATGTGCGGGCCGCCGCGCGACCGTTGACGCCAACGCCGACGACCGTCGCCGAGCTCTCGTCGCGCCCCAGTGTCTCTGCGGCCAGCACCGCCGCGGCGCCGGTTCGGAGCGCCGTCACGACTCCCGTGTCGAGCACGGCCTTCAGCGACCCGTCGGAGGCGTCCGAGAGCAGGACGAGCCCGGTGACGGTCGGCAGCCCGCGAGCCGGGTTGCCCGGGAAAGACGTGACCCACTTCAGCAGGGCGTGGCCCGCGCCGAGCGCCGGCATTGCACGGAAGTCGCCTGCGGGATAGGCAGGCACGTATACCTTGGGCGGCATCGTCCACTCGCCGCGCGCGTAGGCGGCGAAGGCGTCGCGCACGGCCTCGACTGCCTCGGCGGGTGACACGGCCGCTTCCACGTGCCGCGCCGCGAGGAAAGGGATGGACATCTACGGAGTCGACCCGGTCTCGTCACCCACGCGTGCGAGTCTCACAATTAGCCTGGAACCGGAGGGAGGCAAGCGGCCGGCCCCGGCGGAGGTGTCGGGTGAAGACATGGCCGCGGCGGACAGGTGCGTGGGCTTCAGACCGACTTGACTGCGTCGACGAGCTTCGCGACCGAGTCCTTCGCGTCGCCGAAGAGCATGGCCGTTTTGGGGTCGACGTACAGCGGGTTGTCGATGCCGGCGAACCCCGGGCTCATGCCGCGCTTCAGCACGACAACGCTGCGGGCGTGGTCGACGTCCAGGATGGGCATGCCGTAGATCGGGCTGCCGGGCTGGTTGCGTGCGGAGGGGTTCGTGACGTCGTTCGCGCCGATCACGAGCGCGACGTCCGTCTCGGGAAACTCTGGGTTTACGTGCTCCATCTCGAACAGCCGGTCGTACGGCACGTTCGCCTCGGCGAGCAGCACGTTCATGTGGCCGGGCATGCGGCCCGCCACCGGATGGATCGCGTAGCGGACGTCGACGCCGCGCCGCTCGAGCTCGTCCGCCAGCTTGCGCACATCGTGCTGGGCCTGGGCGACGGCAAGCCCGTAGCCCGGTACGACGACGACGCGCTTCGCGTACGCAAGCATGACCGCGACATCCTCCGGCGTCGTGGCGCGCACCGCGCCATCGCCTTCGACCGCCGCGCCGGCTGTCACCTGGAGCTGGCCGAAAGCGCCGAAGAGCACGTTCGTGACCGAACGGCCCATCGCGCGGGCCATCATCAGCGTCAGCAGCGTGCCCGAGGCGCCCACGAGCGCGCCGCTCACGATCAGGACCGTCTCGTGCAGTACGAAGCCCGTGGCGGACGCCGCCAGCCCGGTGAACGCATTCAGCAGGGCGATCACGACGGGCATGTCCGCGCCGCCGATGGGAAGCACGAACAGCACGCCGAACACCAGCGCGCCCACGATGAGCAGGACGACTGCCGTCTGTTCCTGCGGCCCGCCGAGAACCACCGCGCCCAGGGCGACGAGCGCGGCGAGGAGCGCGCCGTTGCCGAGCTTCTGCGCCGGGTAGACGATCGGCCGGCCGCCGACCAGCTCCTGGAGCTTCGCGAAGGCGACCATGCTCCCGGAGAAGGAGATGCTGCCGATCAGCGCGCTCAGCAGGATCGACACCGACACGTTCTCGTCGAGACGGCCCGGATCCGGCGCCCGATCGTGGAACTCCGCCAGTGCGATGAGAGCAGCGGCACCGCCGCCGACCCCGTTGAACAGAGCCACCATCTGCGGCATCGCGGTCATCTTCACGGCGCGAGCGGCGTACGCCCCGACCGGAATCGACAGCGCCATCACGAGCAAGATCCACCAGATGTTTTCCAGCCCCTCGCGCGCGAACGTGGCGGCGACGGCGATCGCCATCCCCGCTGCGCCGAGCCAGTTGCCCTGGCGCGCCCGCGCGGGCGACGACAGGAAGCGCAGCGCGAGAATGAAGCAGACGATGGTCGCGAGGTACGCGAGCGTGATGGCGTCAGAGCGCGTCACTCGCGCGCTCCTCTCCCGGGCGCTTCCTGAACATCTCGAGCATCCGGTCCGTGACGACAAACCCTCCGACCACGTTCATCGTCCCGAGCGCGACGGCGGCCAGCGCGACCAGGCGAATCCACAGATTCTGGTCGGGCAGACCGGCCACGATGATCGCGCCCACGAGCACGATGCCGTGGATCGCGTTCGTCCCGGACATCAGCGGCGTGTGCAGGAGCGTCGGCACCTTCGAGATGACCTCGAGGCCGAGGAAGATCGCCAACACCAGCACCGTCAACTCGACCAAAAACGACGTATTCATGCCGCGACCGTCTCGCGCGTGACGCACGCGCCCGCAGTAATCTCGTCCTCGAAGTCGAGCGCGAGCTCGCCGCCCGGCGCGAGGTGCTGGAGCAAAGCGAGCACGTTGCGCGCATAGAGCTGGCTGGCGTGAGCGGGCATCGAGCTTGCCAGGTTGAGCAGCCCGACGATCGTCACGCCGTCCTCCACCACTACCTCGCCAGGCTGGGTCACCTCGCAATTGCCGCCCGCCTCGGCGGCCAGATCGACGATCACCGATCCCGCCCGCATGGCGCGGACGGCGCCGGCGGGGATCAACCGGGGCGCCGGCCGTCCCGGGATGAGCGCGGTCGTGATGACCGCGTCGAATTCCGGGATGCGTCGCGCGAGCTCTTCTTGCTGACGGCGCTGCTCCTCCTCGGAAAGCTCGCGTGCGTAGCCGCCTTCCGTCTCCTCGCCCTGTACGCCCAGGTCGAGGAATGACGCGCCGAGGCTTTCGACCTGCTCCTTGACCACCGGGCGGACGTCGAAACCAGAGACGACGGCGCCGAGCCGGTGGGCGGTCGCGATCGCCTGGAGCCCCGCAACGCCGGCCCCGAGCACAAGCACTTTGGCGGGTGCCACCGTGCCGGCGGCGGTCATCAGCATCGGGAAGAAGCGCGGCAGGCGGTCGGCCGCGATCAGGGCGGCCTTGTAACCGGCGACCGTGCTCTGCGAGGACAGCGCGTCCATCGGTTGCGCGCGCGTGATGCGGGGGATCGACTCCATGGCGAACGCGACGACACCGCGCTCGGCGAGGCGGGCGGTCGTTTCCGCGTCCGTCAGCGGCTGAAGGAACGCGACGAGCACCGCGCCCTCGCGAAGCCGCACCACCTCCTCCGGCGATGGCTTCCAGACCTTGACGACGGCTTCCGCGCTCCAGGCCTCCTCGGCTCCGACGACGCGCGCACCCGCCTGCTCGTAGCCGGCGTCCTCGTAGGCCGCCTCCGTGCCCGCCCCGCGTTCGACCACCACTTCGAAGCCGCCCCCCGCCAGGCGCGCAGCCACGTCCGGGACGAGCGCGACCCTGCGCTCCTCCGGCGTTGTCTCCCTCGGCACGCCGACCTTCATGCGCGGCGGACTCTAGTGCCCCTAGAGCGTCGCCCAGACTTCAAGCTTGGAGCGCGTGCGGCGGATCACCTCGTCCGTGAACTCGGTGGTGCCCGCATGGCCGCCCAGGTCGGACGTCCGTACACCTTCGGCGATCGCCTCGAGCGCGCCCTCGCGAATGGCGCGGGCGGCATCCTGCGCGTCCTCGCCCCCGTAGGAGAGGAGAGCCGAGCCGGCCAGGATCATGGCGAGCGGATTCGCCACGTCCTTGCCCTGGAGCGAGGGCGCGGTGCCGTGTGCGGCCTCGGCCACGACAGCCCCGAGCGTGAACTCGTCGTCGAAGGCGACGATGCGCGACTCGGCGCCGGCAATCGACCCGAAGAGCGGCAGGACGAGGTCGGAGAGGATGTCGCCGTCGCGATTCAGGGCAGGGAGCACGAGCGGAGCGCCGGTCTGCGAGAGCAGGAGCGCGAACGTCGCATCGATCAGCTGCGGCTCGTACGGCACGTCCGGGTGGCGCTCGGCCGCCGCATCCATCTCCTCCTTCAGCATCCCTTCATAGGTCGGGCTGACGGTGTACTTCGGCCCACCGAAGACCTTGGCGCCCATCCGGTCCGCCTGGCGGAAGGCGAACTCGGCGACGGCACGGCAGATCCGCCGCTCGATCCGCTCCGTTCGGAATGCGACCTCGTGCTCGCCCTCGCCCTCGCGCCACTCCTTCGCCCCGTAGGCATCGCCCACCGCCATCCGCACCACGGAGATGGGCGCGTGGACACCTCCGAGCGGCACGACGCCAGGGATACGACGCCCGGTCCGGACGATCCCGCGGCCGCCGATCTCCTCCCGCAGGATCCGGTTCGGGGAGCCGACGTCGTCGCGTCCCTCCGGTGTGATCGTCGCCGCCTTCAGGCCAAGCCCCGCC